>JAJRRS010000048.1 GCA_024279275.1 Planctomycetota bacterium | reverse complement strand
GTACATGAGCCTCTCCTGTATTCAAGGAAAGGCCCGATGGTCGCAGCAAGTTCAAGTTGATGCAGGTCATCTTCTCTTGCAGATCATTCGCTTGGCAACACTTATACGAAATCACGGCTCAAACGTTGGGACAGTAGTGTTGTGATATATTTTATTTTGGGGTATCGATAGATTTGTGCGCACGGGGACGGTCGGAGGGGGTGAACCGCGAAGGCGCGGAGGATGCTAAGGAAGGCAAGAAATAGGAGGTGTATCACGGAGGGCGCGGAGACACGGAGACGCGGAGGAAGAGCGGGGGAGGTGGGCCGTTGCGGGTTGTCTGCTTCTATTCGCCTCTGTCGCAGCGTGCGCCGAGGTTACGAGCTTTCTCTATGAACTGCTGTGCGGCTGCTTCTGAATTAAAGCTAAGATCGATGGTCTCGTTATCGAGTAACTGATTTACAATCCGATGTGCTTCTTTAACAGACATTCCCGTCATATCCTGCAGAAGATAATTGAGAGATATTTTCTTTAGGCCGACATCCCATCCGATTAATCTAACGGTATGCATGGTGGTCGATCTTTCACTCCATCGAATCATGCAGTTCGGTCAGTTCACTGACGGCTTTGGAGTCGAGGGCGGCTTTGGATTTTCCGATGCCGAGTTGTAGGGTGGCTTTGGCGATCTCGTCGTTGCCTTGTTCGGCTTGGGCTTTGGCTTTTTGGAAGTAGGCGTAGAGGTAGTTGGGGTCGAGGTCGAGGGTTTTGTTAAGCCAGTCGATGCCCCCGGAGGTTCCCCCGGAAGCCTCGGCGGGGTCGTCGGACTTCATGAGTTCCATGGCGATCATGTAGGTGATGTCGGGGTCTTGGGGGTCGGCGGCGTGGAGGGTTTGGAGTTGTTCTAATCTGTCAGTCATGGGGACATGATAGTCGGAAGGGGGCGGGATGACCGCGAAGGCGCGAAGAGGGCGAAGGAAGGGAAGGAAGGCAAGGAAGATAAGGCGGATGGCCCACAGACTACACAGATTGACGCAGATTAAGAAGAGGATCGTCCCAGCCACATTTTTAATCTGTGGGGAAAGCTCTTGATCGGCTTCGCGCTCTTTGCGCCTTCGCGGTTTAACGCCTTCTGGTTTGCGTTAGGTTGAATGAGGTCCCATACTTATTGCTATGAAGATAGGTGTTATTAGTGATACGCATGATCGGTTGCCTACGTTTCGGCGGGCGGTGGGGATGTTTGAGAGGTTGGGGGTGGGGGCGATATTTCATGCGGGTGATTTTGTAGCGCCGTTTTCGGCGGAGACGATTTCGCCGGGGCGGGTTAGTGTGCCGGTGTATTGTGTGTATGGGAATAATGATGGGGAGAAGGTGGGGTTGAAGAAGGTTTTGCCGGGGGTTGTGGATGGGCCTTTGCGTGTGGAGGTTGGGGGGAAGACGGTTGTGATGCATCATTTTATAGATTGGTTAAAGTCAAAGGATATTGTGGGCGCGGATGTGGTGATTACGGGGCACACGCACGCCGTGGTGAATGAGGTGCGTGGCGGGGTTTTGTTTTTGAATCCCGGGGAGTGCTGTGGGTGGGTGAATGATCGATGTACGGTGATGCTGTTGGATTTGGAGACGATGAAGGCGGATGTTGTTGAGGTTAGGGGTTAGGGTTTCGGGGGTGGGGATTGGGGGCCGGGGGGGGAGTATCCGCAGATTACGCAGATGGCGCAGATTTAGAAGGGGACGCGACAAGTCGCGGTGCTTCGTAGGGGAGGGGGGACGCGCGGATCTGCGATCCGCCGCTAAACGGGGAGAGATGCGGGGGGATTTCGGGTATCCAATTTCTGACCGCCTTTCGCTGGTTAATGAGCCACGTTAAGATGGGTGCGGTTTTAGCTGTTTTTGGCTGAATTACACCTTCCATACCCCCAGCGCGTCTATAAATCATGCCTAAACGTAGCGATATCCGCACCATTCTTATCATCGGTTCGGGGCCTATTGTGATTGGTCAGGGGTGTGAGTTTGATTATTCGGGGACGCAGGCTTGTAAGGCGTTGAAGGAGGAGGGGTTTTCGGTGGTGCTGGTGAACTCGAATCCTGCGACGATTATGACGGACCCGCAGTTCAGCGATCGGACGTATATCGAGCCGATCACGGTGGAGGCGGTGACGAAGATTATTGAGAAGGAGAAGGGGGGCGCGTATGAGATTGATGCGTTGTTGCCGACGCTTGGGGGGCAGACGGCGTTGAACTGTGCGTGCGAGTTGGACGACCTGGGGGTGTTGAAGAAGCACGGGATCGAGATGATCGGTGCGACGCGGGAGGTGATCTACCGGGCGGAGGATCGGCTGCAGTTTAAGGAGATCGTGGAGTCGGTGGGGCTGAAGTGTCCCAAGGCGGATGTGGCGGAGACGATGGAGGAGGCGTTTGCGATATTGGATGAGGTGGGTTTGCCAGCGATTATAAGGCCGGCGTTTACGTTAGGCGGGACGGGGGGGGGTGTTGCGTACAACCGCGAGGAGTTTGCGGAGATATGTCGCGGCGGGTTGGACGCCTCGATGAACACGCAGATATTGATCGACCAGTCGCTGTTGGGTTGGAAGGAATACGAGCTGGAGGTGATGCGGGATCGGGATGATAACGTGGTGATTATCTGTTCGATCGAGAACTTCGATCCGATGGGTGTGCATACGGGGGACTCGATCACGGTTGCGCCGGCTCAGACGTTGACGGATAAGGAATATCAGCGGCTGCGGGATGCTTCGTGTGCGATTATTCGGGCGGTGGGTGTGGAGACGGGGGGATCGAATATTCAGTTTGGGATTAATCCTGAGAACGGGGATGTGGTTGTTATTGAGATGAACCCGCGGGTGTCGCGGTCCAGTGCGCTAGCGAGCAAGGCGACGGGTTTCCCGATTGCGAAGATCGCGGCGAAGCTGGCGGTGGGTTATTTGTTGTGGGAGTTGTCGAATGATGTGACGGGGAAGACGGTGGCGTGTTTTGAGCCGACGATTGATTATGTGGTGACGAAGATCCCGCGTTGGACGTTTGAGAAGTTCCCGGAGGCGGACGAGACATTGACGACGCAGATGAAGTCGGTGGGTGAGGCGATGTCGATCGGTCGGACGTTTAAGGAGAGTTTGCAGAAGGGGATTCGGTCGATGGAGGTCAAGCGGTTTGGGCTGGGGCTGGATGCGAATGATAAGTGGTTGAACGCGAGGCGGGATAAGAAGAACGCGGACGGGTCGGCGATTGAATGGCCTATTGAGGAGACGAAGCTTAGCCGAAAGCTGACGGTGCCTTCGCAGGGGCGGATGTATTATTTGCGGTATGCGTTGAAGATGGGTTGGTCGATCGACCGGGTGTATGCGGCGTCGAAGATAGATAAGTGGTATCTGGATCAGCTTAAGCAGTTGGTTGATTTTGAGGATGTGTTGGTTGGGTATGAGAGGCTTGAGGATGTGCCGAGGGATGTGTTTTTTAAGGCGAAGCAGTTCGGGTATTCCGATCCGCAGTTGGCGAATTTGTATTTGGGTGAGATTAATACGGATACGATATTGAAGGTGCGTTCGTGGCGTAAGTCGTTGGGGGTGGTGCCTGTTTATAAGTTGGTGGATACGTGTGCGGCGGAGTTTGAGGCGGAGACGCCTTATTATTATTCGACGTATGAGACGCCGGTGCGTCAGGTGGCGGAAGATGGCAGTGTTGCGGAAGTTACGGAAGACGAGGTACGGGTTACGGATAAGAAGAAGGTGATTATTCTGGGCGGTGGGCCGAACCGGATCGGGCAGGGGATTGAGTTTGATTATTGTTGCGTGCAGGCGGCGTTTGCGGCGGATGAGATGGGTTATGAGTCGGTGATGGTGAACTCGAACCCGGAGACGGTGTCGACGGATTATGACACGTCGGACTTGTTGTTTTTCGAGCCTTTGACGTTGGAGGATGTGCTGAATATTTGTGAGCGGTTGAACGGTGGGGCGTTTGGCGATCCCAATTCAGGCGGGTATGTGCATGGGGTGATTGTGCAGTTTGGTGGGCAGACGCCTTTGAATCTGGCGCATGGGTTGGAGACGGCGGGGGTTCCGATTATTGGTACGGCGGTAGATTCGATTGACTTGGCGGAGGATCGTAAGCGGTTTAGTAAGTTGATCGAGGAGCTTGGGATCAAGCAGCCGACCAATGGGATTGCTTACGATGTGCAAGAGGCGATCGTTGTGGCGAATGAGATCGGGTATCCGGTTTTGGTTCGGCCTAGCTTTGTGCTGGGCGGGCGTGCGATGGCGACGGTGTTTGATGATGAGCAGTTGAAGTATTACATGGCGATCGCGTTGGGGGCGAGCGATCTGGCGGGTCAGCCTATTTTGATCGACCAGTTTTTGTCGGAAGCGGTGGAGTGCGATGTGGATGTGGTGGGGGATTATGGGGCTGGCGCTGGGTCTGGGGTTTTGGGTCTGGGGTCTAGCCGATCCGATTCAGGCGGCGCGAGAATCTCTTCTGACCAGAGCCTAGACCCCAGACCCGATACCCGCTCACTTGTTTGCGGTGTGCTTGAGCATATTGAGGAGGCGGGGATTCATTCGGGTGATTCGGCTTGCACGATTCCGCCTTACTCGTTGCCTGGGGAAGTGGTTGAGGAGTTGAAGAGCTTGTCGCGGAGGTTGGCGCAGGCGTTGGGTGTGCGTGGGTTGATGAACGTGCAGTGGGCGGTGCGTCGGCCGGGGAATGACACGGGGGATGAATCCGGGGGTGAGCGGGGCAAGCATGAGATTTATGTGATCGAGGTGAATCCGCGAGCTTCAAGGACGGTGCCTTTTGTGAGTAAGGCTTGTGGGATATCGTGGGCGTTGGTGGCGGCGAAGGTGATGATCGGCAAGCAGTTGTCGGAGTTGGGTGTGACTGAGGAGATTGTGCCGAGTCACACGTCGGTGAAGGAGTCGGTGTTTCCCTTTAGTAAGTTCCCGGGTGTGGATGTGATTCTTGGTCCTGAGATGCGGTCGACGGGGGAGTGCATGGGGGCGGACCTGAATTTCCCGATGGCGTTTGCGAAGAGTCAGATGTCGGCGGGTGTGCCTTTGCCGACGGAGGGGAAGGTGTTTTTGTCGGTACGGAACAGCGATAAGTCTGCGGTTGAGCCGATCGCTCGGGGGTTGGTTGAGATGGGGTTTGAGGTTTGCACGACGGGCGGGACGCATGCACATCTGTTGAAATGCGGCGTCGAGACGGTTCGGCTACATAAGATCAGTGAGGGTCGGCCTAACGCGGTGGACCTGATAAAGAACGGCGAGATTGGTTTGGTGATTAACACGCCGACGCGTAAGGGGGCTGCGACGGATGAGGCGAAGCTGCGTGCGACGGCGATCCGGTTTAATACGCCGATGATTACGACGTTGACGGCGGCGAGTTGTGCGGTGGAGGCGATTGCGGCGTTGCGTGAGGGTGCTTGGGAGGTTCGTGCGTTGCAGGATTATTTCCCGGCGTCGGCGGGGGTTGAGGCTGAGGTGGTGGGGTCGTGATGTTGGGGGATTGGGAGGGGGATTAGCCGCAAATGAACGCGGATAAGAGGGGATTTGTTTAGATCGCTGTATGTTGTCCGGGGTTTGGGTGGAGGGGTGATGTCCTGTTTCGTCGCGTGGCCGCGACGGCTAAACCGGACTCACGATGGTGAAAGTTAAACCATTCTAAACCGGGGGTGTGATGCGCGAAGCCGCAAGCGGCTGTTTTGTGTGGGGTAATACCAATCCTGAAAAGAACTCGTGCGTCAGTTCGTAGTACCGTCGCACGTTCAGGCGAACGTGGGCTTCACAGACGCACGAGTATTTAATGGGATTGGTAGAAGGTAGGTATTGAGTGAGGCGCATAAAAAAACCTCGCTTTTTCACGCGGGGATTTTTTATGTTTTGGATTGGGCGTGCGGATCAGGGGACGGGCCAGGGGGTGAGTCTGCTGTTGCGGTGCAGGAGCAGGAAGCGGTCCATGTCGTCCCAGGCGGCGCGGAGGTTGTTGTCGGTGTAGCGTGCGAGGTCGTTTTTGCGTAGCTCGGCAGAACGGGTGGTGCTACGTAGTTCGGGGGTCATGTTTCGGCGGACCTGGCTGGCGGTGACGCGGTTGCAGCCGGTCAAGGAAACGAGGGTCAGGCCAAGCACTAAAAGGCACAACATCCTGATCATGTGTCGCATGGATACCACCTAAATTCGGTTGAGGAATGAGGGTGTATTGTCGGTGGATTGCGGTGGGTTGTCAAACGGTTTGGGGTGGTGGTTTGGGGTGGTGGTTTGGGGTGTGATCGGGGTTCATTGGGGGCTGGTTTATCGGACGGATGGGGTGGGTGGGTACTGGAGAGATGGGGGTTGGAGGGGATATCCACACCTTCGCTGCGCTGCGGTACGGCGTTGGGGGTGGGGGCAGGGTTCATAAGGGCGGGTTTATCGGATAAGGGGGCGGGGGATGGGGGTCAGGTAGGGTTCTGTGTGGGTTGTTGTGGGATAGAGGGGGACGCGCGTGCCGGCGGCCCGCGGCTATGAAAGAGTGTTGCGGGTAGGGAGGTGTTTTTGAGGTTGTTTGAGGTGGTGCGGTGAATTGCTGAGGAGCATTGTCGAATGTCCGAAGATACCCCACCGAAGCACCGGGGCGGTGCATCAGTGGGCTTTGGGTGGGGGTGTTATTTGGATGCGCAGTATGAGGGGGGTGCCATAAGATAAGGCTGTTGCTTCATTTATCTGCAGGTGTTGGCCGTCGCTATTTTGGGTGGTGAGGGTTTGTCGGACGATGAGATCGTCGCCGAAGTTGACGAGAGAGACGGCGTTGGCGGCTTCGTCGGCCATGTAGTATTCCTTTCCTTGGAATTCGCGGAAGACGGAGCCGGTGTAGAGCCAGGGTGCGTCGGTGAGTGTTTGGCCGGTTAGATTGTCAATGACCCAGAGGTGAGCTGGGGTCTGGATGGTTTGGCCGTTTTTTTGGTAGATGAAGAGGATTTGGACGGTTGGGCCAGTGGGTGGGGTGGAGATGAATTGGTTGTCGATGAGTTTGTTGGTCAGGGGGTGTCCTGGCTTTAGGCCGAGTGTTAGCAGGGCGGCGTGTATCTGGCTGGGTTTGGCATTGATGGTGACGATGGCTTCGTGTTCGCGGCTGTTTGGGCCTTTGGTGGTGGCGATGAGTTCGAGCCAGTCGGGCTTGATGGGGACGATGGTGGCGGGGATGTCGATGGTGCCGGCTTGGCGGTTGATGGAGATTGGGGGTTGGGGGTTGGGGGTTGGGGAGATTGGTGGGTTGACGGCTGGGGAAGCAGCCTGTGCCGGGGGAACCGGGGGGGCGGTGGTGCCGGGGGGGGCGGGAAGTGATTGTGATGAATCGTTGGGTGTGAGTTTGGTTGAGCAGGCGGTGGCGAGCAGGGGTAGGGCGAGGAGTGTGAGGGCGAGGAGGATTTTATTCATCGCGGGTGTTTCCCTATTCCGGGTGTCGCGGTGCATGGGGTAGACTAAGGCCGTATGATTTTTGTTAAACCTTGCGCGAACTGCGGGTCTGGGCGTTGTTTCAGCCCCGCGTTTCCACGCGGAGCTTCGGGCAGGCTGGTGCGTGAGTTGACGGTTGACCTGGTGTAGATCATATCCGTTGTAGGACGTGGAAGGAGGCGTGGTGGCAGGCAGCGAGACAATCGGCATCGGTTTTATTGGTGCGGGTGGGATCGCGCGTCAACGGCATATCCCCGGGCTGAAGTCGGTGCCGGGCGTGAGGCTGGTGGCGGTGTGTAATCGTAGTGAAGAGAGTTCGAGGAAGGCTGCTGCGGAGTTTGGTTTTGAGTCGGTGGAGAGCGAATGGCGTGCGTTGATTGGTCGGGGGGATGTGGATGCGGTATTCATTGGGACCTGGCCTAACACGCACTGCGAGATGACGGTGGCGGCGTTGGCCGCGGGGAAGCATGTTTTTTGTCAGGCGCGTATGGCGATGGATTTGGCGGAGGCGCAGCGGATGCTGGACGCTGCGGAGGCTCGGCCGGAGCTGGTGAATATGTTGTGTCCGCCGCCGCACCGGATGCCTTATGAGCCTTTTATCAGGACGATGATTCGGACGGGTCGGCTCGGCGAACTGCGCGAGGTGGAGGTGGCATGTCTGGATGCGAGTTGCGATCGGGCTGATGTGATTAGTTGGCGTGAACGGGTGGAATATTCGGGCAAGCAGGTGATGCAGGTGGGTATCTGGGCGGAGGTGTTGAACGCGTGGGTGGGTGAGTATGAGGTATTAAAGGCGGTGACGCACACGCCTGTGCCGAGCAAGATGGAGCCGGGGGGCGAGCCTTACGCGATCAAGGTTCCGCAGGTGGTGTTGATCGAGGGGATGCTGGCGAACGGGGTGACGATCAATGAGCAGCATTCGGGGGTGAGTCAGGAGGCACCGATGAATTCGGTGACGATTTATGGTTCTGCTGGGCGATTGCGTGTGCCGATCGGTGGTGCGGTGATGTATGGGAAGATTGGTGAGCCGTTGAAGCCTGCGGTGGTGCCGGTGGAGCTGACGTGTGACTGGGTGGTGGAGGCGTGTTTTGTGGCGGCGGTGCGTGCGGCACGTGGGGGTGCGGCTCCTGAGCAGAGGCGGGTGAGTCCGGACTTTGTGGCGGGGTTGCGGTATATGAGGAAGGTGGAGGCGGTGCATTTGTCGGCTTGGAGCGGGCAGGCGGTGAGTTTGGCGGGGGTTTAGGGGGATGTCTGAGGTTTATGATGTGGGATTTATGATTGATGATGTGGGAGGGGAGAGGAGGGGGCGCTAAACCGCAAGCGTGGTGGTGGGGGTAGGGTAATTGGAGTGAGATTGGTATGACTGCGGACACCCCGGACACCCCGGACACCTCCCCGGATAGTGATGCAAAGGCATTTGATGCTGAGGGTATGACGTGGGCGGTGTTGCTTGGGGGGTGGGTGGAGTTTGCGAAAAGTGCGGTGGCGTTGCCGAAGGATGGGGCGGGGGGTGCGATGCGGGGGTCGGTGGCGGATATTATTGGGTTGCAGGCGGTGTGGTTTGCGTTGCAGCATCTGGATGAGTTGGATGCGGATGAGCGTGCGTTGGGGGTGGATCGGGCGGAGGTGCTGATTGATCGGCATGCTCAGGCGGTGGCTGAGCGATGGGGGGGTGAGGATTTGCCGGGGGAGTTGGCTGGGTTGATCGAGGATGCGCGGGAGGCGTTGAGGAAGTCGCGGGGGTGAAGGGGGTTAGCTGTCAAGATGTTATGGGGAGGTGTCCGCAGATTGCGCAGATTACGCAGATTAAAACCGGGGAGATTCGATCTGGCTGCTTCATTCTTAAGGGCACCTCTAAAAATACTTAAACCCAAGGTATTGACCAGGCCTCGCGAAGCCGCAAGCGGTTTTTCAGCGGCGCAACTCCAATTATTAGAGGTGGCCTTGATCTGTGAAATCTGCGGATGTGCCTGCTCTGATCGGTGGGTTGGGCGTGTGTGTTTGGCGTGTAAAAAATAGATAAAAATGCGGGGTTTGAGGGCCACATGTCGGCGGTCATTTGGTATAGTGAAATGGTCAAGTCAGTGGAACGGATACCGCTGGTTAGTCCATGCATGTTTTTGGTCATGTTCTTTTGTTTTTGACACGTCTGATTGTTTGGGATGGAGGATAATTCAACGGCAGCTCCAAGGAGGAATTCGCTGCAGAAGTTGCGGGGGGCGCTGGCTGATCGCTGGTGTTGCAAGCAAAAATAATAATTGAATACCCCACGACCCTGCCCGGGTTGCGCCTGCTTAGGAGGGGAGAGCAGGAGGGAGAGAGAGCAGTTTGTGATTCGGGCACGGCAAGGGCGTCTTAATCGGCGTCCGGCCATGGGGGGGAGAGACACGCACCCCGGTAGAAACCGACCGGGGTGTTTTTTGTGGGTATGGATGACCGCGAAGGTGCGAAGAAGGCAGGGAAGGATTTAGCCGTGAATAAACGCAAAAAAACACGAATGGGGGAGGGGGCAATATGCCGGTGCGTTAGATGGGCGGGGTCTTTGAATACCCTGCCCTCGTCTTTGATTCTACATCGACACGGCCGGTAAACCGGCCTCCGCCGGGGTTGTTCAAGGGGATTCGGTGTTATTAATTATGGTCCTTCCGGGATTATCGTGGGCATAGGTCCAAACCGCCGCAGTGGAAGTAGATGGCGGTCTTGAAGTGTTCGCGGTTGCGGAAGCCGGCGGCGAGGCGTTTGATGGTCATGATCTTGCTGTTGAGGCCTTCGGC
>JAJRRS010000047.1 GCA_024279275.1 Planctomycetota bacterium | reverse complement strand
GCACTCGACCGACCGACCAAGGCTCAGATAGCCCCAGGATCGTCTGATATAGCTCCGCATCTCGCATGGGCACACTCCTTAGGTGCCCGTTTTACTCTCAATCAACACCCACGGAAATCCCGGAAGGACCACTTTTTATAGAAATATTGAATATCAGTATTTACGACCGATAAGCCTTTGTGGCGTGTAAGGGGCAATCAGGGGATTGATGTGTCTGTTGAGTGGTTGGTCGGCAGGTGAGGTACGCCCCTGATGGGAGCATTTCGTGTCCGATATTGCTGAGTTTTCTAGAGCGTTGAGTAGGCAATCATCTAAGGTTTAGAAGTTGGGGGTAAAGCGTGCGTGAAACGCATATCAAAGTGCCGATGAACCTCCCGGGAGCCTGCCCCCAAGACGGGTGCTGTTGTCCAGCTTTTGTGAGGTATGCATTGCAAGTGGAAGTGGTCGAGAACCCGGGACAGCCGACACGCACGGATCAGCCATCGCGGCGGATGATCTGGGTGGTGCTGTTGATTGGGTTGTTGGGGTTCACGGCTGTGCTGGTATGGCTGACAACACAAGCACAGGGCGGGGATGGGTCCGGTTGGGATTTGACCAGTCCGTTTGCTTACTTGATTGAGACGTATTGCCCGGCTTCGTTGCAGTCGCTGGCGCAGAAGGCGGCGCAGGTGTATCTTTCGCCTTGGTTGTACCTGTTGATGGCGGCGGTGTTCATGGCAGAGAAGGTGATCCCCGCGGATCGTGAGCAGCGGGTATTCAGTGTTGGGATGATGCAGGATTTTCTGGGGTGGTTCGTGCTGGGATCGCTGGTGCGTGTGGCGGTATTGGGGATTTTTGTCTCGGGGCTGTATTGGTTTTGTGAGCGCTACCTTGCAGGGCTGAGGATCGAGGCGGTGGCGGCGTGGCATGTGGTGGTGGTTGCTGCGTTGGCGGTGCTGGCGGGTGATCTGCTGAACTGGTTCCATCACTTTGTCCGGCACAAGATCAGCGTGCTTTGGCTGTTCCACACGATCCACCACTCGCAGAAGCAGATGAATATGTTCACGGATCTGCGTGTGCATCTGGCTGAGTATGTCGTGACCAAGCCGATCACGATCTTCCCGCTGTTTGTGATGGGGCTGGATGTGAAGCTGGCGTTTTGGCTGACACTGGTGCTCGAATCTTACAGCCGGGTCTATCACGGCAACCTGCGGACGAACTACGGCCTGCTGCGCTATGTGCTGGTCACGCCGCAGTCGCATCGGATCCATCACTCCATCGAGCCAAGGCACGCGGACAAGAACTTTGCGGTGCTGTTCAGTTTCTGGGACCGGCTGTTTGGGACGCAGTGGGCGGGGTGCGATGATTATCCCGAGACGGGAGTGGGCGATGGGGCATTTCCGCACGAGCAATCGGTGGGTGGGATTCGAGTTATTACGAATTATTTATGGCAGTTGGCGTATCCTTTCCAGAAGATATGGGCGGGGTCACGCTGGGGTCGGGATGTTGAAGATTACGCGGTCATGAACCGCAGTGAGGACACGCCTTGATGACGATTGCCTTAGATATCCGCTTCCGCGTGGCCAGTGGGTCAAGCATCGCGTTGCAGAATCTGGCGATGCGTCTGGTTGAGTTGGCACCGTCGGGGCTTAAGTTTGTGGCGGTGCGGTATCGTGACCAGGAACTTCCTCCGGAGTTGGATGGGTTGGACGCGGTGATTGTGCCGAGGATGCGTGCGCCGCTGGAGTTGATCTGGAACGAGGTGCGTCTGCCGGGGTTGTTAGCGCGTAATGGGGTCGCGCTGTACCACGGGATGAAGCAGTGTGCGCCGTTGTTTTTGCGCTGCCCGAGTGTACACACGGTGGATGCGATCAAGCGTGGGTCGGCGGACGACCTGCCGTTGCCGTTGGTGCCTCGGCTGTATTGGGGCTGGCACGTCTGTTCGATTTACAAGCGGAGCGATCATCTGCTGCCGGTCTCGTATTTTGTGGGTGAGTTCCTGACCCGTGAGCTTGGGATCGATTCTTCGAGGATGACGGTGGTGCATAACGGGGTCAGTGAGAAGTTCTTGAATTCAGACGATCATGTGGGCGATGAGGCCGGGCACCCGCTGGGTGTGGATGCGCCTTATATCGTGTGCGTTGGGTCTGTGATCCCGTTGAAGAATCAACTCGCGGTGGTGGAGGCGTTGGCGAAGATCAAAGATCGTGTGCCGCATCATCTGGCGTTACTGGGTCGGGAAGACCCGGCGTATGCGCAGAAGATCAGGGAGGTAGCGGAGGCTAGAGGTATTTCGGATCGTCTGCATTGGGTGGGGTTTTTGGATATCGATGGGATGATTCGGCATCTGCGTGGGGCGGACGCGATGGTGCATGTTAGCCGGACGGAGGGTTTCTGTCTGGCGACCGCTGAGGGGATGGCGTGCGGGTTGCCGTTGGTGCTGGCCGATCGCGGCGCGTTGCGTGAGCAGTGCGATGATGTGGCGTTGTATATTGATGATCCTGATGACCATGACGCGCTGGCGCAGACCCTTGAGCGTGTGTTGACCGAGCCGGGGCTGAGTGAGTCGATGAAGCTGCGGGGTTTGGCCCGGGTCGCGCCGCTGAGTTGGCCGGAGGCGGCACGCAAGACGTTGGATGTCTACAGCAGGCTGCTGGAAAGCGCCTGAGGCACCCCCATTTAGCATCTAATTGAGATTTCTCGGACGGGGCCTTGTCGGCTTGAGGCTGCGCGGCTGCGCCGGTACAATCCTCTGTTTCTCCCCGCTAAGCGGAGTTTTACGGTGCAAGATGCAATCAACAAGGCGACCGCGCTGGTCGAGGCGCACGAGTATGTCCGTCGATTCAAGGGCAAGTCGATCGTGGTGAAGGTCGGCGGGTCGATCATGGATCAGCCGGGCGATCTAAAGAGCGTGGTCAGTGATATCTGCTTTATGTCTGCGGTTGGGATGCGCCCGATCATCGTGCATGGCGGTGGCAAGGGGATCACCGAGGCGATGAAGCAGGCTGGGCTTGAGGCGCAGTTCGTGCAGGGAAGACGCTACACCGATGACCGGACGTTGGCGATTGCTGAGCATGTGCTGGTGAATACGATCAACGAGCAGATTGCAGGGTACATCACCGAGCTTAGCCATCGTCCGATGCGGCTGCACAGCCTGGCGAGCTGCGTGGTGTTCGGCAAGCGGTTGTTTCTTGAAGGTGATGAGGGCAGGCGGATCGATATCGGGTCCGTCGGCGAGGTCGAATGGGTTAACGCGGAATTGTTGGATGCGGTGACGGAAGCGAATTACATCCCGGTGATCGCTCCGATTGCGCGCGACGCCTCGGGGGGCAAGCTGAATGTGAATGCGGACAGTGTTGCGGGGCACGTGGCTGCGGCGGTCAAGGCTGAGAAGCTCATTCTGATTTCGGATACGCATGGCATCCGTTTGTCGGATAACCCCGATGATCTGGCGAGCCATCTGCCGAAGCAGAAGATCGAAGAGTTGATCGAGTCGGGTGTGATCCAGGCGGGGATGCTGCCGAAGGTCGAGGCGAGTTTTACGGCGCTGGCGGGGGGGGTCTCTAAGGCGCACATTATTGATGGGCGTATCAAGCACTCGTCGCTGCTGGAGGTGTATACGGGTAAAGGGATCGGGACGGAGATTGTGTTGTGAACGGGGGGGGGGGGACCGCGAAGGCGCGAAGAGCGCCAAGAAAGACAAGTAAGAGGTGTCCGCAGATTTCGCAGATTGCGCAGATTAAGAAAAGAGATTATGTGTCACATTCCTAATCTGTGTCATCTGCGAAATCTGCGGATACCTCTTCTTCTCCCATCTTCGCGTTCTTCGCTCCTTCGCGGTTGAGTTGTTTTCGAGTCGGATTCAAGCATTAACGAGTACACCATGAAACATTTTTTATCGATCGCCAACGCAACGCCTGATGAACTTAAGCACATGCTGGCGGTCTCAAAGCGGTTGCGCGATGAGCGTGATGCGGGGAAGGCCAATGATCCGGTGCTGGCTGGGCAGACGCTGGCGATGCTGTTTGAGAAGCCTAGCCTGCGGACGCGGGTGAGCTTTGAGCAGGCGATGATCGAGTTGGGCGGCCATTCGATCATCATGGGCCAGGAGGTCGGGCTGGGGAAGCGGGAATCGGTCAGCGATGTTGCCAAGGTGCTTGGCGGGATGGTCCACGGCATCGCGGCTCGGGTCTTCGAGCACCAGAAATTGATTGACTTCGCTGAATTCGGCGGCGTCCCGGTTATTAATATGCTTAGTGACGAGTCGCATCCTTGTCAGGCGTTGGCGGACATCATGACGCTGCAGGATGAGTTCGGCGCGGACCTGGGTGGGCGGAGCGTCGCGTTTATCGGTGATGGCAACAATGTCGCACGCAGCGTGGCGATCCTTTGTGGTCGGTTGGGTGTGCGGTTTGTTCTGGCGAGTCCATCGGGCTACGAGTTTGCCCCCGCGGTGCAGAAGCAACTTCTGGCTGACGCTCCGGGGATGGACCTGGAAGTAATTGTTGATCCGGTTGAAGCGGTCAAGGGTGTGGATGCGGTATTTACCGACACGTTTACTTCGATGGGTCAGGAAGATGAGAAGCAGGCCCGGCTCGAGGCGTTTAAGGGCTATCAGGTTAATGGCGGTTTAATTTCACATGCTGCGGATCATGCGGTGGTGCTGCACTGTCTGCCGGCGTACCGGGGTGTGGAGATTACTGATGAAGTGATGGACGGGCCGCGCAGCCGGGTGTTCCTCGAAGCACACAACCGGCTCCACGCACAGAAGGGTTTACTCGCCGTGCTGATGGGTGGGGCGTAAGAGCAGCCATTAGCTGTTAGTTACTGCCAACCCCCAGCCTCTAATTCCTAACTCCCCCATGCCTACACCGCCTTTAGACTCCGACAGCGAACTTGGCCTGGACCCGTCGCACCTGGTGCTGATCGTGGTGGGGGCGCACCTGCGGGCGGAGCAGGGGGATCGGCCTTTGGCGTATCGGTTGCGCGAGCAGGTCGAGGCCTGGGTGAACAAACACCGCGACAGCTTGGCCACGCCGATCCAGCCGGTGGTTTGCACGGATATCTGGTATCTGAATCACGGCTCGCTGCACGCTCGTCCGACCGTGAGCATCGGTGGGCCTGGCGTCAATGCGCTGTCGTCACATTTCGCACAGAGCATCACCGGTCGAAGTCACGAGGACCAGCAGGTGGTGATCCAGATCGACCCGGAGTTCACCGACCTGCGTGTGAGTATCTGGGGGACCGATCACGAGCTGACCGCCAAAGGGTTGGAGTTGTTCTTCAAGGATTACCTTGAGAGTTTTCTAAAAGCGGTGGCGACGCAGGTTGAGCCGGAGGGCTAGATGTTTTTGATGTGGGCGAGAGGGGGCGTGTCGTGGGTGGGAAGAGGATAACCGCTAAGGCGCGAAGAGCGCGAAGAAGTCGGAGTTTGGCCCACAGATTTTCACAGATTACACAGATTAAGAATACAAAAAGGTCGGCCTAAAAGGCCTTGGAATCTGTACTAATCCGTGAAAATCTGTGGGCCATTCTTCTTCTTTGTTACGTTCTAAAGATTAATATTTAACTTAAATAAGGTCTATAAAGAGGGGGTGGTTATCGTTGTGGATGCTGATTATGTGGGGGTCTGAATAGGCGGATCGGGGGGCAATTTACGCGGCCGGTGTGGTGGGTCTGAAAGGGTTCGCGGGGCGGCGGGTTTGCAATCATATGCGGCTGCTTCGATAATGTAATTCTATGCAGATCACCACGTTAGAGCCGGGCGATGCCCGACAGCATGAGGAACTCGCCCGCCGGGCGGCGGCGGTGTTACGCGCGGGTGGGTTGGTTGTTTTCCCAACGGAAACGGTCTACGGCGTTGCGGCGTCTGCGTTGAGTGATGTTGGGGTCGAACGTCTGCGTAAGCTCAAGGGGGGGGATGAGTCGCGGGCGTTTACGGTGCATATCGCTGACGCGCAGGATATCGGGCGGTTCGCTGAGTTGACGGGTGGGGCGGCCAGGCGGCTTGCGAGCAAGGCGATGCCCGGGCCGATCACGTTGTTGGTGGAGGTGCCCCCGGATATTATCCAGCGGTGTCTGGGTGGGTTGGGTTTGGCGAGTGAGGATCGGAACAGGTTGTATCACGATGGGGTTGTGGGTTTGCGGTGTCCGGACCACCCGCTTGGGCGGATAGTCTTGTCTGCGGGTGGTCCTGCGGTGATTGCCAGCAGTGCGAATCTGCCGGGCGAGCGTCCGCCGGTGGATGCGCAGCAGGCGGCGGAGGCGCTAGCGGGTCTGGTTGATCTGGTGGTGGACGGTGGGCCTTGCCAATACGCCAAGCCATCGACGATTGTGAAGATCACTGGGGAGAGTGTCCGGGGTGAATCCGGGGGTGGGGAAAAATCCGGGGGAGGTGGGCAGGCGTGGGAGGTTCTGCGGGAGGGTGTGTTTGATGAGCGATACATCAAGAAGCTCACGCGTTACACGGTGATGATGGTCTGCACAGGCAATACGTGTCGTTCGCCGATGGCTGAGGGGATCGGTCGACAGATGATTGCCAAGCGGCTTGGGGTTGAGATTGATGGGTTGGATGAGGCTGGGATCGAGATAAAATCGGCGGGTGCTTATGCTTCACAGGGTGCGTTGGCGACTGCCGAGGCGGTGCGTGCGGTGGCGGGGGGCGGGGTGGATATCAGTGGGCATAAGTCGACTCCGCTGACCCGTGAGCTTGTGGATACTGCAGACGTGATATATTGCATGACCGCTGGCCATCGTCAGGCGGTCTTGGACCTGGTGCCCTCGGCTAGTCAGAAGGTATTTCTGGTAGATGCGGAGGCTGACATCAGCGATCCGATCGGGTCTGGGGATGAGGTGTATCGGGCCACCGCCGAGGCGATCCGCCGGGGCTTGGCCCGCCGATTTAAGGAGTTACCATTATGAAAATTGCATTGGGAACCGATCACCGGGGTATGGATGCGGTGCGGTCGATCACCGATACGCTGACGGCGAACGGGGACGAGCCGATGTTGCTGGGGATCTGTAAGACACGGGCTTGTGATTATCCTGACATGGCGTATCCGGTGGCACATGCGGTGGCTACGGGCAAGGCCGACCGGGGGATATTGGTGTGCGGATCGGGGATCGGGATGTCGATTGCGGCGAACAAGGTTAAAGGAATCCGTGCGGCGTTGGTGCATGATGAGGTGGGTGCTGAGGTATCCCGCCGACACAACGATGCGAATGTGCTGTGCATCCCTGCGGACATGCTGGGGGTGCGTGTGATCGAGCGGATCGTCGCGGCGTGGCTGCGGACGGAGTTTGAGGGCGGGCGGCACGAGAGGCGTGTGATGAAGATCCAGGCGATCGAGCAGGGGCTGGACCCTTCTACGATCACGATCGACCGCGCGGCTGTGGTTAATGAATAAGAAACGACACGCACGCCCCGGTCGGCTGGTTAGCTGAGCATCGGGGCACGCACCGGAGCAGACATGGCTGAGCAAGATTACCGTGTGACGCTTAATGGGATTGACTGGCGTGCGTCGCTGCCCTTCCTGAGGCTGTTGGGCGCGTTCCGTATGGCGATCCAGCCCGGTCGGCTGTTGCTGTCGCTGATGCTGGTGTTGCTGTTGTACCTCGGCGGTGTCGCGATGGATTTTGTCTGGGGCGAAAGCGTGTACCCCAACGAGGTGCAGGCTTACATTCATAACGATGCGCAGGAATTCGATGCCTGGCTCAGCACGATGGTTCAGCAGGAGGGCGCGGACGAGGCGACACGCGCACTGATTAAGAAAGGGAAGATATTCAGCACGCTGGTCGATCAGCAGGTCGGCGCGTTTGAGCGGCTGGTGGTCTCGGCGACGGCGTTGGATTTTGGGATCAGCGACCTGGCCAGCGGCAAGGGAACCGACAGCGGCGGCGTCATCGGGGCGCTGGGGTCGATGATTATCCGCACGCCCGGCTGGCTCTACGCGGCGCACTGGGGTTTCCTGGTGGTTTATCTGCTGTATGCGTTTGCGTTGACGTCCCTGATCGGCGGTGCGATCTGTCGGGTGGCGGCGATGGATGCCTGCCGACGGGAGCACATCTCGGCGTTCGAGGGGCTGCGGTTTGGCCTGGATAACTGGGTGCAGGTGATGATCGCGCCGCTGATTCCGTTGGGGATCGTGGTGGTGATTCGGCTGGCGTTGGCGCTGTCGGGGTGGGTGTTCTTCAACCTGCCTGGCGCGGACGTGCTGGGGGCGGTGGTGTTCGGGCTGATGTTGTTGGCTGGTTTTATCGCGGCGATGCTGCTGATCGGGTTTGCGTTTGGTGTGAGCCTGCTGATCCCCGGGATCGCGGTCGAGGCGACGGATGCGTTTGATGTGGTCAGCCGGGCTTATAACTACGTCGTGGGTCGGTTCTGGCGATACCTTTTTTACACGGGTGTGATGATCGTCTACGGCGCGGTGACGTATATGCTGATCGGGCTGGTGGTATTTAGCACGATTTGGATCACCAAGACCTGTCTGTCTGCGGGGGCGCTTGCCGAGGTGGTTGATGGGACGACCCGGTTGGACGCGATGCTGCCCGATCCACAATGGGGCAAGCTGTTGCCTGATGCCGACTGGGAAAATCTCGGCCGTCTGGGCACGGTGGCTGGTGCGTTGGTGATGGTTTGGCTGAAGCTGCTGATCGCGGTGCTGCCTGCGTTCGCGGTCAGTTATTACTTTAACGCACAGGTCTGGATCTATCTTTTGCTGCGTCGCAGTGCGGACCTGGTTGAGTTTGACGAAGTGTATGTCGAGCCTGACCCGGACGATCAGGCGGTTGTGTTGGATAAGGTCGAGCCAGCCAAGGCTACGGAAGCGACCGAAGCGACTGAGTCGTGATGTCTATTAACAGTGGTGCGATAGAGGTACTGACGGGGCGGAGGCTATTGCCACAAAAAGGCACAAAATACACAGAAGAAAAGGCGTGCTGGCTGGTGTCCTGCATGCCGGTAGGCAAGGCCTTGTCGATGCGATGGTTTAATTTTGTGTCTTTTGTGCCTGTTTGTGGCTACACCCATCTGGTCGGGGTGTGTAAGTATTTATGTTTGTTGTTGGCGATGTTCGCGGTTGTTGGCTGCGCGGATGAGCCGGCCGCAGAACCTGCCCAGGCGACATCAGACGACACAGAGCCGAGGTTTGTCACGGTTGCGCCTGCGTTGAGTCAGATGATTGTCGATCTTGGTTTGGGCGATGCGATCGTGGGGGTGGCGGAGTACGAGACGGCTGCGCCGGTGGGGCTGCCGATCGTAGGGAACTACAGCGATGTGAATACCGAGATGTTGTTGGCGACTAATCCGACGCATGTGTTGATGATGGTTGGTCCTGGCGGTCCGCCGGGTCGGCTGAATGATCTGGCGGGGCGTGGGTTATTTGCATTGCATACGTATCCGTTCCCGTTGAGTATCCGGGACATCGGTTTGGTTTTGTATGACGAGTTGCCGACGGGGAGTGGTGGGGCGAGTCTGGGGGAGGCGTTGGGTGTGTCGGAGAAGGCGCGGGCGTTGAAGATGCGGATGCTTCGGCAACTGGCGGCGATCGGTTAACTGACTGCAGCTTTGGATAAGCCGACGGTGCTGCTGGTGATCGGGACCGGGCCGGTGATGGTCAGTGGGCCTGGGACGGTGCACGATGAGTTGCTGGGTTTTGCCGGGGCATTGAATGCTGCGGTCGATGCGACGGTGACTGCGCCGGAGTATGGGCGAGAGTCTTTGTTGGCACTGTCGCCGCAGGTCGTGTTGTTTTTGCAACCCGATGCGCCGGAATTGAAGGATGGCGACTCGAGGCTTGCGTCGTTTGCCGGGTTGCCGATTCCTGCGATTGAATCGGGTCGTGTGTTTGTGATTAACGACCCGCTGGTGCTGTTGCCCAGCACGTCGATTACGAGAATCTGCGCCGAGATGGCCAAAGCGATTCACCCGGAGGTGGCGGAGCAGATTGATCGGGTGATGGCGGAGATTGATGAACAAGCGAAGAAAATCGGTGGGGAAACCCATGAGTAAACCTATGCACGACAAGCCCGGGCGGCGCGTGGTGGTGGCGTTGTTGGTGATGGTGTGTGTGTTGGCGGCTGCGGTCGTGGCGCGGCTGTGGATCGGCCCCAACGCGATCGGTTGGCCCAGCGGTGAACATGCGGGGTTTATCGTTGAAGACCGGGTGATGCGGATGTTGATCGGCTTGATCGTCGGGGTCGGGTTGTCGGTCAGTGGGGTGTCGCTGCAGACGTTGTTGCGCAACCCGTTGGCGGAGCCTTACATTTTGGGGCTGTCGACGGGTGCGGGTGCGGGGATTATGGTGCAGTCGTACCTGCATTACCTGTGGCAAGGCGAGATCGCGGTCGGCACGAATGCGGGGGGGGCGGTCCTGGGTGCGGCGGTGATCATGCTGATTGTATTTTTGGCGGGTCGGCGCAAGGGCGTGATCGATCCGCTTGGACTGCTGCTGACAGGGGTGGTGCTATCGACGATCTGCGGGGCGCTGATCCTGATGATGAATTACCTGGTCGGGCCAGGGGGGATCCGCGACAACATCGCACGGTGGATGATGGGGAATCTTCATGTGCCGGGTGAATCTGAGATCGTAGTTGTCTGGGTGGTCGGGTTGGTGACGGCCGGCGGGTTGTGTGTGCTGATGTTTGCTTCACGGGCGATGGATGTAGCCACGACGTCGGATGCCGAGGCGATCAGTCTTGGGGTTAATATGTCGCGTCTGCGTGGGGTGCTGTTTGCGGTATCAAGTTTGTTGGCTGCGGGTGCGGTGGTGTTGGCGGGGCCGATCGCGTTTGTGGGTTTGATTTGTCCGCATATTGCGCGGTTGGTGTTGGGGCCAAGGCACGGGCCGTTGCTGATTGGGTCGGCGTTGTTGGGGGCGGCGCTGGTTATCACGGCTGACACCACGAGCGCGGCGTTGAATCTCTGGCTGGGGATCGGGATGATGCCGATCGGGATATTTACTGCGATTGTGGGGGGGCCGGCGTTTCTTTGGATGCTTCGCCCGCAGTTGGGGCGGGGTCAGGGGTGAGCCGGGCTTGGTGATTTGATTACAATCCCCCCCCCCGGAATTGTGGCTTGGATAGATTGGGGCGTTAGGTTGTGGGGCCGGACCCACGTTCAACAGAACGTGGGCTTCCATGCAGGGTTGAGCGTAAGTACAGGAGTCTTGCTATCGAGCACTTTGCTGACCGACTGTTGAAAGCTATTGCTGATAAGGGTGCGCCGGTGTGTGTGGGGCTGGACCCGGTGGTTGATCGGTTGCCTGCGGGGTTGTCGGGGAACGCGACGGAGCGGATTGAGGTTTGGTGTGAAGGTGTGCTGGATGCTGTCGTTGACCATACCCCGGCGGTCAAGCCGCAACTGGCGTGCTTCGAGCGGTATGGGGCTGAGGGTTATGCGGTGTACGAGCGCGTGGTGGCTTATGCGAAAAAACTTGGGCTGTTGGTGATTGCGGATGGCAAGCGGGGGGACATCGGGTTGAGTTCGGCGCATTACGCGGCGGGGATGCTTGGTAAGGAAGACGCGGCGGATGCTTTGACGGTGAATGCGTATCTGGGTGCCGATGGGTTGGAGCCTTTCACGAATGCGGCGCTGCAGGCGGGGGCGGGGTTGTTTGCACTGGTGCGCACCAGCAACCCCGGCGGGGATGCATTGCAGGGATTGGAACTTGCAGACGGGCGAACGGTCAGCCAGGCAGTCGGGCAGATCGTGGCGGACCTGGGTGTATCCAAGCCCGGGTACGTCGGAGATTGCGGGTACAGCTTGTTGGGTGCGGTGGTCGGGGCGACCAAGCCGCAAGATGCCCAGTTATTGCGTGAGTTGATGCCGCAGCAGTTGTTTCTGGTCCCCGGGTTTGGTGCGCAGGGCGGTGGGCCGGAGGATGTCAGGGCTTGTTTTAAGCCCGACGGGACGGGTGCGATCATTACGGCAAGCCGGTCTGTGATCTATGCACATGAGAAAGATACGGGTGTTGATTGGAAAGCTGCTGTTGCGAACGCTGCGGAGGAATTTAATAAGCAGGTTCGGGTGGCCGTTAGACGTTAGCTATAGGATTGACGGATATGATCCTCCCGATACCCGATACCCGATACCCGATACCCGATACCCGATACCCACCCGGCCCTTCGCTGCGCTCAGAACCGGCGTTGGGAGATGACGTTTCGATAATGTGAATTGCATCCCGGAATCTATACTCAACCTCCCACCACCAACTTACCGGTTCGCCAGCCAGGCGTTGATGGCCTGGTCGTAGACGCTGGTGCGTTGGAATGCGGCGGTGGCGAGGCGTCGTCGCAGGGTGTAGCTGGTGCTGCCGTCGTGGGTGTCGATGTCGTTGCCGACCTGGTCATATTGTTTGGGGTCGGTGACGCAGGTGACGTAGCGGTGGTTCTTGGCGGCGCTGCGTATCATGGAGGGGCCGCCGATGTCGATCTGTTCGATGGCCTGGTCGTCGGTGACGTCGGGTTGTGCGATGGTGTTCTCGAAGGGGTAGAGGTTGACGCAGACCAAGTCGATGGCGGTGATGCCGTGGTCGGCCATGGCTTTTGCGTGGTCGGGTTTGTCGCGCAGCGCCAGCAAGCCGCCGTGGACTTTGGGGTGCAGGGTTTTGACGCGTCCGTCCATCATCTCGGGGAAGCCGGTGACCTGGTCGATCGGTGTGACGTCGATGCCGGCTTCGCTGAGCGTTTTAGCTGTTCCGCCGGTGGAGATAATCGTCACGCCGTAGCCCACGAGCTTGCGGGCGAAGGGGATCAGATCGGTCTTGTCACTGACGGAGACCAGGGCTGTTTTGATCTTGACGAGGTTGGACATAGGGAGCGTTGGTGTTTGGTGTGTGGATGAGTTTAAGGTACGGGGTTCGCGGTGTTGTTACGGCAGGGTCGTCAGCGTTTGGGGTTCAGCCGGTGGATGCGACCGCCGGGCGATACGACCAGCAGCGACTTATCCGGCAGTGGTACGACCGTCTGGATGGGCAAGGTCTGTGCATCTTGCAGGACGCGTCCGGTTTTTTCATCGACCCACCTCAGCCCGCCTGGGTAGAGAAGGAGGACTTTGCTGCCGTTGATATGGACCGCCTGGGCTTGAATGTCTGTGGTCCAGCGTTCCTTGCCGTTGGAGGCGTCCAGCGCGACCAGCCCGGCGTTGGGCACCGGCAGGAACACGGATCGACCGAGCATGGTGGGTGCGATTGTCAGTTTGGTCGCGGTCCGGTACACCCAGTTGTCCCGCCCGGTGACGCGGTTGATGGCGTAGAGCGACTGGTCGTGTGAGGGGATGTAGACGCCTGTGCGGGTTGAGGCAAGGGGAGCCGTGATGGGGCCAAAGGTTTTGCCACGG
>JAJRRS010000046.1 GCA_024279275.1 Planctomycetota bacterium | reverse complement strand
TCGCTGTCTTGATGTAGAGAGATGTCGATCGTCCAGCTCCTTGTAAAAGAACCAGTCTCTCAAACTGAACGCAAGAGCGCAACCTAACATGCGCCTAACGCGCACGAGTTATTATTGGAATTGGTATTACAGCGGAAACGCCTGTGTTTCACCGTGAGCCTCAGCGAGAAATTTTATCCCCCGGCCTCAGCGCAAAAAAAGAGACGCCCCAAGGCGTCCCTCTTGTATCGTTTTGATTGTCAAACCATTACCTTCCCCGACCCCGGTCCCCGGTCCCCGGCCCTACGCCTCCTGCGTTTCCAACAGCCTCACTGACTGCCGACCCGCCAGACCCGCATCGACTTCATGCCAGTGCCCGATGTCTGTTTCACCACGCTTCCAACACAGCAAAACGTCCCGACCGTCGTGGGTCGCAGGGAAATCGACCAGGCCCAACTCGAAGTCCTTCAGCTCAACGCCCACCGCATGAAGCTCATCAACCAGCTCGCTGAGGCGATCCATCGTCGTTTCGTATTCTTTTTCGGTATCCGGCTCCGATCCGTCGGGCTTCTCAGCACCACGCCGTAACTCGATGATCCGGGCGTACACCTGCGTGATATCTTCCACCACACGCGAGACATAAGGCAGGGCACTGTTGGCCTGATCCACGGTGAAATACTTCTTCGCCGGGTCCAGGGTCAGGGTCGTTTCAATGGATGCGTTTTCTGTCGGCATGGTGTATCCCGTCTTGGTATGTATGTATCGTTCACCCAAAATCCGACAAGTCAAGGCCCCGTGCGCCACTTTCAGACACACCCAATCGGCCTGCGGGTCCAGGCGTCGTCCGGCTTTTTAGATCCATCCGGACCCGTGCCGTCACAACCAACGCCTTCCCGCACCCCAACTATCGGCGCAAACCGCAGGCCGTATTCAAAAACAACCAACGATCCCGGCGAAGTTCCGGGTTCGATAATGTGGGTGCCGGCGCACTCAAAACAACGGGTACGATCAGAACACCTGCCCCGAGTCCGGCAAGGCCTTGCCCCTGAGCCGAAAATAATAGTGCCTCGCATCCAGCACCAGACTAAATAGCAGCGGAACCACGATCAACGTGAACAGCGTCGAAACGACCAGCCCGCCGACCACCACGCTGCCCAGCCCTTTATATAACTCGCTTCCTGACCCGGGCATGAGTATCAGCGGCAGCATCCCGCAGACACTCGTAGCCGTCGTCATGAAGATCGGCCGAATCCGCGAACGCACCGATTCACGGATCGCCTCACGCACCGGCATCGCCGAAGCCGTGTCGCCCTCACCCTCACCCACGCCCCGCATAAAATTCAACGCCTGGTGCACAATCAGGATCGCATTATTAACCACGATCCCGATCAGGATCACAAACCCCAGCATCGTCAGCGTGTCCAGTTGTTGAGATGGATCGCTCGCCCTGACAATCGCCAGCCCGACAAACCCCCCGATCGTCGCCAACGGCACGCTGAACATAATCACCATCGGGTACAGGAAGCTCTCAAATAACGCCGCCATCAGCAGGAACGTCACCAGCAGCGCCAGAAACATCCGGCTGGTCAGGATGCTGTAAAAACTCTTACCGTTCCACCCTTGCCACCGCCCAAGCAAAGCGCTGCGAACCTGCGTGAGTTTGTCCGCCGTGCCCGAAAGCGTGACCGACCCTTGATCCGACAACTCGCCCGCCTGCTTCATCCGATCAATAGTTGCCTGAACCTCCGCCGTCATCTGCTCAAGAGGAACCCCCGGCGGAGCGCTCATCGAAAGCATCACCGCCCTCTGATAATCAATCCGCAATATCTGCTGAGGCGACTGCGCCTCCACCACATCCGCCACATGAGACAACGGCACGATCCCCGCCTTCCCATCACGGTCGTAGTAAGCGATCGGCACCATCTTAAGCGTGTCCGGCTCAAGCGGCAGATCAGGATGCCGCACCAGCACCAGATCGACGTTGTCCCCGTACAGCCGGTAATCGCCGATCGTCACCCCATCGACCAGCCCCTGCACCGCCATCCCCAACGCACCCGCCTGAATCCCTAACGCACTGGCCTTCACAAAATCAACCCGGATCTGCGTCTCCCGGCTTGGCTTGTCAAAGTTTCCAGGACTCGGACTTACCCGGTAGCGCTCCTTAAAAGCATCACGCAACGCGATTGCATCCTGCCGAATCAGATCGAGGTCTTCCCCAACAACCTCGATGTCGATCGAGTTCCCACCGAGCATGTCATGCCCGAATAACCCCTGCTGAAACGCCAACCCCGTGGACGCGGGAACACCCGAACCCGCCCACTGCAACAGACCACTCAACGGCTTGACGTTCTGATCGTCCGCGCTCATCGCACCATAGAAGACCGTCCCAAACGACACAAAGAAAAAATTCTCGATCGGCGGGATGTCTAATACCGGCTGATGTGAAAACGGATTGACCACCGCGGGCAGTTCCCCCTTCTTCGCCAACCCCGCCAACTCCGCCTGCGTCTTCGCTTCCCAGTAAGGCTTGAGCCTCGCCTCCATGTGCTCGCCGATCTTGCCGTTCTGCTCAAGGTTGTACCCCGGCGGCGTCAGCATGAACCCAAACACCAAATTCTTATTCCCCGCAGGCAGGTAACTCGTCGGTGGCATCAACAACCACGCGCCCCCAAGCGACAACACCGTCATCAACCCAACCACCCCCACACGCTGCGCCACCCGCCCACCCGTCGGCGCGGTCATCCGGTAGATCAACTCGGCGTACCAGTTGGTCACACCCGCCAGCACTTTCGTCAACCCAAACAACCTACGCGCCCGCCCCCGCAACGAACCGACATCCGGCTCGTCATCGTGTGCCTTAAGAAACCGTGCCGACGCAGACGGGATCACCGTCACCGACACGATCAACGACAGCGTCACCGCCGCACAGATCGCGATCGCGATGTCACGGAACAACTGCCCCGCCTCCTCCTCCATGAAAATCACCGGCACAAACACCGCTACCGTCGTCAACGTCGATGCCAGGATCGCCCCCCACACCTCCTTCGCCGCCACATACGCGGCCGTCCGCACAGGCTTACCCATCGACAGGTGCCGATCAATGTTTTCCAGCACCACGATCGCCGCGTCCACCACCATCCCCACCGCAAACGCCAGCCCCGCGAGGCTGATCACGTTCAGGTTCCGCCCAAACGCCGTCATCACCACAAACGTCCCGATGATCGAGATCGGGATCGACATCGCCACCACCACCGTCGGCCGAAGCGTCCTTAAAAACAGCAACAACACCAGCCCCGCCAACGCGCCACCTATCCAAAGATTATTGACCACCAACGCAATCGCCTGGCTGATATAATTCGTCTCATCATAGACCTGCACCATCTTCAGCTTCGGCCCAAGCGTCGGCAGGATATCCCGATTAACAACCTCGATCCGCTTGCGGACCTCCGCCATCACGCTCATCACGTTCGACCCGGCCTCACGAAACACCGGCAACGCTAGCCCCGGCTCACCCTTGGAACGCACAAACGCACGCCGCTTCTCCAACGTCTCCACCACATCACCCAGATCACGCACACGCACCGGCCCCGAGTCGGTATCCATCACCACCGTGTTCAATACATCTTCAACATTGTCGTACTGTCCGACCGTACGCACACGAATGTCCAGCCGACCCTCGGGCAACTCACCAGCGGAAACATTGACATTCGTGTCCCGGATCGCACCAACCAGCGTATTAAACGTCACCCCACGCTGCGCCAACTCGCGCGGATCAATCTGAATATGCACCTGCCGATCGCGACCCCCATAAACATTCACCTGCGTCACGCCCTCAACCGTCTCAAGGTAAGGCTTAACACGATCCTCGATCTGGTCCCCCAGCCCTTCCACATCAAACCCCGGCTCGTCACTGGTAATAATCAGCCAGGCGATCGCCTTGGAACCCTCGGTCTCCCCGGATGAGATCACCGGCTCGTCCACATCATCGGGATACGAAGGCACCTCGCGGAGCTTATCGGAAACCTCCTGCCGCGCACGGTTCATCTCCGTGCCGACGTAGAACTCCAACTCGATCTTGCCGGTGCCCTGGTTCGCCGTCGCCGTCATCTTCCGCAGGTTGGTCAGGCTCTTGAGCTTGTCCTCCTGCTCCTGAATGATCTCCGTCTCCACCTCTTCGGGACTCCGCCCGGTCCACCGCGTCTCCACCGTCAGCACCGGCTTATCCACGTTCGGCGTCAACTGGATCGGAATCGTCACCACCGCAAGCAAACCAAACAGCAGCGTCAACAGCACGCCCACCGCGACCTTCACAGGGTTTTCAATAGCAAATCGAATGATGTCCATAAGGGTGGGTTCGGCGTCTAGGGATCAGGGTCTGGGGTTCAAAAATCAGGGTTTGATTCTTTATGAAGCGCCGCGACTTGTCGCGCCTGCCGTGTGTAACTGACCATGTGGGCGTCTCTAAAAAAATAGACACTTCGTCGGGACAAAACCGCTTGCGGCTTCGCGAGGCTTGGTCAATACCTTGGGTTTAAGTTTTTTTAGAGGTGCCCATGTATTTATTCTTCCGCAGGCACCTCATCGATATAGTTCAACGGCTGCCCGGCCTTAAGACTTTCAGCCCCCTCAACCACCACCGCAGCACCCTCGATCAACGACGTACCCGCCCCATCCAATAACGGCTCCACCGCAACCCGATCCCCTTCGCCAAACAACACACGCACCGCAACCTTCACAGCCGTCGGCTTCGTCGGCTCAGATTCGTCAGCCACGTCAGACTCGCCCGCAACCCCGACCCACACGCTCTGCCCATCCACGCCATAAGACACCGCATCACGCGGAATAGTCAAACGCTCCGCCTCCAGCCCAACCGGCAGCCAGACCGTCACGCTCATACCCGCCTTGAGCCGACCGCCCCGATCATCCAGCTTCACCTTCACAGGAAACGTCCGCGCCGAGTTCCCACCGCTTGGGTTGATCGCCGCCACCACGCCACGCACCGGCAAACCCAACGGCTCAATCACAACCTCTGCGATATCACCAATCTTAATCAAGTCAATCAGATGCTCGGGAACATCACAGACCGCATCGACCTCACCTTGGGATATCATCTCAACAATCTCATCGCCCGGCGCAACCCACTGCCCAACCTCCGTGATCTTGCGTGTCACAAATCCATCAAACGGTGCAAGCACGACCAGCCGTTCGACCTCCTTATTCACACGGTCGCGCTCGGCAACCGCAGCGCTAAGCTGCGCACGGTCAGATGAAACCTGCGCCCGCATGTCGTCAACTTCTTTAGGCTTCGCCGACTGCGCTTCCAATAGTTGTTCCAGATACCCAAGGTCCAGCTCAGACTGATCCAGCGTCGCCTGCGCCGCCGCGACCTCCGCCTGCGTCCGCGCCAGGTCAAGCTCAGCCCACACCCCGTCGATCCGCGCAAGCACCGTCTCGCCGCCGACGACCGCATCACCCTCCCGCACCGCAACCGCAAGCACCTTCCCCTCGACCTCCGCCGCCACCGTCGCGCGCCGCACCTCACGCAACCGTCCGATCACCGCGACCCGTTGCCTCAATGTCTCGATTCTTGCCTCCGCCACACGCACCGTCGCGGGCCTCGGCCCCCTCGGCCCGCCACCGTGACCACCGCCGTGCCCACCACCCGACGATACGCCACCATGCCCCCCCATAGGCGCCCCCCCAGCCCCCGCCATCGTCATCCATAACACAGCCACCAGCACACCCGACAGGAACGTAATACTGGAGACGACGACGGTTGTGGTGGAGTATTTCTTGACCATGAGTGTAAAACCCGGAGCCGATGGCTGACTGTTTGCAATCTCATAATGGTACGCGATCCACCTCAAAATATCATGCGCATAAAAAACCCGCGGCCGTCCGCGGGTCAGTCTGGTTTGTGTGAGTTGACTATAAAATCTTACATCCCGCCGACGTGGCGATTGTAGGTGATCTCCATGAACTTAGATTCTTCCTTGCCCTGGGGGGTCTTGAAAGCCTCCACCAGGACCTCGTCCGGGCCAACAACCGCGATGGTCATCCGCATATCGCAAGGCCCGGCCATCGGGCAATCGAAGTTGCTGTTCAGCGTCAGTGTCTGGGTGCTGTCGTCAAACTGGCCGACGGAAGCAGCCACCGCGGTGGACATGGTATCGGACCATGTGCCGACGTATTCGCCCTTGGCGTTGTCGTAACCGGTGATCCCCATGCCCTCAAACGGCTGAGGCTCGGCACCGGGCATCTGGAATGCGCTGGCGAAGTTTTCCTGGATGAAACGCCCGCCCAGAACCCACTTGATCTCGCTGGTCCCGGTGTTGGTCTGCGGTGGCATGCCAGGTGCCATCCAGTGACGTGTCGTGACATCCCAACGACCGACAAACCCGTCGAGCTTGGCGTGATGTTCGCTGGGCATCGAGTTGGCCATCCACTCGGCCATATTAGCTTGCATATCCGCCCCGCCTGCCTGTTCATCGGCGGGCTGCGTGGCGGCTGGCTGGGTCGTCGCTGCCGCGTTGGCCGCAGCATCATCACCCATCCCTAACTCTTCACCGATGCCTTGCACCGTCTCAATGGCTTCATCCACCGACTCGCCCGCTTCCGCCACGGTCTGTACCACGGCCTCCACCGAGTCGCCCCCCGCTGCACTTGTGTCTGCGAATAACGGGACCGACACGAACGCCGCCGCGACCATCCACGATCCTGCTGTCATCACAATTCTGCTCTTCATTCCCTGACCTTTCAATAAAGATAACTTGCGAAAAGATAACCCCCACAAAGGCGATCACCTTGTACGTCGTATACATTACCTAACAAAAAACCCCTGATAATCAATCACCCCCGTTTCGCCCCGACAAACACCGACACAATCAGTCAGCATACTCCCAGATATCAACCGTCAGATGCTTAGCGCCCCACTGCAAGGCAATCTCGTGTGTCGGGTAAAGCAGATCCAAGCGGTTGCCCTTGATCTTCCCGCCACGATCAAGGACCGGGACAGGCCGACCACCGTTGTACCCGGGGATACTCACCAATGAACCGAAAGGAAGCAGGCGGGTATCCGCAGCCACAAGTTTCATGCCGTTGGTCCACACGCTATACCCCGACGCCGTGTACCCGTCCGCCCATTTCCCACAGGAACGCGCGTCCGGACTGTACGCCGTGGTCAACATCGTCAACTGCCTGACACGCCGGATCGGTCGCCCATCAAACATCGGCACGTCCTGCGGTATATCCGATAGCTCCGCATCCACGATCAGCCGTTGCGTTTCAGTTTCCGCCGACAAGGCTTCACCCACATCACCCGCAACCGTCTGTGGCTCCAAAGCATTCACATTCATCATCGAAAGACCAGCCGTGCGTGCGCTCGCCGTCGCCCCAGTGCCCGGCCTAAGTGTCGCCAACAAAAACATCGCCACGACCAACGCCGCGAACAACCCAACCTCGCCGAGGCTTAGCGGTCGTCTGCGTCGTGTGTGGTGGCGGGTGTGTTGCATCAGCTCCCTGATCGTCGGATGTCTTATCTCACCGGCCCAAGCTTAAATCAGACAGCCGGGCAGGCGGAGTGGTCGGTCGGTTTTGGAGGGGTATATGCTACCGGAGCCTAGGCCCGGTAACAAAGTTAATAGGGGTCTTTTTTTGAAGTTTTCAAGATCACCTACCCGATGACAGTAGGTTACTTCTTGACCTTGAGAGGTTTAGCAGATTTCTTCGCAGCCCCGCCCCCAGCCTTCCGTGGATCAGAACCGGGCTTTTCGACCGCCGCCACCTTCGGCTTAGGCCGGGACAGCCAAAGCAGCCGATCCGACGCATGCCAGATGCCCTTCCCCGCAGCCTGATACATCGGCCGAACCTCCACAAATAACGCCCCCTCATCACTCACAATATCCTTGATTTTCCCCGTCGTACTGCCGCCCACCGTCGTCACAGTATCCCCCCGCAGCAAAGCCCGTCCATTCAAGTCTGGTGCATCATCAATCTTCAACATACCTGGGCAAACTCCTGGGAGACTTTGTGAACCAAATCCTAGGCGCGCCACCCCTCAATATCCACCCGTTTTTATGGATTTTTCGCCCGTCCAAAGCCCTTCCTCAGAGGTATAATTCGGTGTAGATCAACGTGACCCTTTCCAAGAAAGAGGGGCTGGATGTCCCGCGAGAGTGACGACAAAACAAGATGGTGGCACCACCACCCCGACTCCGGCAAAGTCGTCTGCACCCTCTGCCCACGGCAATGCCAGATCCCCAACAACAGCCGAGGCTTCTGCTTCGTACGCGCCAACATCGACAACGAACTCATCCTCACCACCTACGGCAAATCCAGCGGCTTCTGCATCGACCCCATCGAAAAAAAACCACTCGCGCACTTCCTCCCAGGCTCTGCCGTCCTCTCCCTGGGAACCGCCGGCTGCAACCTCGGCTGCAAGTTCTGCCAGAACTGGGACATCTCCAAGAGCCGGAAAATGGACACCCTCGCCTCCCACGCACAACCCCAGGCTATCGTCGACGCCGCCAAACAATCAGGCTGCCGCAGCATCGCCTTCACCTACAACGACCCGGTCATCTGGGCCGAGTACGCCATCGACATCGCCAACGCAGCACATCAACATGACATCAAAACCGTCGCCGTCACCGCCGGCTACATCAGCCCCGACGCACGCGCCGAGTTCTTCCAATGCATCGACGCCGCCAACATCGACCTCAAAGCCTTCACCGAAACCTTCTACCGTAAGCTCACACAAACCCACCTAAAACCCGTCCTCGACACACTCATCTACCTCAAACACCAAACCAACGTCTGGCTCGAAATCACCACCCTCATCATCCCCGGCCAAAACGATTCCCCCGACGAACTGCAAGCCATGTGTAACTGGATCGTGCAAGAGCTTGGCCCCGACGTCCCCCTGCACTTCTCCGCCTTCCACCCCGATTTCAAGATGATGGACACCCCAGCAACACCCCACGACACACTCATCCGCGCCAGACAAATAGCCCTCGACGCTGGCATCCATTACCCCTACGTCGGCAACGTCCACGATCCCAAACGCGAATCCACTTACTGCCCCGCCTGCAACGAACTGCTCATCCAACGCGACTGCTACAACATCGATCGCTACCACCTCAACGCCAGCCGATGCCCCACCTGCGACCACCCCATCCCCGGCCTATTCGAGGCCCAACCAGGCACCTGGGGCCCAAAGCGCGTCCCCCTGACTATTGGCCGATAATATCGTTATTAATATCGCAAATGAACCTCAAATATGCTATTTTACAGGGCTTGGGTTTGTATTCCACCAAATCCCGGCCATGATTCCATTACTAGGGCAAAACCGTCCCAGAACAGACCAACATCCGGGGTGATTCCGGGGTGATTCCGGGTGGCTGGGGAATCAGGGCAGGGGCTAAGGACACAGGGGAGCGACGCCACCACGGCCAAACAGAAGTAATGAAGTTGAATCGTTCGCACACAAATAAATCGCGACGCACATCCGATCCTCATCGGCTGGCGACGCTGGAAACCCTGGAGCCGCGCTGGCTGCTCTCTGGCTCGCTGTCCGCTGAGTTTATCTGGATCGACAACTCCGCCGAACTCACCGGCTTCACCACCGCCGACCTACAGGTCACCACCGACACCGACTGGACCGGCGCAGCACTCCTCCTGGAACTCACCCAAGGATCGATCTACCAGGACCCCCTCGGCACCAACTCCGCTCCCAACCCCGCGCTCTTCGGCACGTTCCCAACACTACAATTCGACACCTACGTCGCCGCAAACGACAACTCCACCATCACCGCTGGCGCTGCCGGGGACGTCGGCGGTGACGTGTTCCAATTCGATTCCAGCGAACTGGATATCAGTTGGATCGACACCGCCACCGACGACATCGGCACCATCAACATCGGCCGCATCACACTCTCCGACGACGCCGTCGGCCAATGGTCACTGAAACTCATCAACGCCACGGGCGATATCTTCTTAGCCTTCGATGTCGCCTTCACCAACGGCGAACTCGCATCACCTCCACCACCGCCGCCGCCTCCACCACCACTGGTCGATGGCGACTTCACCGGCGACGGCAAGGCAGACATCTTCTGGCACAACACTCGCACAGGACGCAACGCCCTCTGGGAAATGGACGGCACAACCTTCGTCCTCGAAGCAACCGTCAGACGCCTGCGCAACACCGACTGGAAACTCGTCGGCACAGGCGACTTCACCGGCGACGGCAAAAACGACATCCTCTGGCACAACACCAAAGACGGCCGAAACAGCGTCTGGGAAATGGATGGCACCACCTTCGCCAACGCCATCGCCATCAAACCCTTGGCCAACCTCAACTGGCAGGTCGCAGGCGTCGGCGACTTCACCGGCGACGGCAAAAACGACATCCTCTGGCACAACACCAAAGACGGCCGAAACACCGCATGGGAAATGGACGGCACAACCTTCCAATCAGGCGTCACACTCAAAACACTCGCCAACCTCAAATGGCAGGCCGCAGGCGTCGCAGACCTCACCGGCGACGGCAAGGACGACATCCTCTGGCGACACGCCACCAGCGGCCGAAACACCGTCTGGGAAATGAACGACGCAACCTTCCAGCAAGCCATCGCCATCAAACGAGTCAGAAATACCGCCTGGCAGATCGCAGGCCTGGGCGACTACACCGGCGACGGCACCACCGACATCTTCTGGCGCAAAACCGACACCGGCATCAACACCGTCTGGGAAATGAACGACACCGCCTTCCAGACCGGACTCTCCCTCCCAACCCGCATCGACACCGACGACCAACCCGCCAGCCCCATCCTCGGCCTCTGGGAAGGCTGACACCCAACCGGCTTCAAGGCACCTCTAAATCAAGAAAACTGCCAACCCAAAATGCCGCTTGCGGCTTCGCGCAATCTGATTGATGCCTTATACGGCCCCTCTGTGATCTCGCGCAAAAAAATGGATCCACCCCACGCTTCCACGAAACCCCCAGCGGTCAGTGCGAGTCTCTATCACATAACCATAAAGACCAATTATAACTTAAATTTGATATTTAGAGCACGCAAGATCGAATTGTAACGCGTATTACACAGGTGTTTCTTGAGGTGCCTGCACACTTGGGGCCTCTGAATAACCTTTCAGTGGGTGTGATTCCGTGCCATCACGGCTGCTAAAGCAGCCTCCGCCGGGGTTATTCAGAGGCCCCACTTATCGGTCCCCCCGCCAACCCAACTGCCTCCGCGACAAGCCAATAACTCCCCCCGAGCCTCACCCCATCTTCACTGACCGACAAAACTCTCACATCCACCGATAATCCCCGCCAAACCAACACTGGCAAACTCATACCGCCGGTCACATGGCCGATACCAAACCTGTGTGCCTCCGTACCGCACACATCAGTAACCCCCCTAATCGGAAGCGGACGACATGCCCAGTTGGTTCCCGGGATCAAAACGCTCTCACCAACACCGTACCAGCGTGCGATCTGCCAATCTAACACCGGCCACCACCCCCCGCCCAGGCTTTGAGATTCTCGATCCCCGCCTCCTGCTCTCCGGCACCATCACCGCCGAGTTTGTCACCGTAGACAACTCAGCCGAACTCACCCGCTACAACACCTTCGACCTCCAGGTCACCACCACCAACGACTGGACCGCAGCCGTACTCCTGCTAACCCTCACCCAAGGCACGATTTACCAAGACGTCGCAGGCACCGCGCTAGCCACAACTCCCGCCGCCTATATCTTCGCCCCATCTGTCGAGTTCGACACCGCACTTGGCGGAGACGCTCCATCCAGTTCTATCGCAGGCGCAGCAGGCGACCTCGGCGGTGACGCCTTCCAGTTCGACACCGCCGAACTCGACGTCTCCTGGTTCAACATCGCCTCCACCGACACAGGCACCTTCACCATCGCTAGGATCACACTCTCCGACGACGCCGTCGGCACATGGTCCTACCTCACCGTCAACTCAGCCACCGACTCAGCAACCGACTCCGGCACCATCACCGCCGGCTCCCTCCTGCCCGCGCCACCACCGCCCCCGCCTCCGCCACCCCCACCCTCGATCGACGGCGACTTCAACATCGACGGCGAAATTGACGTCCTCTGGCGCAACCTCAACACAGGCCAAACCGCCATCTGGCAGATGAACGGCACCACCTTCCAGGCATCCGTCGCCCTAGCTAACGCCACCACCGACACCAACTGGCGACCCGTCGGCATCGGTGACTTCACAGGCGACGGCGAAACCGACACGCTCTGGCGCAACGCCGCCGACGGCAGAAACTTCATCGCCGAATCAAGCAACGGCACCATCAGCCAACAAATCAACATCACCACCGTCGCCAACCTCGACTGGAAAGTCGCAGGCGTCGCAGACTTCACAGGCGACGGCAAGAACGACATCCTCTGGCGCAACACACGCAACGGCCGAAACGTCGTCTGGGAAATGGACGGCACAACCTTCCAACAAGGCATCGCCGTCAAACGGATGAAAAAATTATCCTGGCGCATCGCCGGTACCGCCGACTTCAACAACGACGGTAAAACAGACATCCTCTGGCGTAACACCGCCAACGGCCGCAACGCCGTCTGGCACCTCAACGGCACAACCTTCCAATCCAGCACCGCCATCAAGCGCGTCAGAAACCAGGCATGGCAGATCGCAGCCGTCGCCGACTACACCGGCGACGGCAAAGCCGACATCCTCTGGCGCAACACCACCACCGGCGCAAACACCGTCTGGCAGATGAACGGCACCGCGTTCCAGTCCAACTCCGCCATCCAGTCCCAACCCGACCAGGACTGGCAAATCGCCGGCCCCCTGCTGGGGCTTTGGGAAGCATGAGTTATGGTGGATGTCGATAGGCGATCGGTGAGGGGGTCATGTACGAATACCGATAGATCGAAGTCACCTCGTAATGATGGCTAACGGCCACGACAACCTATCCGCCATCCACCATCGCCCATCCGCTATTCCCCATTGACCCCGGCTTGATATCCTCGGCCTGATACGGGATAACACCGCCTCAAGACGTGACCCCCACCCCAAGCCGAGAGCCTCCCCATGCAAACCTCCCTCATCATCCTCAAGCCCGACGCCATCCAACGCGGACTCGCAGGCCAGATCCTCCAACGCTTCGAGCGTAAGGGCCTGCGCATCGCAGCCGCCAAGCTCATGCTCGTCCCCAAGGAACAAGCCGAAAAACACTACGCCGAACACAAGGGCAAACCCTTCTACGACGGGCTGATCAAGTTCGTCACAAGCTCCCCCGTCATGGTCCTCGCCATCCAAGGCCTCGACGCCATCCCCGTCTGCCGCACACTGATCGGCGCAACCAACGGCCGAAAAGCAGACCCCGGCACCATACGCGGCGACTTCGGCATGTCAGGCGGATTCAACCTCGTCCACGGATCAGACAGCCCCGAATCCGCACAACGCGAACTCGCACTCTGGTTCACCAGCGACGAACTCACCGACACCCCCCGCTCCATCGAACAATGGGTCTACGACCCCTCGGACCTGTGATTCACAAGCACGCGCAAACCGTAAGCTCCGCGTGCAAACGCGGGGCTATCACGCACCGTGATACTCGTGTGGGGCCTCTGAATAACCGCGGCTGAGGCTGCTTTAGCAGCCGTGGTTGTTCAGAATCACGCACCGCGGAAGGTTATTCAGAGGCCCCGTGTATGAATAATCTCGCCTCAGCCGCACCTTTCCAGGTGCGGCTAGGCAGGTCTATAACGTGGGTAGTCCTGTACCCTCACCGCTCAATCCAATCGGTAGCACCAACGCTGTTGCTCCCATCGCCGGGCGGAGACCCGCTGAACACATTGTCAACCTGCACTTTGTTGAACACCTTGTCATAGATCGCAACCCGCTGGACCTGTCCCAGCCAGTCATACCCCCCCGTCGATTCATCACCAAGAATAAGCTTAAAAGTGTTGTCCCAGTTGAAGCCGCCAGTACGTGCCTCGGCCACCTCCTCTGTGCCGTTGCGATACATGGTGACGTTCACCCCGTCATACGACACGATGACATGCTCCTGCGTCCCGGAGACAAGCACCGCCGACGAGCTGATGTCAGGCGTCCCGTTGCTGGTGGTCGTGTCGGTACGCAGGCGGGTGATGTAGGTATCGTCCTCCTGCCCGAATGTGAAGTTTCGACTGCTCGACCCGCCCGAGTATGTGACAATCCTGGCCGGCCCGTTCTGGTTTGTATCAGTAGGGGTAAAAACAATCTCCAACGTGATCTGATCAGTCGCCGTCAAAGCCGAGTAAAGCTTCGTCGCCGCCGTCGGCGAAACAACCTTCGTCGCCGTATCGAACTGCAAACCCCCGCCAGCCAGCCATGAAACATTCCCAGGCGTCTCAATATTCAGGTTCAGCGGTGCCCCAAACCCACTGGTGTCATAAACAACCGTCGCAGGCCCGCTCCCCGGCGTGTTGCCGTTGTATAGATCCAACGCCTGCGTATCGTCAAACCCCCGATCATAAATACGCACGTCATCAATCGACCCGACAAACGGATAGGTGATTGGCGTGATCGCCAGGTCATCACTCGTCCACGTCCCCGCACCAATCGCCATCGGCTCGTGGTTCCCGATACCACCCGAATTACTCCCAAGCCCGCCCGTATAACTATCTGAATCAACCAAGACACCGTCTCGATACAACCTCAAACCACCTGAACCGAAACTCACCGTCACCTGATACCAGTTCCCCACCGACAGCCCCGACGACTGCACCGTATAGTCGGCACTTGTGCTCTGCAGACGCGCTTTAAGAATCGCCCCCTCCGTGTAAATATGCAGGTGCCCACCCGTGTCGAAATTTGTCGAATCCTTGGAAAACATCGCATGGTGTCCGACCAGGTCGTCGGGCTTGAACCAGAACGACACCGCCCCGTCGTTCAGGAGATAGGCATCGTCGTGCGCCACCTGCACATACCCATTCACTCCGTCAAACTGAAACGCCGTCCCCCCATCGCCGTTGCCCGTCACCTCGGCCGTGACGCCCCCGGATGTTGAACCATTATTGCCCGCCGCATCATCCGCAACAGTCGCGCCAGTCAAGTCGTCCAGCAACCAATGCCCCACCAACGCCGGCGGTGGCGGCACAACCTCTTGGAACTCATACAGTGCAATTAGCTGGGGCGTATCGCTGCTGGTGATCGCCTGGTTGTAGGCATCCGCCACCTCCGCAGCCGTCAATGTCCGCTTGTAGATCCGCGCGTCATCAATCACCCCGTTAAACGGGAAGTTTTTGTACGAGCTGTTGTAATCCTCCGATAGCTGCGCACCAATCTGCACCGACCCGATTGATGCCACACCCACCGCCGTGGTCGAATTGCTCGCATCCAGGACGCCGTTGATATAAATCGCCATCCCGTTGGTGCCCCACGTCCCCACGACGTGATACCACTGCCCATCCTGAAGCTGTTGTGACCCGACGATCAACTTGCCCCCCGACGACGTGGTAAACGACATCGCGATACGTCGGCTTGTCCAGAACTGAAGCGAGTACGCTTCGTCGGACCAGTTCTTATTTTCACCCTTATGGATAATCCCCATGAAGTTGGAATACCCATCCAGGTATATCCACGCCGACAGCGTCCCCGCCTCCGCCAGGTCCAGCACATCCGAATCCGGGATACGCACAAACCCATCACCGCTCCCGTCAAAACGCAAACCCCCAAACACCTTGCCCGCGGTCCACTGCGTACTGGGATCACCCGCAGTGATCGGCCCATTCTGACCGTTGCCGCTGCTGTCATAAGCAATCAACCCACTCGCCTCATCCAACGCCCACTGCCCGGAGATAAAACTATCCGCATCCCCGCCACCACTCCAGGTCAAGGCCCGTTTAATCAGCTCCTCACCGTCCGCCGTCAGATCGGTCACCAGGAAATCACCCGTCGGGATCGATACGCGCCGACCCGCCGCGATCCCCCCGCCATAAAGCGCCGCCCCAGGCTCCAACGCCACCACCGCCGAAACACTCCCGTCCGGGGATTCCGCCAGCGACTGCCCACCGCTGGCGAGCGTCCCCGCCGGGTGCCCCATCGTCCCATCGGTGTTGGAGACCGCGACCAACCCCGACCCGAACGCCGAGGTGATGTAGTGGCTGCTGTTCACGACATTGACTGATGTCCCGGTGTAACTGCCGAACGACGACGAAATCTTCAGGTCGTCCGCCAAACCACCTTCTTCAATCACCACACCCACCGACGCGCTGTTCAGTTTCGTGCCCACCGTGCTCGCGTTCACCGTGCCCGGCACCAACACACCGTCCACCAGACCTACCGCCGTGTCATACTCCGCCTGCGATGCGCCGTCATCCAGAATATCCACCGCCCACCCCCACCCCTCGATCATCCCCTGACGCCCGGACTCTTTAGGGTCCAGGTTCCCCGCGTCCGCCACGATCATCAGCACCCGCTTGGTGATGCTCCCACTACCCACCGTCACCACCGCAAACACCGTATGGCTCACCCCATCCACGTCCGCCACCACCTTCAACGTCACCGGGTCCGAGGGGTCGTCCGCCAGATCCCCATCCGTATCATCCACGACGCCGTCACCATCGGTATCCAGCCCGTCGTACCCGTAGAGGTCGAACGTCCCACCGTTGAAAGAAACGTTGCTGACCCACTGCCCCTCGGTCTTGTCGGTGCGCCAGCTCGTGTCGGTCTGCACATAATTAATCGCCACCACCAACGCCGACTCCGCGACACTCCGCGCCTGCGCATGCCCTTGAACATTCTTCGCAACCCCCAGCGACGTCGCCTGCGACGACAGAAACGACATCGACAAAATCGTCGCCATCGCCACCGCGATCAAAACAAGCAACATCGCCACACCACCCTCACGCGCATGTGAAGATGAATATAAACGCCCCCCCAAAGCCCACGGATTCCATCCGTGGGACCTCCGCGTCACAACACCGTGTATCTCATTCATATCCATCACACATCCACTTTCAATCCCGTAGCGACACCGCACACACCGACACATCCGACAACGACCCCGCATCCAGCGTCAACTGAAAACTCATCAGCCCAGCTTCCAACGGGTCCGCATCGTCCACCGCAACATCCCACCGCGTCACACCCGTCGCCCACAACGCCCCCTCCAGATCACCCGAACCGATCAACGCCGCCGTGACCGCATCAAAGTCGTCCGTTAACGCGTACACCACATCCGCCGTACCGCTCACGGGCGTATACGACGTCAACTCGTTGGTCACACTATCCAACTCGATCCGCTGCAACTCCAAAAGGTCCGGCACACCACTGTCATTCAAGTCTTTCGTCCACAACACCACATACCCATCCGCCGCATCCAATAGCTGCCCCGACCCGCGCACCGCCGCCGTGATCCGCGAACTCAACGTCTTGTTCTTCACCACCAGCGACCGGATATCCTTGCTGCTGTTCGTCCCATACGTCACCGCCGACAGCATCGACGCGATCGCCGCGCCGATCAGCGCCGTAATCGCCAACGCCATCAGCATCTCCACCAGCGTCAACCCCACGCCTCTCCCAGATCGCCGCTCCACACCGCATCCGTCATAGCCGCGATTCAACGAGTCGCCGCCCCCACGCCGTAGATCCCTCCCAGCCACCCTCTCAACCAAAACGGGTACCGCCCCCCCCCCAACGCCGCCCCTGAGCGCAGCGAAGGGGCGGGTATCCCCACATGTAACCCTCACCCAACAAACCCGCGCCCACCGCATAAAATCTTTCACCCTCTCACTCACAACGCAGGCTCCTGAATAAACCGACTCACCACCCACGCCCGACCCCCCTCATCCGTCACCGTCACCGTCACCGTCATCCCATCGTGATCCCCACCAAGGTCCGGCAAACTCTCCGTCGTATAAACCACCGTCACCGAACGGCCAAAGTTCTGATACAACTCCGGGTAAGCAACACCCGCCTGGTCCTGCACCGCCCCCACCGCCTCGCTGAAACCGTCAAAATCATCTGAGCAATCGAACAAATCACGCGACGATTCCCCCACATCAGGCCCAGCCGTCACATCGCCATCCGGATCGACGTAAGGCCGACTCAACACCTCATCAATCATCGACTCAGCCAATGAAATAGCCCGCGAAGAATGCATCGCCTCATAGGTATGCGACTGCCCCGACACCACCGCCTGCGTCAACGCAGCGACAGAAAACGACAGGATCATCACCGCAAACATCACCTCCATCAGCGTAAAACCGCCGTGTCTGGATAAGCGACAGCATCTGGATTGCATGGGTAACTCCCCAACCTATAGATATCAACCAACACAACGCGCAGACCCCGGGCCACGCCTATCGGTTTACATCGTCAACCCGCAAATCCCACTTAATCCCGATATCCCGATCCACTGACACTTATCGGCCCCACCCCTCAAATCAATCCCCCCCCCAAACCCACGGATGCACCGCCCCGGTGCTTCGGCGGGGCATCCCCATATCTTTTCCCACCAAGCCTCACACCCAAGCCCCGCCAACCCCAAACACCCCGGCCAATCACGCCGATGACATTAAGACATGAATCCCCGCCCCAACAACCCCAAAATCAACCACCGACCCGACGGCTTCACACTCGTCGAGATGCTGACCGTCGTCATCGTCATGGCCATCGCCGCCGCACTCGCCATCCCCATGTTCAGTAGCACCGCCATCACCAAACTCCAGGGCGCCGCCTCCATGCTCGCCGCCGACCTCTCCTTTGCACAAGTCGAATCACTCGCACACAGCGAAGACCCCCGCGTCGTCGTCTTCGACAACCCCAACGACACCTACCACCTCGCCGCCGCAAGCGACACCACCACACCCATCACTCACCCGCTGACCAAACAGCCCTACCTCATCGACTACGACCCCGCCGCCGCAGGCAGCCTCACCGGTGTCACCATCAGCGCCTACGACCTCAACGGCGACGACCAACTCGCCTTCGGAACCTACGGCCAACTCGACCAGCCCACACCCGCCACCATCACCCTCCAATGCGACACCCTAACCGTCACCATCACCACCGACCCCAACACCGGCGAATCCACCATCGGCGCAATCAACTAATTCCAACCCCATTAAATACTTGTGCGCCTGGGAAGCCCACGTTCTCCTGAACGTGGGACAGTACGATAAAATTGACGCACGATTTTTTTTTACGCGATTGCACTACTGTCCCAACGTTAGTCGAATAATACCAACTGGTTAGCGAATGAGTCGGTTTGAGTTATGCCGCCCGGGCGTGAAAACACCTGTATTAACGGGGTTTTCTCGAATAGCGAGACGCTCAAGACCTGTAGTATTG
>JAJRRS010000045.1 GCA_024279275.1 Planctomycetota bacterium | reverse complement strand
GTCATAGGCCTGCTTGACGCGTTCCCAGCGGTTGTCGCGGTCCATGGCGTAGTAGCGCCCACAGATCGAAGCGACCCAGCCGACGCCGATCTCTTCGCATTGCTTTTCGATCTGCTTGACGAAGTTGATCCCGGTGAAGGGGCCTGTGTCTCGCCCGTCGGTAAACAGGTGCAGCGCGACGTGTGTCTGGCCTCGATGATTGCAGGCTTGCAGGCATGCGTAGAGGTGGCTCATCAGGCCATGCACCCCGGCGTCGGAGGCGAGGCCCATGAGATGGACCGTGCCGTCGTTGGCCTTGGCGCGGTCGATGGCGGCGTTGATAACTTCGTTCTTGAAAAACGTCCCATCCTCGATGGCGTTGCTGATGCGGACGGATTCCTGGTAGACGATGCGCCCTGCGCCGATGTTCTGATGGCCGACCTCGGAGTTGCCCATGGTGTTGTCGGGGAGGCCGACGTCGCTGCCGCTGGTGTGGATCTGTGTGTGAGGATAGCGTGCGATCAGGGCATCGTTGCAGGGGGTGTCGGGGAGCTTGATCGCGTTGAAGGCGTCGTGTTCGGGGTTGGGGTTGTTGCCCCAGCCGTCGCGGACAATGAGCACGACGGGTTTAGGATTCGCGGACATGGTGTGTGTTCTCGTTGCGGTTTGGTTGTGGGTAGGTAGTTTCGTAGCCTGGTCCCCGGCCCCTGGGTTTTCAAAGCCTCGGCACTCCGGATTCCTCCCGAAGTTCCCCGGAATCGTTGTGGCCGACGGCGGTTCTTGTTTCGGTTTGGCCAGCCAGTGGGGATTGTAGACGATTCTAATTTTCGTGCGTGGTCGTTGCCTGATCGTGTTGGATGGTGTTAGATGTATGCGATGAACAACATCACCGCCGGCAAGACATGCGAGCAGTGCGGCTACGACCTGACCGGGTTGGATCCGGAGGGCCTGTGCCCGGAGTGCGGAGCCTACCGGGATGCGTGGTCCGGGAAGGGTATCGCTGGGCGGGGGGCGGATCAGTTGCGGCGGGGCGATTGGCTCGTCCGACTTTTTAAGGTTCTGGTCCTGCTGTTTCTGGCGGCTTTGAGTGTTGGGCTAGGCGTGATGTATTGGTCAAAATCCGGCAGCTACACGCCTCTGGTCCTCACGGGCATGGTGTCGCTTTTGTTCGTGGTCAGTGCGGTGGTCGCCGGGGTGTCGCTCTTTCGACGTTAAGGCCACCTCTAAAAAGTCACATTCGCAAGGCATTCGTCCGACCTCGCGAAGCCGCAAGCGGCTTTTCTGCGGCGCAGATCCAATTATTAGAGGAGGCCTTAAGGTTGCATCAATTTGCTGCGGGTCGGTTATAATCGTGACCACGAATCAGGGGCACGCTGGGATGCCTGTTCACACCAACTTATGAAAAGGAGTCTCGCGATGAACGCAACGAGGAATCGGGTGGTATTGGGGCTGTTGGCGGTTTGCCTGCTGTTAGTGAGTGGCTGCAAGACCGAGCAGCCGGGCGTGACCAACCGTGTCGGGACGATCAAGGCCGTCCTCGCCGCAAGTCCCGCGGTTGTGACCGAGGCAGCCAATGAGGTGCTCGGGGACATGGACCTGATCATCATCAGTTCCAGCTCGACCTCGATCGACGGCCGGATCATCGCGCGGACTGCCCAGGATGTGAAGGTCCGCGTCGATAGCACCAAGATCGGCGAGAACGTCAGCGAGATCTTCATCCGCGTTGGTAAACTCGGTGACGCCGAGCTGAGCCTGACAATCTTGAACGAAATCAAGGAAGAACTTGGTATTGCAACGTATGAAGAAGACGACGATGATGACGAAGAAGATGAAGGCGGCGGCGACGGTAAGTGATTGTTGCCCGTCAGCCTGATCTGAAATAATCCAAGAAGACCCGGTCGACCCTGTGTTGGCCGGGTTATTTTACGGTTTGTTTTTTTGCGTCCACCCTGCCTTAGGTTCGGTCCCGGCGCGGAGTCGGGTGATGTTGCCTCGGTGGCGTACCGCGATGAGGATTGCCAACACCGCGCAGACGCCGGCATACACAGCGATCTCCCCCGGCTCTCTGCGCCAACACATCCCGCTGAGCACCGCTAAGAATGGAAGCGACCCCGAGGCCACGATGCTTGCGAGACTGACGTACCCGGTGCGTTTGGCGATCGCGACCCACAGCAATCCCACCGCGATGCCCGGCAGGGTCAGCACCGGCCAGAAGCCAAGCAAGACGCCCAGCCCGGTGGCGACACCTTTGCCGCCCTTGAATTTCAACCAGATCGGGAACACATGCCCGAACACCGCCGCCGCCGCGACGACCATCCAGCCAAGTGCCGCCAGTGTGCCGCCAACTTCGAAAGCTGGTTCAGCCCCCGCCAGCCCGGCCCATAATCCGTAGCCCAGCGTCGGCCCAAGGCCTTTGAGTACATCCAGAATAAAACACAGTATGCCCCAGCCTCGCCCAAGCACGCGCCCGGCATTGGTCGCCCCGACGTTGCCGCTGCCTGAATCACGGATGTCTACGCCCCGCGTCAGGCCGATCAACAGCCCAAAGGGGACCGAACCTAAGAGGTACGACCCGACCAGCCAGATTCCCCAGCCCATCGTGTTCATCGCGTGTCTCCTGCACCGGCGGATACCGCCTGTGAGACTACATTAACAGACCAGCGAGGCCCAGACTCTTATCCACGTCTTCATTTACACAGCCCCGACTCCCGCCTATCATATTATGTTATGAGATGGATACCGCTGCCCACCGTTGTCTTGACGCTTTTGATGTCGGCCATCCCCGTGCTGGCACAGACCGCGACCAAGGCACCCTCAACCAAGAGTATTTCGTCCCAGCCCTGGGCGGTGGTTCTGGCGTCGTTTTTCCTTCTGATACTGGTGGGGGTCGGTAGTTTTATGAGTTCCAAACGCAGCCATCAGGACTGATTACGCGGGATCGATACCAACGTCGGCTCGGGTTGACCCGGTGCCGTGATGCAATCTAAGGAGTTAGCTCATGAATAGACGCTCACTGGCGGGTTTGATCCTGATTAATGCGGTGCTTCTGGCATCGCTTGTGGTCGCGGGCTTCAGCCCTCAGCCCGCAGCGGCGCAGTTTGGCGGCGCCGGCGGGGATTACCTGATGATCGCGGGTGATGTCACGGGTCGGAATTCACAGGCCGCCATCTACATCATCGACATGCGCTCCGGACGTATCGCGGCCATCTTGTTTAACGGGTCGAACAACACCTTGGAAATTGTTGCTGGGCGCAACGTATCCGAAGATACCAACCGGCCCGCGAATCAACGCTGACCCCCGCCCCCGGGTTCCCCCGGCACCCCCGGCACCCCCGGATTTTCCCGGGATTACCCCGGTTCCTCGGACTGTTTTGTACGAACGAAATTTTTTTACCGACTTAAAATCGGGAGATTCAATATGACCCGGATTGAAACCGCCTGCTACAGCCTGCTCGCCTCGGCCTTTATCCTCGCGGGGTTCCTACTCGTGCAGGTCTCGGCCATGCCCAACACCGCTGAGGCTGCGATGGTGATCTCACGCAACGACTTCACGCTCCTCACCGCCAAGACGCGGGACAGTGAAGAATCGTTGTTCGTCATTAACAACGCTACCGATCGCCTGCTGATCTACAAGTTAAACCTGGCGCGCAAGCGTATTGAATTGTCAGGCGGTGCCGACCTCACCGAGGTGTTCGGCACCGGTGGCGGGGGAGACGGTGGCCGAGGCAGACGCTAAGCCATGGTTCTACCCGTGGCCCGTGACACATCGATGGCCCGAACACGATGCGCATCAGGGATGATCGCCGTATGATCCAGACGAACGACGAATTGTTGGCCGACCGCATCGCGGCGATCGGGCAGAGGGTTTTAGATGGCGGGTCCGTCTCACGCGATGATGCGCTGGCCCTGACCCGGGCAAGCGGGGATGAACTCTACGACCTTTTCTACTGGGCTAACAAGATCCGCATCCGATTCGTCGGCAGGCAGGTCAAGTTCTGCTCCATCGTGACCGGCAAGGTTGGCGCGTGCAGTGAAGACTGCGGCTACTGCTCACAATCCAAGCATCACACCACCCACGTCAGCCCGGAGAAGATGACGGTCGAGCAGATGTCCGCCGCTGCGGATGAGGCGATAAAGAACGGTGCCTCCAGCTTCGGGATCGTCAACTCGGGTCGTGGCCCGACCGATCGTGAACTGGATTGGCTGGAACCTTTCTTCAAGAAGACCGTCGAGCAAGGCAAGGTCCGCCCGTGTGCGACACTGGGCGAGCTGACCCCGGAGCATGCCAGGCGTCTCAAGGCCATGGGCGTTAAGCGGATCAATCACAACCTTGAAACCAGCGAACGGTTTTTTCCCAACGTCGTCAGCACCCACACCTACGCCGACCGCAAGCGCACCATTGAGGCCGCCAAGGCCGCCGGGTTATCAATCTGCTCCGGCGGTATCTTCGGCATGGGTGAAGTCTGGCAGGATCGACTCGACGTTGCGTTTGAGTTGCGAGAACTTGGCGCGGATGTCGTCCCGATCAATTTCTTAAACGCGATCCAGGGCACGCCGATCTACGCCAAGACCGAGCCGCTTGAGCCGATGGAAGCGCTGCAGATTATTGCGGTGTTCCGGTTTATTCTGCCGGACCGGGAATTGAAGATCGCTGGCGGCCGGGAGAAGATCCTGCGTGATATGCAGAGCTGGATCTTCTATGCAGGTGGGTCGAGCTTCCTGATCGGCAACTACCTCACGACCTTTGGCCGAAGTCCCAAGGACGACCACCAGATGCTCAAGGACCTGGGGTTGAACTACACGACCTTCGATGAAGTTGAACACGAAGCCGAGCCAGCCACCGCCACCGCCAACGGCCCGGGGCACCCCATCGCCGACGCCGCTAACTCACTGATGACCCGAAAGCGCGATGCGCTGGTGACGTTGCCGGTGATGCAGGGGGAGTAGTCGAGGTTGACGAGGTTCCCATCGTGAAGGTAAGAATCAGCAAGATGATGCCAAGCACGATATTTGTCCAGAAAACCGCGGTATAACGGCGGCGCAATATCGCGTGAGTAATCGATGCGATTACAAAGTAAATCCCGGCAATCACTGCACCGATAGCCACTGCGGCAAGCAGTAAAGCAAATCCCTTCGGCCCATCCCCGCCCATCTCATCGGGATCATTGCCCACCAAGACCATTAATAACGATATCGTCGCAATAATACCTAACGCGATCAGAAGTCTGAACTTCGCGAGTTTGATGTGTTGTTGCTTTGTCACAGAATTATCCTCATACAGATTTCAGTAAATCCTTACAGGTAGGTTGTAGCACAACTGTTGTTCAACCCCGTGTTTCCACGCAAGGCTCATCGCGAAGTTTAATTGAAATCCGTATAGTCGGCGATCACCTGCAAGGCAAACTGCGTGAGTTGCAAGGCAAGTTCCCCGCTATCGGGGATGTACGCGGCAAGGGGCTGATGGGTGAGTTGATCGCGGAGGTTTCGGCCGGATAATTCAGTAAAATTTGGCCGACGTGTGTATTACGGGCGATGGCCAAGAGGTTATGACTGCATTGCTTCCAGCTCTTCCCAGCGTTCGTAGAGTTGGTCGATGCGGGTTTGTGCGTCGCCGAGTTGGTGGCAGACTTCTTCGTGGCGTGCGCGGTTGGTGATGACGGTGGGGTCTGAGGCGAGGTCTTGCAGGATTTTGTGTTCGGCTTCGGCCTTGTGGATCGCGTCATCCATCTGGTCGAGTTCCCGCTGGAGTTTGTAGGACAGCTTCTTGGATGAACCCGGGGCGGTTGCGGTTGTCGAGGCGGTGGGTTTATCTTTTTTCTCTTTACGCGGCTTGTTGGCTGCGGTGGATGTGTTGTTGCGTGTGGGGTCGTCCTGCCACTGGGCATAAGACATGTAACGTTTGGTTTTGCCTGTGCCATCCAGTGCGAGCAGCTCGGTGGATAGTCGGTCGAGCATGAACCGGTCGTGGGTAACAAGGACGATCGCCCCCGGAAATTCCGTGAGTGCTTGTTCTAACACTTCTAACGATGGGATATCCAGGTCGTTGGTGGGTTCATCGAGGATCAGGACGTCGGCGGGTTTGAGCATCAGGTTGGCGATGAGGATGCGTGCCTGTTCTCCGCCTGAGAGGTCGCCGACGGAGACGTTGAACTTCGAGGGGTCGAAAAGGAACTTGCGTGCCCAGCCTGCGATGTGGACGGGTTTGCCTTGGTATTCGACGGTGTCACCGAGCGGGCAGAGGGCTTCGCGCAGGCTCATGGTTGGGTTGAGTTCTTCGCGGTGCTGGGTGAAGTTGACGATGCGTAGATCGGGCGCGGGCTTGATTGAGCCGGCGTCTGGTTGGAGTTCACCTGTAAGTAGGCGTAGCAGGGTGGTTTTGCCTGAGCCGTTGGGGCCAAGCAGACCGAGGCGCATGCCGGGGGAGAGCTTGATGTCGATGCTGTCGAAGAGGAGCTTGCCGCCTAATGTTTTGGAGACGTGGTGTGCGGATAGCAGGTTGTTGGTTTTGCGTTCGGTGGCCTGGAATGAGATGACGGTGGTTTGCTTGGGGGCGTTGTTGCGGGTGGTGGTGGCTTTGAGGTCGGCTCGGCGCATTTCGGTGGCGGCGACCTGGGTTTTATTGCGCGTCTGTCGCCCCTGGATGCCTTGATTTAGCCAGGCGGTATCACGGCGAACTTTCCCGGCGATGGCGGATTGCTGCGCCGCCTGCGCGTCGAGGAACTCGTCCTTTCGGCGGACAAACTCGGTGTAGTTGCCCTTGACCTCGAAAAGCCCGTCGGGGTAGGCCATGGACAACTCGATGATGCGCTTGGCCATGCGATCCAGGAAGACCCGGTCGTGGGTGATGAAGACGACCGCCATGGTGGCCTTGTTGACGAAGCTCTCCAGCCAGAGCACGCCCTCGAGGTCCAGGTGGTTGGTCGGCTCATCGAGCATCAGGATGTCCGGCTCGTGTGCCAAGGCGCAGGCGATCGACAGCCGTTTCTTCCACCCGCCGGAGAGTGTTGATACCGGCTGATCCATCACGGTGAAGCCGAGGTTGCTTAATGAGATTGCGGCGCGAGTCTCGGCATTGAGCGTCACGCCTGGCTT
>JAJRRS010000044.1 GCA_024279275.1 Planctomycetota bacterium | reverse complement strand
TCTTGCTGACCTTGAATGCGCAGGTTGTGCAGCACCCGTCGTAGCCTGAACTGCCCCGACGCCAACGCCCACAGGCGTGAGAAAAACCCCGGCCGCCACCTCCCGGCGTGGATCAGCGCATCCACTTCAAGGTGGACCTTCTCGCCAAACCCACGCCCGTTGCGATCCCACTCTGACGACATCGTCGCCAGTTGCGAGCACAGATCGTCCAGGTCCATCTCCCGGCCGTTGGCTGCGCGTGGGATGAAGGCGTAGAGGTAGCGGCCGATGGTTCCCGTGACGACGACGATCGCCAGCGCGACCAGCGCGTGGCCACCGACCGCATCACGAACGGTAAAACCGGAATGAAACAACACAAACAGAAACGCCAGCAACCCCGTGAAGATGTGCCCGCTCATCCACTGCTTGAGCGTGCCGGGGACCCATCGGCCCCATTTGGGCGATCGGCGGACCAGGTATGCCAGGTTGCAGACGAACAGGACGCACGCCAGCACACCGAACGTCAGCCCAAGCGGCCCTGCGGGTCTGAGCCAGCCATGCTCCGGCGACCCGGCGCGGACGGTTGCGGACAGGTCGTAGTAAGCCCGATACCAGGTCACCCAGCCGAACATCACCGCGGCGCACACCAGGAGGATGACCAAGGCGGTGAGCATGCCTGTGTTTTTGCCCGCCGTATCAGACGGTTCCGGCCGATCGTTGGGGTCGAATGAAACGCCGCCCTCTTCTAGAAGCGAAAATGGGGGGATGCCGCCTGCGAAGATGAACACATCATCGTTCGGTAACGTGCGCCGTTGTGTCGTGCCGTTGACGCCGCTACGGAGTAGAATCTCTGTTGACTCGATCTGTTCGACCTCGCTATCGAAGATCACTTCGAGTCGTTTCTGCTTGATCGCCTGCTGGATGCGTTTTTCGTTACGGGCTTTGAGTCTGTTGAATGCTTTTTTTCGGTAGGAGAGTGTGACTTCGTTCCCGGGTTGCTCGGCCAATCCGAGGGCGGCTTCGATCGCGCTGTCGCCTCCGCCGACGACCAGCACCCGTCTTCCTTGATAGGACTCCGCATCCAGCAGGCTGTATGAAACCTTGGGCAGGTCCTCGCCGGGCGCACCGAGTTTTCTTGGTGTGCCTCGCCTGCCTAACGCCAAGCACAGGTTTTTTGCGTACAGCGTGCCTTGGGTTGTGGTGACGATGAATGTGCCTTGGCTGTTGCGTTGGAAGTCGATCATCCTGACCCCGGTGCGCAGCGGCAGGTCGTTTGCCCGGCTCACCTCTTCCCAAAGCTCGATCAATTCTTCTTTCTGGTAGGTCAGCTTGGGGAGTCGGCCGTGCAGGGGCAGGTCGACGGGTTGGGTCATCACCATCTTGCGGCGTGGGTATGCCGCGACGGTCCCGCCGATGCGGTCTTCCTGCTCGATCATGAGCGAGCGGATGCCTAGTTCCTTGGCCCGAAGCCCGCAGGCAAGGCCCGCCGGGCCGGACCCGACGACGAGTAGTTCCATCGGATCGTCGGCGTCCTGGGTGTCGTGTTGATGCCCGTTTGAGCCGTTATGTCCCCTTTGACGTGCTACGGCTTCGGCGACCGCGGTGCCGTGGGTCACGGCGGTGCGGACCAGGGCAAAGCCGGTGAGTTCACCTGCGACATAAAGCCCCGGGACGTTGACAGCCTCGAGGTTTTCTTGCAGCGCGGGCAGGTCCTTGCGGTCGGCGAGGTCGCCGAGGGTCAGCGCGATGCCGGCTGTCGGGCATACGTCGGCACATCGACCGTGGCCGACGCAACGCGCACCGTGTACGACGACGGCTTGGCCGTGCAGAAGTGACAGGACACCTTCCTCGGGACAAGCACTCACACAGGCACCGCAGCCGATGCACTTGGACAAGTCGATGTCGGGGTATTGGAGCCTGGCCTTGTGACTGCCCCGCTGCTTGGCGTTGAGCCTTTCGCGGTGACTCTGCGCGTAGCCGCGTGCTTCCTCCCGGCGGCGAAACAGCGCAAGCACAAAAAGTGCCAACACAAGGACCGGGGTTAGAGCCAGTATCCAATTCATACGTACAAACCTGGCGGGAACCACACGGAGTCAGTAACGGGTCTGCGAGGTGTAAGGCGTGCCGACTCCCGCCGATCCGACGCGCATCACACCCTGAAGTTATCGGCATGGTTTACACTTAACTACCACATCGAAACCGAACTTCAACCCCCGGGTAAACCGTGCTTTGTGCATCGTTGAATACAGCGAAGAAGCACCCACGACCATCGATGCGTATCAATAGTAAAGACACGTTGTGTGCGGACTTATAAAACTATTTACGCCGCATGACTGACGGAATACAGCCAAAACGAACCGGTTTTTGTGGGAGTGATTTGCATCACACGAGCGGGTGGATGCCTTGTTTACGATTTGTTGTCAAGGGGATTTGCCTAGTGGTTACGGGGAAAATCACTACCCGAAAAACCGCATAAAACCAAGCAGAATCTTCTCGGATCGGCGATAATCCCGGCAGTCGAAACAAGCCGCCTGGAGTCAGCCATGCATCAAGCCACAAGCAAATGCCTCGGTGTCCGCAAGATCGCTTACAGAACAACGTGCTGTCTCATCGTGATGATGATGCTGGCTGCGTGTGGTGAGCAGGAGCAGGTACAGACGTACAGTTCGCCTAAGGATTCCACGGTTGCGGCTGCGCCGTTTGCGCCATCGAACATCATGGGTGCGCCGACGATGACTGATGCGCCGTCGGATGCGCAGGCGTTTGAGTGGGAACTGCCCGACGGATGGGAAGAGGAATCCGGCGGCGGGCCGATGCGCTTCGCGACGTTAACCGGGGGGATTGGTGTGACCGGGGAAGCCGGGGGAACCGGGGGAACCGGGGGAACCGGGGGAACCGGGGGTGAAGCAGGGTCGAACATCACGGTTACGGTTGCGAGGCTGCCGTCCCGGGCGGGGAGTCTGCTGGCGAACGTGAACCGTTGGCGTGGGCAGATGGGGCTTGCTGCTGTTGGTGATGCGGGCCTGGCGGAGTTGTTGCATCCTCTGGAATCCGGCGCGACGCCGGGCACCGTGGTCGATCTGTTGGGGCCGGCCCCTGTTGATGGTGAAAGCAAACAAGAGCGTATGATCGCGGCGATATTCAAGAGCCGGGACGCGACATGGTTTTTTAAGGCACGAGCGGAGCTAGATGTCATCGCTGCGGCGGAGCCTGAGCTTATGGACTTGTTCCGCTCGGTGCGTTCGGTGGAAACGGCCCAACCCAATCCCCACGCACATTCAACCTCGGCTTCGGTAGAGGGTGGCTCGCCAGCGATCGGTCCGCTGCGGTATGAGGTGCCGGAGGGGTGGCGGTTTGATCCTCAGCCGCGCACGGCGAGGTTGGGGACGCTTGTATTTAATGGCGATTCGGCGTCGGGGGATCTAGCCATCACACGGTTCCCCGGCGACGTGGGTGGGGAACTGGCTAATGTCAACCGGTGGCGCGGGCAGTTGGGGTTATCCCCGGTTGCTGACCTTAATCAGCAGGACGTATCGGACATCAAGATCGGCGGGCTGGCTGGGAAGTCCTACCGTTTCGTGGCGGCTGGCGAAGGCCCGACGCGCCCGGGTATCGTGGTGGCGTCGGTGATGCGCAACGGCCAGTCGTGGTTTTTTAAGATGACCGGCCCCGATCAACTGCTCGGTAACCAGGTCGAGAATTTTAATTCGTTCATCGCGTCGATCCATTTTGACGGAAACTAATCAGACGGTCTGTAATCCCTATGCTTGAAACCATCAAGACACTCCTGAAACCGCTGGCCTCGTTGAAGTTGACCGTTGTGCTGCTGGCGCTTTCGATCGGGCTGGTGCTTGCGGGGTCGCTTGCGCAGGTTGATCGGGGGATATGGGAGGTGGTGCACGGGTACTTTAGAAGTTTCCGGGTGGATATCCCG
>JAJRRS010000043.1 GCA_024279275.1 Planctomycetota bacterium | reverse complement strand
CGTGTTCGGTCAATCCAACGTTACCATCCCAAGCCGCTTCTTCCGCGAAATGCCCGAAGACTGCATCGAAGAAATGGACGCCTGCGACGACGACACCGATGACCTCGCCGACAGCCTCGCCCAACGCTCCCTCGCCGGACGTGAAGCCGCGCTCTACCCCCCCGGCACGCTCGTCCGCCACCCGCAGTTCGGCCTGGGACGAGTCATCACCGTCCACCCCTCCGGCTCACACACCCGCGCACGCATCGCATTCAACACCGCAGGAACCAAAACACTCATCCTCCAATACGCCAGACTCGAACGCATCGACCCCTAATGCTTAGCCTGGTCGCTCGCGACCAGTCCCTCACATCAACACCCCCATGCACAACACACGCATCAAAATCTGCGGCATCCGCCAACCCGACCACGCCCAATGCGCCATCGATGCCGGCGCGAACTACATCGGCCTGGTCTTCGCCGAAGGCTCACCCCGCCAACTTAATATCCCCGACGCCCGCAATCTCATCGCAGAAATATGCAAAGCCTCGACTTCGGTTGAACCCGTCGCACTCTTCGCCAATCAACCCCTTGAATTCATCCGGGAAGTACTCGACAACGCCGACTTCCGCATCGTCCAACTCCACGGCGACGAGGACCGCGCCTTCGTTGAATCGCTCGACAACATCCAGGTCTTCAAAGCTGTCCCCTTCGACCCCGAAAAAATTGACGCCTGGCGTAACCCCCCGCCCAACGTCTCCGCCCTGCTCATCGACGCCCCCACCCGTCCCGGCGAACTCACCGGCGGCTCCGGCCAAACCTTCGACTGGGACGCACTGGCCAACCTCGACAAAACCGCCCTCCCCCCGATCATCCTCGCAGGCGGCCTCACCCCCGACAACGTCGCCCAAGCCATCGCCACCGCACGCCCCTTCGCCGTCGATGTTTCCAGTGGTGTCGAGTCATCCAAAGGAGTAAAGAGCCTGGAACTCATCCGGGCCTTCTGCGATGCGGTACACTCTGCCAACTCTGACTAGACCCTATACCCCAGACCCTAGACCCACCCTATGAAACGTGTCCTCTCAGGCCTACAACCCTCCGGCCAACTTCACATCGGCAACTACGCAGGCGCCATCCGCCAATTCGTCGACATGCAGGCCGACCACGAGATGTTTGTCTTCGTCGCCTCCTACCACGCCCTCACCTCGACGCGCGACCCCGACGTCTTACGAGCCAACACCCGCCAGGTCGTCATCGACTACCTCGCCTTCGGCCTGGACCCGTCAGCCCACCCAAACACGCACATCTACCTCCAACAAGATGTCCCCCAAGTCACCGAACTCGCCTGGCTGCTGTCCTGCATCTGTCCCAAGAGCCAGATGGATAAAGCCACCACCTACAAAGACAAAATCGCCCGCGGCCTATCCGCCTCGGTCGGCCTCTACACCTACCCCATCCTCCAGGCCGCCGACATCCTCAGCGTCAACCCCGACCTCGTACCCGTCGGCAAGGACCAGGTCCAACACATAGAGATCACCCGTGACCTCGCACAAAAGTTCAACCACGCCTACGGCGACGTCTTCAAGATCCCAGCCTACAAACTACAAGACGACGCCGAAGTCCTCCCGGGTATCGACGGCCAAAAGATGTCCAAATCCTACGGCAACGACATCGACCCCTTCATGGACGAAAAACCCCTGCGCAAACGCATCATGAAGATCAAGACCGACTCCACACCAGTAGAAGACCCCAAAGACCCAGACAACTGCACCGTCTTCCAAATATTCCGAGGCCTCGCCGGCCGAAACGATCCGCGCACACTCGACCTCGCCAACCGCTACCGCGCCTCAGGCTCCCAAGGCATGGGCTACGGCAACGCAAAACAAGCCCTCTACGAACTGATCCTCGACCACTTCGCCGACGCAAGAAAACGCCGAACCGAATTGATAAACGACCCCGGCTATGTAGACAAAGTGCTAAAAGACGGTGCCGCCGCAGCACAAGAGAAAGTTGCGGATGTGATAACGAGAGCGCGTCAAGCTGTGGGCTTGTGATATGACATATAGCACAGGGTTCACCTGTTACGCAATTGGATTTTCGGGATGACAAACAACCAGAACACCAGCAGCCTTTTTCGTATGACCGTCGGCGATCACTCCGTAGTCGGCCACCCTACGCCTAGCGACATCAAGAATACACTCCGTATGCTCGATGAATCCGCCGATGGCTTCATGATAATGGAGCGTGGCCCCAAATCATTTATGCAGTGCTCAGGCACCCTTAAAAATGGCTTTTACGTTGAATACCGAGAGAGTGGTGCTAATCAGCACTTTAATTCCGGCGATGATTCGATCGAGTTGGATATGGCTATCGATCTATTCACCAGCTATGTCCGAGAAGACAACCGTTGGCGTGAGACGATCGCTTGGGAGGTCAACAAACCCACATCCATCGGACCGAATGAATCTCCTAGGAATCGTTCCGGACTTGTAGAACGGCACGGCAACGCCATCGTCATCAACAAGAAGTTTTGCCTGATAGCAAGCGGCCTTGCCTGCTATGTTCTGGGCACATTCGGCTTCTTCCTCTTACCCAGACTCGGTCTACGCTTGGGATTTCGGATACCCGGCCTGTTGATCGGCTTGGGAACCGTGTGCCTGATCATGTCCAGCTTTACTGATGATTGATGCGCCTGTGCAAATAAACAACCCCGACCAAGGCCGGGGCTGTCAGGTTCAATCAGGTATTTCGGTATGCCCGCCGCCGTCACGCACTCTGCGACAAACTGCTGATCGCCGTCTGCTGCGCGGTGGTGATAGATGCATCGGTCGGCTTGCCTTCCCCAGCGAGCTTCTTCATGAGCATCTGCCAGGTCTCCCGCTCGTACTCAATGAGCTTGATCGCCTCATCAACGATCCCGGTCTCACGCTTCATGTTGGCATCAACCAGCAGGCGGTAAACGTAGGTGTACAACGCGCTGAGCCGTTGGCATAGCTGAGGGTCGGCGTCGTGGTTAAGGCTGGTAGACAGCTCCAGCACAATCTTCTGCGACCGCATCAGGTTGTTGTAGCTCTCCTCGTAGCTCTTCTTCTCCAGCGAGATCTTCGCCTGCCGGCAAAACTTCAGCGCACCGTCATACAACATCAGCCGCAACTGTTCGGGGCTGGCGGTCATGATCTTGGTCTTGAGGTACGGATTGACCGGCTTCTGACTCATCGCGTGGCTGTTCCTTGCCGGCTTAAAATCGGGTCGCCGGTACCTGTGATATCGGCAAGGGTGCTATGGGTCCGTTAGCTAAGTGCTTCCCCCAGGCCCGATAAGCGGAGAGGGACTCGCTTTGGCTCACGGCTAGCGGTTGCTGTTAAAACTCACCGGCTGGAAACTCGACAACGCGGAGCTTTGACTCTGCAGCTGCGCCAAGGCACGCTCCATAGCGACAAACTGCGCCTCCAGGCGGGCACGCTTCAATTCCAAGGACGCATTCAGGCTCTCGATCCGCTCTTTGTTCAACTCGATCTGCCGATCGATCGACGACACCCGGCTCTCGATGATGCCGTTCTCATCATCGGTCAGCCGTTTGAGCAGTTCGTCAATAGCCACACCCACACCCTTGGCCGTGATCACAGTCTTGCCGTCGTCGTCCTTCTCAGTCACCTTAAACGTAAACAGATTATTAACTGCCTCACGATCAGTACTCAAGGCATCCTGAAACTTCGCGGTATCCAGCCTGAGGGTCGATCCGCCGCCCACGGTGATCCCGACCTGTGCCAGAGAACTAAAACTGCCCGAGAGATCGTTGCTTCGACCAATAATCGAGAAGAACAGCCGATTCTTAAGCTGCACCAACGCCGAATCGCCCAGCAGCAGACCTCGCTCTTCGGAATCTGAGTTGAAAGAATCGTAGGTATCGATCGTCGACATCAGGGTGTTGAACCCATCGACGAAAGACTGCGCCGCCGCCACCACAGCCCCGTCGTCCTGCGCAATCGTAACCTGCACCGGCTGGTCACTGGTCGATAGCAGTGTGATAGTCGCCCCGGGGATCACACCATCCAGCGTGTTGCTTGTGGAAGTAATAACCTGGGCCTTCGCCGGATCGCTGGACCCAAAGAAAATAACCGCGTCCTGCGCCTCGCTGAAAGTCGAAGTCTTGAAACCGGCCCCGCCGTCGTCGAACACAAACGCCCCAGCCGAGCCGGGATTTCTTGCGCTGAGGATCATCCGAAACGGCGCACCCGGCGAGCCGTCATTGATGATCGCCGCCGAAACCCCCACATCAGATTCATTAATCAAATCCACCAGATCCTTGAGCGTGGTCGCCTCCACCAGCGAGTTGGCTTCGGAAACCCCGTCACCGTCATCGTCATCCTTGAAACCCAGATCGCCCAGCGCCTCGGAGTTGTTCAACGCCTCGAACGAGAGCTTGCCGTTGCCGGGCGTGTTGTCGGTCAGGACCAGCCCCGTGCCATCACCCTGGATCGTGACCGAGACATCGGTGCCCGTAACCGCCACGATAGCGGCTCGCAACTCCCCGACGGTCGTGACACCAACCGTCAGATCGATCTCGTAAACGGTCCCGCTCTTGGTCGTGATCGAGAAGTCGGGGTTAGCATCATCGAAGTCGATCCCGTCGCCGCCCTTAAGCGCAGATAACAAAGTCGAGTCCGTCATCAAGTCACTGGTAAAATCAACGGTCTTCTCAAAACTACCATCCAGGTCATCGCCCGCCGCAGCAGCTTCACCCAATAGCCCCAGGCTCGCCGCCGTGCCCGAGCCGGACTCTTCGACCTTGATCGCCACCGCCTGATTGCCACCATTGGTATCTTCAAGGATGATCCCGTCGCCGTTGTCATTGATGCGCGCGTTAATCGCCAGCCCCAGGCCGTTGATATCCTGCAACACATCCGAAATAGTCTGCTCCCCCTGCTCCAGGTTCATCGGCCGCGTCAGCCCGTTACTATCAGTAATCGTGAACTTGCCCGGCACAAACCCCAACGAAGTGAGACTCGTCCCCTCAGTCAGATACCGATACTGCAGGTTCCCCGACTCGACCTCGTCGGCAGTAAACGTGCCGGAAAACCCAAGATTGGTCGCCGTCGCCCCGGTCGTGTCGCTGATGATGATGTCACCCGTCCCACCAGAACTGTCCGACAAGGTCAGCCCGTTGCCCGCACGGTTCAACGCAACCGTGATCCCCGACCCCGCCGTTTCGCTGGCCGCATTAATCCCGTCGATGATATCAGTGACGCTCTGGGCATTCGTCAGGTCCGCGGTAAACGTTACGCCAACTCGGTCCTGAAACGAAACCTGACCCGCGCCGGACTGGGTGGTCGCTGTTGGAACAGGACTTGTATCAACGCCCGTGACCGAACCCACGGCAGCGTTGATCGTTAATCCCAGGTCGGCAATGATCGTCGATGTCGATCCGGGGTTGTCGAAGACACGGAGGTTGCCGCTACCCCCGGTGTTGTCGGTCAGGACAAGACTGTTACCACTGATCGACGCTGTTACTGTACCTCCCGTGCCAGCATCGATCAGGCTGATTAAATCGCCCACCGTGTTCGAGGGATCCAAGTCAATGGTATAGGGCGAATTTGGAGGCCCGACAGTACCAGCCCGGTCGTAGATCACCAGCTCTCTTAGCGTATTACCACTACCCGCAGTGGCGACCCCCGCACCATTAAACAGATCGGCCAAAGGCGTCCCAACTGTAAGCTGACTGGCCAGCGCCGTCGTCCCCCCCAGCCCCGATCCGCCGTTAAGCTTGGACAACAGCTTGGAATTAATCCCCGCCAGGATACGGTCGCCGTTGATCTGCTTGTCGCCGTCGGCATCATCACCGGAAAGCCCAAGGTCCGCAGCCGCCGTACCCGACCCAGCCACCACCTTGAAGTTCGCCCCGCCGGAGCCGGTATCCGTCAGGGTCAGGCTCACGCCGTCAGCCGCGATCGAAGCGACGATCACCCCGCCGGTCGCAGCGTTGATCGTGTCGATGACCTCGCCAAGCGTGGTTTCACTCAGAAGATCGATCTTGTACTCAGTGTTATCCCCGCCGAAGATAGAAAACTCCGGCAACACCGCGTTGCGGATATCAATCCCGACGCCGTCATTGATCGCCGCCAGCGAAGTGTCTTCGCCCAGGAAATTAACATCTGTGCCGACGATCTCACCGGTGGTCGTAGTCCCCACGATGCCCAGCCCCGTCGCGGTATCAGATAGCCCGACGTTGGTGATGGTCAGGCTGCCCGAACCCAAGCCGGTATTGTCGGCGATCGTCAGGCCGTCGCCCGAGACACTGGCGCGGACACTCACGTTGGTCGCGCTGTTGATGGTTTCGATAACGTCGTCGATCGTAATCGCCCGGGACAGATCGATCAGCCCCACCGCGCCCGATCGGTCGGCCACCCGGATCAGCCCCCGGCTCGCCCCAGCCCCGCCGTTCAGGTCGCTTAGCCGCGTATCCGAATCAAGCCGGGCCAGGCTGTTCTCAAACGTAAACGTCCCCGAACCCACCGAAGTCTTATCGATGTCCTTGAAACCCTTGCTCAATACCTGCTGACTGGCGACCAGCCGATCAACCGTGAAACCGTAATTCCCCGGCACAGCCCCAGGCCCACTGGAAACCGTCAACACCGATTCGTTCGAGGTACTCCCCGTGGTCGCCGTGAAGGTCGTGCTGCCGGTGAGACTATCGACATTGAACTTCAGGCCAAGCAGCTTCGCGTTCACATCCTGAAAAGCCGTCTGCTGCGCGGTAAGCACAGCATTACGCTGCTCGACAAGCACCCTGGGGCGCGTTTCAAGAGCGATGAGCTGATCGATCAAACCAGCGATATCAATGCCGCTGATCAGGCCGGTGCCTGTGGTGATTGTTCCCATGGGGGTTTTGCCTCGATGGGGACGGCCTAAAACCGCCCCACAATGAGGTTATCGACCCTAAACGGCGTATGACTTGAGTGCGAGATAGAACCCGGCTGGCTTGAAATATGCACGCAAATAAACCGTCAAAGCAATGCTATTTATACAGTTATATTGTATTCACCCGCGAGATCATGCCGTGCGTGCCGCCCGAAGTCTGCCGCGACCCGGCCAATCGGCTTATTCCGCCTCGATTTCTAGGGCAATATCGTCAAGGTTAATAAGCTGCTCGAACTTGCCGGAGTGGCTGTAGTCGCTGTTGTAGTAGGTGGCCAATTCGTAGACCTTGTCGCGGAAATACCCGGGTGCCTGGCGATCCTTACCTTCCGGGGCGTACCACCGCATCAGGTTTTCGTACCGCTTGGTGATGGCCTTACGCATCGCCCCACGCATCCCCCGCTCGTAATGGCTGGGGTTCAACACCTCGTCGTAGTGGTCTGAGATAAACCATGAGAAAAAATCAGGCTCACCCTTCACATAATCGTTGAGCTTCCAATAGTCCCCACTGCGCACGACGATGGGCGGACGGATTTTCCCTTTGAGCCGGACCGGCTCGGTCAGGTTGCGGTAGAACAGGCAGCCGACGTAGTTCGCGGTCATATCCGCATTGGAATAGGCCCCCGCTGTCGCGTAACCCAGGATCGAGGACTCGGACATAATCCCGCTGTCAAAAGCATGTGCAGCACCGTACATCGCCTCGCGTTTGCTCAGGCCTTTCTTCTCACGCAGCCGGGTATACACCTTGTAATAGTTGTAGCCCATATCCACGAAGTGCCCGATCTTATCCGTCCCCGCGTACGTGTCATTGACCTTGATACTCGATGCACGCCACAGCCGAAACACCGCCCGGGGGTCCAGCGGAAAGTGCGCCTTGGCAAAGACACACTTGAAGTCCGACGGGTGATAGGCCACGATCTGATCGGGGTACTGCGCCTTCACCTTCTTGCTATGCAGGTCGCGCTCCAAGCCCTCAATCAGCGTCACCGCATCGGGGATGGATTTACGCACATAGTGCGCCACCGCCTTGCCGGAGTACAGATACCCCAAGGCCTGCCCGCCCGTGCTTGTGTAATAAGTCCGCAACGCCCCAGACCCATACCGCTTATCCCGGGGATCAAACTGGCTCCCATCCCCATCCAACGCCATATCGATCCGCCGGTTGGTCCGCCGAACACCCTCCTCGATCGCATGGATGAAATAATCGTTAAAATAATCCCCCAAATCCGTAAATTCCCCGTCCGCCGGCACCGTGTACTGGTCCACCTCATGAGCCATACTTGGCGCACCGCCCAACAGCACAAGCAGACACCAGGCTAAACTTACAAACCCTGGCAAAATGGCTGATCTGTTCGTAAGCATTTGTTATTCCCTGATCTAGGATGTCCCAAGACATGCGCTGCTTTGCCATAAGCCGTATGGACAGGCCCGGCACCACAGCCGTCCCAACAGACACGTCCCAAACATGATCGGTAACGTTGGATAATGACGCAAGTGCCTTTTTTCATGTTTTTACCCGGACCAGTGCCATCTTAATGGCACTGCACCCCGCCAGCCACGCCCAGGCTGACGAAATTAGTTCAGAACTCAAGACTCGCGAACAAGCGCAGACGCCCCCACCGGCAGCGCAATCTTGGCCAATGGACACTTGATATATGCTTGACCTGAACCGATTATTTCGTGACCTGGAATCCCCAGCCTACAGCTCGATGTCACACGCCGTAGACATCCTGATGCGCTCGATCAGACCGGGTTGCCACCGACACACGCAACCACTATTCAACCTGAACCACCACGCCAAACGTTTTGCTCGCAGGTGGACCGGGGAACTCAGCGGGTTCTCAACGTGGAATCTGATTTCAGGTAAAGGACTTGCCTGAATCAAATTCCATCATCCTCAAATACTTCGTAGACATCACATGTCTAGCGAAAACAAGAGTATTATATTCTATTACAACTCCCCGCGAAAAAAGATAGTATACGACATGTAGCAATCCAGCCGATAAAAATACTGCTTTTGATGGTATGATTATTCAAGCCGGTCCAATACTTGATTAAACCACAGGCCCGTTAAGACAGAATCGCTCGGACATTCAAGGATAAACACAAAGTAATTCCGTACTCGACAGGTGAGAGTCACCGTCTAAATGATTAAGAAACTTTAATACTACAAATCAAAATTAAACGCGAGAGATTAAATCGTCTTGCGCATAACATAAGCATTCAAGACACTTCACTTCTCCTCCCGATAGTAGTGTTACGGGTAAGGGTCCTTCGAAAGGGCGGTCCATGCAATCCCTTCCTGAGATTTCGGTCAGTGATACGACAGACTTATGCGGCACACTGCTGCAAACAGCCATGATCGCCGGATACGCGATACAGGCTGACGCGATCGCCGCCCGCATGCCAGGCAAGGCACCTAGCGACGACCTCGCTTGCGTCTACCAACTAGGCCCGCCGGCAGACTCAAAACCCAGACCGGACCTGCAACACTGGCCGCTGGGGAACGACTCGCCTTTCTCTGACCGATTCATCCAAACACCCGGCAACGGGGTATCCAGACCCATACCCCAATCACTGAACGACCGCGCCTCATTCATGGATTGCTTCAAGCCGTTGCACACCATGGGCGGCGTCGTCGATGCCGTAAGCCTGCGCTTTGCCATGCCCCCCCGGGGCACATGTTCGATCGTATATCTCAGATGCGGGAGCCACGCCCCATTCGGTGGCAACAACGTCTGGATGCTCAAACATCTGTACCCCGTAATCACCAAAGACGTGCAACACGCCCACGCACAATGGGCAAAACACCTGGCCTGGCACAACGCCGACCGACTAGGCCCAATCACAACTATAGCCCCATCCGTCGATGAACTCTTGGCCCGATTAAGCAAAACCGAATTGCTGGTACTCAACCGCTTACGTCTATGGGAAACCGAACGCGAGGTCGCCCAAGCCGTCGGGCGATCGCCTCACACCATCCACGTCCACGTCAAAAGCATCTACCGGAAGCTGATGGTCACCAGCCGTAAGCAACTGATGATGATAATCGATCACGCACCGAAGAAAACAGCCCTGGCACTTACTCCAATTCCATGCGGACCAGATCCTGCTTAGGCCATGGCGTGCGGATTCTTTTAATCAACTTGGACGCATCACTGGTCGGATCAAGCCAAGGTGCGTATTCGTCCGCCGCCAGTACGACCGGCATCGAATCCGGCCCAATAGAACCGCCGTTGCCCGGCTCGGTGGTAAGGACCGTGAACACCAGACGCTTCTCGCCGTTCGCGTTAAGAACATGGCCCCAGACCCCGGCGAATGCAAACAGCGAGGCCGACGACAACAGATACATCACCGGGTTCTTAGGCACATAATCAAACCAGCCCGTCGCAGGAACCAGGCATCGGTGTGTTTCTACATTTAAGGACCAGAACTCGTCCTCCACGCTCGCGCTCGTAACGTCACCCGAGCCTTCGGCCCCCCACGAAGCCAACGCAGGCACAGACACATCTCTGTCCGTCCGAATAATCAGCCCCTCGCCCCCAGGCTCCACAATACGCGACGCCGAAAACTCCGGCGAAACACCGAAACGTGCATCCAGGTCCCAAGGCGTCGTTACGAGTTTGTAGCTCTGAACGCCTCGCTGGCGAAGCGTGCCTAATCCATCTCGGATGGCCCCATCCACAACCGAAGACATCAGGCTCGCCGCCGCCCGCTGATACGCAACACGCTGGCTCTCTGTTAATAGAAAACCCGCGACCAGACTCATACGCCTATGAGGCTCCAGATCATGACTCACCTCAACCGTTTGCGTCTGCCTGTCGTAACGGACATGCTCGCCATCATCAAAAGGCTCCGGACTTAACTCAATCCGGTAACGATGCCCGTCAAGTTCAATCTCCATTACGAACCTTCTTTCTGGATACAATAATATTATATTATATTATGTAAATTAAATAGAACGCCAAAGGTGAGATTCCGCCTCGAATTTCAAGGGGGAATATAAGGCCAATAAGAGTATCAAGATATAGATAAATTTACAACGCCCGCCAATGGTTTTTTACAAAGAACTCTATAGTTTTCCTTGCACCCTCGCATCAATCGAAATACACTTGATGTTTACATGATGTTTACATGGGAAAATCTGGGATAGACAGCCTCAAACCCATGCAACAGCCGTGCCAGCGGGTTTCCGTGGCATCAAAGGTGAAATAATACAAAGGCCCCGGACCTACCCAATCCCCTAGCTTTCCAGCTTTACCAACGCCGACTTGAGATCAGACCACACCATCGCCCGATTCTCCTTGGTGTATTGCCTCAGCAAATACGCCGGGTGAAACGTAGGCATCACAGGCACCGCAGGCTCAACACCCGGGTATTCATGCCACTGCCCTCGGATCCGCGTGATCCCCTCTTTCACACCCAGCACCAATTTCGCCGCAGGCCCACCGAGTGTAATAATCACCTTCGGCCGAATGATCTCGATCTGCCTCCGCAAATAATCCGAACAAGCCTCGACCTCCCCAGCCAACGGCGTGCGGTTATTCGGCGGACGACACTTCACCACGTTCGCAATATAGATTTGGGAACGCTCAAACCCCATCGCCTCAATCTGTTTCTCCAACAAATCCCCCGACCGCCCAACGAACGGCCGACCCTGCTCGTCCTCATTCTGACCAGGCCCCTCACCCACAAACATGATCGGTGCATCAGGATCGCCCTCCCCGAACACCGTCTGGATACGCCCCTCACACAACACACACTTCGTACACCCACGCACCTCCCGCTCGTCCAGCGCACTTAACGCCTCGATCTTTTGCTTACGATCCATCACCGGCAGCGCCACCGCCGACCTACCCCGCGCACCCGCATCCCCCCCCCAAACCGCAGCCTGCGAAGCCGCCGCGGTTCCTCCCCCAGCCGCTCCCGCCCCCCCAAACGCTTCTTGATCCCGCGCCGCCCCTAAAGGCACCGCCCCCACACCCAGCATCCGGTCGGTCTGCACATGCTGCTTCAATATCCGCATCCGTCTCATCGCGTCCATACCCGTCACGATACCCCCAAGCCCACACCGGCACCAGCACGACTCGAATCTCACCCGCGTCCGAGAATACCGCCCCACCGACCCGACCATCGCGGGCAAATTTTGTTTTGGATTAATCACCGTCATAACCCGATGAAATGGATGCTTCGCCGAAGCGGTTCGGCGGCATCCCTAGAAGGAGTTTTACAGATGAGCGACGCGCGAACAAGCAAGACTGTCCTGGGTCCGGACTGCCGTATCAGCGGTGAACTGACCCTCGACAATGACGCACTAATCATGGGCCAGTTCACCGGGACGCTCCGCGTTACCGGCACCCTCGAACTGTCCGAATCATCCCAGGTCTCCGGCATGATCATCGCCGGTGCCCTGCGACTGGCAGGCCACGCCGAAGCTGACGTTGTCGTCGAGGACGCGGTCGAACTGCTCCCCGGCGCACAACTGGTGGGCCAGCTCTACACCAGCCGCCTGAACATTGTCGAAGGCGCGACCTTCCAAGGCGATGTCTGCGTCGGCCCCAAAGCCATCCAGGCTGCCAAGGAAGCTCTCAAGCAGAACGACGAGCACGATGCACTCAGCAGCCTCGACCAAGGCATGACCCAGCCAGCCAGCTCCATCGGTCAGGATCAGGACCAGCAGGAAGACCCTGCCCCGATCACCACCGTCCCCGGCTCGGTCAACCAAATCCTCCAACGCCGCCGCCCCAAGGTGCTCAGCGCACGCAACGGCAACGGGATCGGTTAATACCTAACCATGCCACTGCGACCCGCCCTGGCAACGATCCATCCGCGCAGGCCCGAGCCTCGCCATCAGCGTCGGGTTCTTTGTCCGCACTGTGGGCGTGCATTTGAAGTCTCCGCACGGGCTATGTCCGTGCGCTGCCCATCCTGCACACGCCCCCTTGAGTTCAAGGACCTGACTCTGCGGGCACGGATGCAAGGCGACGTCTCCACCATGGGGCACGTCGAGCTTTCCAGCCCCAGCGAGATGATCGGTCGGCTGGTCTGCGGACAGTTCACCAACACCGGCAGATTCGAGGGCCAGGCCGTCGTCTACGGCGCCATCGTACTGACAGGCAAAAGCCTGACCATCGGCGAACTCACCGGCAAAAGCCTGATTATCCATCACGGTGCAACCGCCAGGGCCAAGGCAAATATCCTCCCAAAGCCCAGACTCGGACCCAACTCCGGTAAGCTCAGAGAACGCCCTACCCGCAAGCTCATCCCACGCATCGCAGCAGTCAGCCCCAAGGGACTGCGACCACTGGCATAACCACGCAACGCATTTGAGCTGTCCGCGCAATGCTCAAACCCACAGCCCCTAATTGGGGCGTGGGTTTTTTCTTTTCTCTAATCACAGACTCCCCCCGAACAGTTAGACCAATCCCGAAAAGACTCGTGCGTGTATGAATTCCACGCGTATAGAACAGATCAACCATACACGTCACACCCAGGCTCACCGTTTAGCGGCGGATCACAGATCCGCGCGTCACCCCAGCGCATTCTCACCTCACTATTCCCCAAGCCCAGTCTCAAAACTTTCTAAAACTTCGGCACCATCAACCTCACCATAAGACACCCAAGGCCCCACACGCCCGATCACACTCGGCCCAACAAACTTCACCGCATCCAGATCCTCCGGCCCACCGAACACCGCACCATCCTCCCGAGCATCAACGATGTGCCGCGCGATACCCGCACCAACCCCAGGCAACAACTCAAGCGTCGCTGCATCCGCAGATTTTAACTCAACCCGAAACCCCGTCCGCTTAGCCAACCGCCCCAACTCATCAGCCTCACGCTGCAAAGGATGCCTCACCGACCACCACAGCACCACCAGCAGGAATGCCCCCACCAGATACGCCATTGCTCGTGTTGATGCCGACATGAACCACTCCGAAATAGCCGGCTCAGATATGTTGCCCGTTATTCATCTCCGTCGCCTCATCCGGGTCCGGTGCCAATCCTGGGACCGGGGGCGCTGCAACAGGTGGCGGCGGCTGAGGCGCAGCACTAGCACCCGCCAACAAACCACGCCTGAAACCTATCATCCGACGCAGCGACGCCTTGGTAGCAAACTCATCACCAAGCAACCCACCCAACGGCAATTCCATATCCGGATGATCCGCCAGGTCCTGCCACGCCACCGCATCCACGAAAGGCTTGCTCGTAGCAATCTGACACACCGCTTCCAACCAGTGCCCCTGAACCTGAGGCGACCAAGGCCGACGCCAGTGACCGCTCGCCGGGTCGATCGGCTCACCGGTCTCCGACGCCGGAATCATCATCTGCGTCACCGGCGCACTGGGCACCGCGATCGTCAGATGCACCTGCTTATTAAACACCGAAAACTGATCGAGCATCTGGCTCACCTGCATCAGATCCCGCGTGTACTGCCCCGACACCGCCTGCCCCATCAGCAAACGAATACCAAACGCATCGAACTGGATACCCGACTGCACTATAAGATCCGCATACATCAAAGGCGGAATCGACCGCTGGTTCGTGCTGTAATACTCGCCAAAAGGCTGACGAATCTCAATCAACACCTTCGCGTTAGGCTGCAGCTTCTTGACCAGCATCGTCGTCATCCGTGTCAGGTCCATCAACTGCTCGAAGTTAAACGTGAAATGGCTGTTAACGTGAAGCCCCGAAACCACGTTCCACACAGACACACGATCCTTGTAACGTTTGACCACGTTCTCCACGTGTTCGTACACCATATCCCGAGCCGTGTCGTAGTCGTGTTCCCAGATATATAACCAGTCCGGCAGATTGCTCGGCTCGAAACTAATCAAAGGCCCAGCGATCACAGGCGTACGCGACTGCTCAATCCAGTTCACCCAGTTATCCGTCGTCTCCCACCGGCTCTCACCCTCCTGCGGCGCAAGCGAACGCCAGGGCATCGGCAACTGCACATAATCAAAATTGCCCGCCAACCCCGCACGCAGCGCAACGTTGATATGCTCCGGACACACCCCACAACCGATCGGCGCCTTAGGCAGCGCCCCCGTTGAAACCCGCCTCTCCAACAACAGCCGGGCGTGCGCCAACGCCAACTCCTCGCTGGCATCCAACGCCACCTCCAACGCCTCCTGTGCAATTTGGTAAGCCTTCGCCTGATCGTCCTGCTGCAAGCAAAGCGAATGGATAAATAATTCCCGCGCCTTATCCCCCCGCTTGGTCACCGGATGGTCCGCATCCAGATCAAACATCGCCCACTCTTCGAGCTTCGAGTACAGCGTCATCAAACGATGCCGAGCCAACTCAACCGTCAACAAGTAAGGCTCAATACGCTCCGGCAGCAGACACGTCTGAATCGACATCTCACCCAGCTCGCCCACCGGGTGCAGCAGACTCAACGCCGCCGGCCCAGACTCCCGCTTCTCACAAACCACCGCACCCCGTGCCGTGCTGATCTCCGCACGCACAGCACTACTATCCGCACCCACCATATAGGCGTTGCGCAAAGGCCAGTCATCGACCGGTCGACCGTTATCAAATACCAGAAACTTCAGCATCTACTATTCGCGTTGGGGTGGTAAAGGTATCAATTATATCGGCACACCAGCGGACCCACGCCCGCAATCGATCCCTGATATCTCCAGGCAAACGCCCGCAGGGGTCGTGAATAAATGCAACAGTTGACCCAAGCACAGATTATCGCCGCATACCCACCACAATGCAACGACACACATCCTGTTTAATCGCACGACTCTTTTCAATGACATCTGGACCGTGCTAACAAAAATCCCCCCGGCAGAGGCTGCTTCAGCAGCCGTCTCCCCAACAATCCACCCACACCCCGCCCCCCTCCCCGTTTAGCGGCGGATCGCAGATCCGCGCGTCAGCTCAACAATCACCCCATCAAGCCCAAACCAAAGCCCCCGCCACCACCACCCACATCCCAATAGCGATCATCAGCTTCCCAATCGCCCCCCAGAACCGCCCAACCGCCGCCCCCTTCCCCCCTCGCAACGCCGATTCCCACTCACGCCCAGCCCAAAGATCCCCCATCATCGAAAACACACCACTGCCCACCACCGCCCCGATCAGCGTCCCAACCACCGGCAAAAATACCAGCACCACCGTCCCCACAATCGCACCCACAACGCCCCCCACCACCGCCAGCACCGCCGCCCGCCGCGAAGACTTCTCCTTCACCGCACCCATCGCCGGCCCAAGAAACTCCACCAACTCTCCCAACAACGCCAACACCAACAACAACACCAGCGTCCACCCACCAATCACCCCCACTCCCGACCACCCATCCCATCGCCACCAAGCCACCCCCACCGTCGCCCCCAACATCAACCACGTCCCCGGCAACTGCATCAACACCAAAAACACCCCCACCGCATTCACCAACAGCAGCAACAACGAAATCAAAATCAAAAACGTCTGATCCATCATGCCCAGATCATAACCCGCATCCCACACAGACATGGTCGCACCCCAACCCCAAATATCTCACACCCTCCCCCAAAGCCCATGGCCTCCCGGTCGTGGGACCGCCCTCCCCCCCACACCCTTTCTTTCTCCCCCCAAAGCCCGGTCATGGCCAAAGGCCTTGGCCGGGGTCTCCCCAATCACTCATCCCCCTCATCTACAACCACACCCCACAACACGTATCCAAACCTCGCTTGCGGTTTAGCGCCTTACAATCATCAATCATAAATACCCCTGCCTAGCCTCACCTCATTCCCACGACCCCCATTCCCCCATGTCACCCCCCCCCCAAGCCGCCGTGGTTCGACCCATCACAAGTACCCTTAAATCAACCTCGGACCAAGCCGCAGGCCACAAAGCTGCCGCGGTTCCGCTCATCACAAACACACCTCACATATCCGCATCCTCAAAGAATCGGAGCCTACGGTAGTGTTCGAGTTGGTCCGCGTAGGCCGGGTCGTTCGCCAGGTTGTGCCAGTCGTACGGATCGGACCTGCGATCGTACAACTCTTCACCGCCGTTGTAGTAGCGGATGTAGCGAAAGTCTTCATCAATGATCGCTTCGTGCTTACGCTTGCCATGAAATACCCGGGCGATGGATTCGTGTTCCGCATCAGGATCATCAAGCAGATGGGCAAAGCTCTTGCCGTCGTGGCGTTCGATCGCGGGCAGATTGCACAACTCGTTCAGCGTCGGAAATAAATCCACCAGCGAAACCGTCCGCGATGACGTCCCAGGCTCAATCCCCGGCCCAACGATAATCATGGGGACACGAGTACTGCGATCCCAAAACGTGAACTTGGTCCAATGGCCCTTCTCGCCGAGGTGGAACCCGTGGTCACTGATGAGCACAACGATCGTGTTGTCACGATGAGGGCTTTTCTCCAAAGCATCAAGAACCACACCCACCGCCGCATCCGCGAACGAAGTCGATGCTCGGTAAGCCTGGATCGCGTGTTTCCACCGCTCATCTTTCAGAATCGCTGGCATCAGCCCCGTCCTGTTTGCGATTCGTTCCCCGTACCCCGGCAGATCATCCTGATCGCCGGGCAGGACACCCGCCGGCCAGTCGATATCTTCCAGCGGGTATTGATCAAAGTACTTGCCCGGCACGAAAAACGGCAGGTGCGGCCGAAATATACCGAGCGCCAGAAAGAACGGCCCGTCCTGCGGCTTCCGTAACACCTCCGCTACATACTCAGCATTGTTGAAGTCCCCAAACGCCTCATCCCCCAATGGGGACTTTGCCCACCAGAACTTCTTGCCACTCTCCGTCTTGACCTCCCCATCGTGCCAGCTCTCTTCGGGACGTATCGGCCTGGGCATATTTATCGGAAACTCCGCGTACACGCTCCACGATCGCTCGCGATCCAACAGCTTATACGCAGCATGGAAGGGATGTTTCTTCCACCCCGAATGAAATACCTTCCCCGCACCGATCGCTTGATAGCCATGATCGCGGAAGTGACCGGGCAATGTGACCACGTCTTCGTTACCCGGCACGTCTCGGAAGTAACTCCGGTTGGTACGCACCCCGATGTTCGGCATCAGCATCCCCGTAAGGAAACTCGAACGCGACGGATTGCACACCGGGCTGTTGCAGTGAGCATTGGTAAATAGCACACCCCGACTCGCCAGCCCGTCTATATTCGGCGTAATCCCACCCCCATCCATGCAACCGATGTCCGTATTCAGGTCATCAACCACGATCAACAAAACATTCGGCGGCGCCGACTCAACCACCGGCTGACCAACCACCCTCACCGACAAAACGCCCGTCACACACATCACCTGGATTACCAGGCAACAACTCTTAATCTTACTCATGACAACCCTGTCGTTAAAACAATTTCATTATGACCATTTTTAATGATTGGCTTTGAGCCACGGAAAATCCGCTTGCAACTTCGCGAGTCGAGAGAAAATAAAACCATAAAACCCAGCCCCCCCGCCGCCTCAGCTTCTCGCCTGTTCTTATTCTCACTGAAGCACCCCGTCTTGAACTTCACATAGTCTATCCCGCCGATCCCGCACGCACATAGCCTACCGTTTTCAGAAAAAAATGCGCCACAACACACCTACCTGAAACACCCCCACCGCATTCACCAGCAGAAGCAGCAACAAAACCACAATTAAAAACGTCTGGCCCATCATGCTTTAGATCATCACCCGCATCCCTCACAGACAGGGTCACGCCTCGCCCCCATATATGTCACACCCGCCCCCCCCCAAAGCCCGGTCATGGCCAAAGGCCTTGGCCGGGGTCTCCCCAATCACTCATCCCCCTCATCCACAACCCCACCCCACAACACATATCCAAACCCCGCTTGCGGTTTAGCGCCTTACAATCATCAGGCCACCTCTAAAATAGAAGCTTCGTTGAGAAAGAGCCGCTTGCGGCTTCGCGAGGCTTGATCAATATCTTAGGTTTAAATTTTTTAGAGGTGCCCATCAACCACACCCTCACCCCCAAACCGCAAGCTGCGATCCGGTCCACGTGCAAGAATATAGTGAAATCCCACCTCGGCCATTTGCCGAATTTGAGTTTCCCCTCATCTGGCGGGCGCGGAATAATGGTGGAAGATGGTATCCTAAGGCATGCGTATGGGGTTTGTGCTTCGAGTTCGAGGGGTCATTTATTTGATAATCAGGAGATCGCTGTGGGCAAAAGTGATTATAAGTTCAAGACCGTTACAAGTGTCTTGACTGAGCGCGTCCAGGCTATGTGCGATGACAGACTCGCAACCATGCATCCCGATGGGGGCGTAGTATACAAGGCGTACTCCTACTCAGTCGGAATGCTTATTATGGGGATTGGCTTTGTATACATTTCAATACAGGTATTCATATATGACAATGCGGGGTTGTCCGCTGAAACTATATTTGGTGGGATTGTGTTTGGACTCGTGGGAATCGCGTTTGCAATACGTGCATTGCATAGAGGGGAATTAGTTATTGATACGGGTGGCATTGCAGTCGTAAGAAACATGTTTGGATTGAAGCACGAAAAGTTCTTGTGTATTGACTCGATTGACTCTGTTGATGTTGTCCACAAGGGAGAACTAGAAAATTCCGGGCAAGACGTATTTGCCTTGCATCTAATCTTAAAATCAGGAAAGCGCTATCGCTGGCTGTCGTGTTCTGGGTCCGAGTATGATATGAATATGGTTCGAGATATCATCTTGTGTTACAAAAACCCGTCTGCCGGTTCGGAAGCCGAGCTAGAGTGACCAGCCCTCCGGGTAAAAAACGGCATCAAACACCGTTCTTACAAAACCTCGGCACGCAAGCACCACCGGCCACATACAACACAACGTCCCTTCCCCTGTCTTCCTCCGTGTCTCTGTGACTCCGTGCCCCCGCCTTGGCCTCCTCACCTTTCTTGTCTCCCTCAGCATCCGCCACACCTTCACCGCCCACCCCCTCCGACCGTCCCCGTGCGCACATCCCCGACGATTTTACACTCAAAAATTCGCCACAACGCACATCCCCTTACCACTCTTGCCCGCAAGACTTAGCCACTAAAAACAAACTCTCCAACCGCATCCATGCGCACAACCCCGTCATTTCCACCAACAGTGGAGGCGTGACTTATTTTTAATCACACCTGCTGACAACCTCACGACGGCGATCGACAGCTACCCTGAGTATCCAAAGATTAAAAGGACCGGGACTCGCGGGCTGCCCCCACGCAACGTCATGCTCAAAAGGTATGACTGGTGACGGGACTTTGTAGCGGATCGCCCCGGCTAGATGGCGGATCAACAGCACACCGGCCCGACCCGGTCCCGACGATCCCGTGGCTGCCGCTACCGCCGGTGAATCGTGAGGCTTGGAAAATCAAGACGGCTTCAATAGCGGAACGCTAAACTACGGAAATACAGAATAGAATCTCACCACTGAGGCACAGAAACACCGAGAAAATCAAGACGAAGAAATAATCCGCCCCACGAAGCGCCGCGACTTGTCGCGTCCCCTTCTTAATCTGTGTCATCTGCGCAATCTGCGGATACTCCCCTCCCCCCGTCTTCTACTGTCTTCCCGGCTCCTCTGCGGTCAAACGCTCCGCTCATACCCCAAACACCACACAAACGGCTTGACATATCAGCGCGACCGGATACACTTCGTTATCTGACGAATTATGGGATCATGCGATGCGAGACTACCTCCTTATCACCAAGGCACTCAGCGACGAGACACGCGTCCGCGCACTGATGAGCCTCGCCGACGGCGAGCTTTGCGTCTGCCAGATCATCGAGGTGCTGCGCCTGGCACCCTCGACCGTCTCCAAACACATGACGATCCTCCAACAGGCGGGGCTGATTCAACGGCGGAAGGACGGACGCTGGCACTACTACCGGCTTGCCAGCCGAGGTGCCACACCGATCGTCCGGCAGGCGTTGCGATGGACACTGAACGCTCTGGATGACGAAAAGACAATCGCCAAGGACGCCAAGGCCTTGTGCTGCATCCGCAAGCAAGACAGAGAGGAACTCACCGCGTGTTACAACGCAAGCTGAACCTATTGTTTTTGTGTACCGGAAACTCCTGCCGATCGCAGATGGCGGAAGGCTGGGCACGCCACCTCAAGTCCGACTCGATCAACCCCTACTCCGCAGGTATCGAGAAGCACGGCCTGAACCCAAACGCCGTCAAGGTCATGGCAGAGGCAGGCGTGAACATCAGCGCCCACACCAGCAAGACACTCGACGAACTCAAGGATGTGACGTTCGACTACGTCGTGACCGTCTGTGGCCACGCCCACGAGACCTGCCCGATGTTCCCCGACAAAGCCGAGGTCATCCACGTCGGCTTCGACGACCCGCCCAGACTCGCAGCACAGGAGACCGACCCGGACAAGGCGCTCAGTCACTACCGACGAGTCCGCGACGAGATCCGCACGTTTATCCAGACACTGCCCGATTCACTCGTAAAGACCCCTAAATAAACCTGGCTGAGGCCGATTTACCGGCCGTGGCTTTGCGTGATCTCGATCAACAACAAGTTTTCCAAAGAACCCGCTTAGTGAACCAAAGGTATCCGGACACCACCGAGGTATAAATCATGACAACAAGCATCACCAAGAGCTTGTCCTTTCTCGACCGCTACCTGACGCTGTGGATTTTCCTGGCGATGGGGATCGGCGTGGCTTTGGGGTATTTTGTGCCGGCCTTCGCCGGGGCGCTGGGGAAGATGAAGCTCTCACCTGACAGCACCACCAGCATCCCAATCGCATTGGGGCTGATCCTCATGATGTACCCGCCGCTTGCGAAAATACGCTACGAAGAACTCCCCGACGTCTTCCGCAACACCAAGATCCTGGGCCTGTCGCTCATTCAAAACTGGATCGTCGGCCCGATCCTCATGACCGCCCTGGCGATCGGGTTCTTCGGCTTCCTTGCCCCTGCCATACTCGGCGATGACCCCCGCTGGACCCAATACATGATCGGCCTGGTCATGATCGGCCTGGCCCGCTGTATCGCCATGGTCATCGTCTGGAACGAACTGGCCAAGGGCGACAGCGAGTACTGCGCCGGCCTGGTCGCGTTCAACAGCATCTTCCAGATCGTTTTCTACAGCGTCTACGCCTGGGTCTTCGTCACCCTCCTCCCGCCGATGCTGGGGCTTGAAGGCGGCGTGGTTCAGATCACGATGGGGCAGATCGCCGTGAGCGTCTTGATCTACCTGGGCATCCCGTTCTTTGCCGGCATGCTGACCCGATCTGTTCTGGTCAAAGCCCGGGGGCGCGACTGGTACGAGAAGAAGTTCATCCCGAAGATATCACCGATCACGCTGATCGCGTTGTTGTTTACGATCCTTGTGATGTTCGCGTTGCAGGGTGAACGGATCATCGCCCGGCCGTGGGACGTGCTGCTGATTGCTGTACCGCTGCTGATCTACTTTGTGGTGATGTTTCTGGTCAGCTTCTTTATGAGCAGAAAAGCCGGAGCCGACTACCCCAAGACCGCGACGCTGAGTTTTACCGCCGCGAGCAACAACTTCGAGTTGGCGATCGCGGTCGCGGTCGCGGTCTTCGGCATCGAATCCGGTGTCGCGTTCGCCGCCGTGATCGGCCCGCTGGTTGAAGTCCCCGTCCTCATCGCCCTGGTCGGCGTCTCGCTACGCTACCAACAGCGGTACTTCACCCCGGCAACTCAATCCAGATAAGTAAAACAACCTCCACATCTTTGCTGGTCCAATGCCTCTTAAAACACAGATATTGCCGGTTTGTCTGCTAAAAATGATGGACGCCCACCTGGTTTACCTATAAAATGCCGCTGGACAGACCCGCGCGTTTCAGCCCGGGTTCCAGGGCGGGAAACATAAACTTAGAAAGAAATTTCAATCATGGAAAACCATCGGCCAATCCTCGTCGGGATCGTTGTGGCGTTATTTGCATCAGGCGTGATCTGCCAGGACGCACCCGCCACCACCGTGCGCTTCGACGACGCCTACGCCGCGCTCGGTGAATCCAGCAACCCCGCGACCTTCTACCAAGCAGACCTCGGCGTCACCTTCACAGGCCAATACCACGGCGTCGTAGGCGGACAGGGCAACGGCGATGTCGGCAACTGGGAACTACGCGGCACCAACGGCTCCGCGCTGCTCGGCATCAATACCAATTTCACCGGCTCACCCACCATCAACTTCGACACCGCCGTGACCGGCTTCAGTGTCGATGTCGGCGTCCCGGAATTTGGGCCGGTCGTCGACATGACTCTAAGGGCAACCGGTTTCCTAAATGGATCGGTCGCCGAAATCCGAACCGTTTCCATCACAACCACGGGAAACATCAACGGGGAATGGGACAAACTCACCCTCACAGAATTCGTGGACTCGGTAAAAATCGAGAAAATTAGCGGCACCGCAAACGCATTCGGGGTAGACAACTATAGATTTTCATTCGCCGAGGTCGTCTGGACAGCCGCCGCTGGCGGTAACTTCTTCTCTTCCTCGAATTGGGATAAGTCTGCAGTGCCCCCCTCCTCCGCGATTTCGATCGATATCCAACCCCAATTCGGAGGCACCGTCTCGGGCATGTCCAACACCACCGCCGTTCAGGACTTCACCCTCGGCGCAGCCATCGGCACCGGCTCACTGGATATCAGCCCCACCGGCTCACTGATCGTCTCCAACACCACCGATATCCAATCCTCCGGCCGGATCACCGGCGAAGGCTCTTTCATCTCCCAGGAATCAACCTTCACTCTCAACGGCACCATCGACCTCGCCAACAGCCTACAGGTCACCGCACAAAACGACATGACCAATAACGGCCAGGTCATCGGCAACGGCATCCTCGATGTCGGCATCGACCTCACCAACAACGGCTCCATACAGATCGGCGGCGCACTGCACGCCGCTAACCGGGTCTTCAACAACGCGACCATCAACCTGACCACAGGCGGATCGGTCCGCGCGGATAACTCACTCACCAACAACCCCGGAGCCTTAATAACCGGTGACGGCCTGATCGCCGCGAACGTCTTCAATAACGGCACCATCCGTGTCGCCGCAGGCGATCAACTCACCATCGACGACCTCGCGAGCACCACCTTCCTAGTCAACAGCAACGCCGCAGCCAACCCCGCACAGATCGAACTGCTCGGCGGCACTCTCGAAATCAAGGGCGACCTCATCAACGGCGAACTACTCGGCGTACCCCTCCCGGGACGCATCATCGGCCACGGCACACTCATCGTCGATGGCACACTCACCAACGCCTTCGGCACCCTCGCCTTCAGCGGCAACACCGACATCCTCGGCAACGTCGATAACCAGGACACCATTATCGTCTCTGGCAACTCCCGCGCGACCTTCTTCGACGACGTCGTACACAACGGCACAGACATCACCGTCAACAACGGCAGCATCGCCGTCTTCTTCGGCAACGTCTCAGGTGCAGGACCGTTCACAGGCAACGGAACCATTCAATTCGAGGGAACATTCAGCCCAGGCAACAGCCCAGCCATCTCTCAATTCGGCGGCGATGTTGACTTCGGGTTTTCCAGCACACTCAACATCGAACTGGGCGGACTCACCCCCGGCACCGGACACGACCAACTCGCCATCGCAGGTGATCTCAGCCTCGGTGGCACACTCGATGTCACAGACTTAGCCGGCTTCACACTCAACCCCGGTATGACCTTCGAACTCATTACTTTCGCAGGCAACCTCACCGGCACCTTTAACAACATCGTCAACAGCACCGGACTCGCCGGCCTGATCCTCAACGTCACCACCGATGCCGACAGCGTTAACCTCACACTCGACGCTCTGGCTGGCGACCTGAACCTCGACGGATTCGTCGGCATCAACGACCTGAACATCGTCCTCGCCAGTTGGAACCAAAACGTCACCCCCGGCACATGGCAACTCGGCGACCCCTCCAACGACGGATTCGTCGGCATCGACGACCTCAACGCTGTCCTGGGAAACTGGAACGCCGGCACACCACCAACCTCCACAACCAACATCCCCGAACCCACCACCCTCGCACTTCTAACCCTCGGCGTTCTAACCACACTCCGCCGACAACGCGCATAACCTCACCACCACACCACAACGAATCAGCGCGACTTGTTGCGCCTCTTTCTAATCTGCGCCATCTGCGCAATCTGCGGATACTCCCCCTCCCCCGTTTTCTCTGCGCCTCTGTGCCCAGTGGTTAACTCTTCCCCCTGATCGTCTCCCGATGCGCCTCCGTTTTACACGCGCAAAAACACCTTGTGCCGATACAGGAACCACAAGAACAGCCACTTCAACCCGATCGAACCCGCGATCAATATCAACGCCGCATAAACACCGACCAGCGGCGCAACACCGCCAAACAGGAAGTCCGCAGCGTGTGGAAAATCAATAATCCGGGGGGCCATGTAGATCGTGATCGCGTTAAGCCCGATGACACGGAAGAAGAACGTCCAGCGATTGATCTGCCAGACATCAATGACAAGATAGAACCCCGCCAGCAGCATCAGGCTGATCCCCCCCGCCTGCAGGTTAAACGTCGTCGTCCACGCCGCCTTGATCGGCGGATACCAAGGCGCAACCGCCAAACCAATCCCTAAAGACACCATCCCCGCCACCGCCAACGTCACCGCCTTGCGCGTCCCCCCGCCTTTCCCGTCACGCAGCACCGACCCGGCCAACGTACCCATCAGCGTGATCCCCGTCGCCGACACGATGCACAACAAACCCTCCGGGTCGAACACCTGCACACCGTCAACCGTGCCATATAGCCTTCCCGGCAGCAGCATCCGATCGATGTAACCATTAATGATCCCCCCCGGCGTCAACACCCCCGCACCCACGCCCGGCACCGGCACGAACAACTGCACCACCGCATAACCCACCAATAAACCCATCAACCAGACAAAACGTGCACGAAAACTCCCCGCATACAACACAATCAACGACGCAAACAGATACGCCAACCCGATCTGCCCCAGCACACTCGCGAACCGGAAGTTTGAAAAATCCAGTTTCAGAATACGGTTACAGATCAGCCCCAGCACGACCAGTATCATCGCCCGCCAAAGCACCTTCACCAACAGGTCCCGCCTCGTCGCCCCGCGCTGACGTCGGCTCGCAAACGCATACGGGATCGCCACACCCGCCAAAAACATGAACAGCGGAAAAATCATGTCATACGCACGCAACCCAGCCCATGGCACATGCTCCAACTGCCCCGCCACCGCGTCCGCCCACCGCCAGTCCGTCACCTCCGCCAGCTTCCGAAACAACGCATCCCCCCCGATGATCCAAAACATATCGAACCCGCGCAGCGTGTCCAATGAAAGCAGACGGCGGGAAGTCAGGTCGCTAGTTGGGGTCGTGTCTGTCATGAATGCCAACCATATTACTCAATCGGCCCAGCCAGAAGGGACTTTTCCGCGAATGAGCCGCAAGTGAGCGCCAACCCATTGGGTCACCAGTGATTATCCGTCGCCTCGCCGCCACTTGTCTCCCATGCCCTTGATTCGCGTTTATTTGCGTTCATTCGCGGCTCAATCCCCCTGCCAATCGATCCATTTTTGTATAAATGGGCGGCACGGGTCAACACGGTGGGATTGCTTGACGCTTCCCCCAATCAGCGATAGATTACTGTGATTAAGACACTTGTATTTAAATGGAGTTTTTCCATGTCGGGAACGCAACGACGGTTGTTAGGCCTGTGCCTGTTGGCATCTGCCTGCTTACCCGCTTCGCTATTCGCTCAGGAGCAGACCCCCGAAAGCCTCTGGGACGACTTCAACCACTACGTCCTGATCGCCAAGCCCGACCTGGCCTTGGCGACCGGCGAAGCGCTGTTGAAGCAGGCAGATAACCAGACCCTCCTGGCGACGGTTGAATCCAGCGACCGCAAGGACTGGGTCAACGTCCTGGCCCGTGCGTCCAAGATGGGTGAGGCCGACGAAACATTCGCTTCACTGGTCGATGTGTCCAAGAACTTGGACAACCGGATCCAAGCCGCACGCATCGAACTCAGCCGAGACCCACAGCGGATCCAATCTGACATCGAGCTGTTAGCGCAAGGCCAACGTGCCCACCGCAACGCCAGCCAACGCCTCGCCGCCGCCGGTCAATACGCCGCACCTTCCATGCTCGCGGCACTGCTTAACTCAGATCAATCCCGCCTGCATCCTTACATCCTTGCCTCGATGGTGACCATCGGCCAGCCCCTGGTTGCCCCGCTATCCGAAGCGTTGCCACAGTTGGACCCCGTCTCCATGCGTCAGGTCGCCCAGGTGCTTGCAGAGATCGGATACCCCCAGGTACTGCCTGCGATGAAGCAGATTCTCGAGTCCCCCACCGCCGACCCCAGCGCACGCGCAGCGGTCCAGTCCGCTTACGACTCGCTGCTAACCGCCACCCGCCAGTCTGCCGGACTCAGCGCCGCCCAATGGAACCTGAGCCTGGGTCAGACCCAGTACACCACCGCCACCAACCACAGCAAAGACCTCCCCGGTTATGACGCCTCCATCGAGTCAGGCCTGGTCTGGGCCTACGGACCAAAGATCGGCCTGGTCCCGATCGTCGTGCCCGGCGAAATCTTTGGCGATGTCCTGGCCATGCGATCAGCCAAGCGGGCACTGGCCCTCAACGACGGGCTGGACTCGGCACTGAGCCTGTACCTCATGGCCAACCTTCGCCGAGAGAACCGCCTCCCACCTGACACCATCGACCCAAGCTACTCAAGCGATCTACAGCCCGCCGGCTTCTACGCGATGCTCTCCGGCCCCGACCGCCTGCACGACGTGCTGGCCCGTGCGATCCAGGACGGCGACTCCCAACTCGCGCTCGACGCCATTCAGGCACTCGCCGCCACCGCAGGCACCGACGCCTTGGTCCACCGAGGCTCGGCCCAACAGCCTCTGATGGCCGCCCTCTCCTACCCCGACCGCAAGGTGCGTTTCCGTGCCGCCGAGGCACTGGCTCAGGTCAGACCGACCCAGGACTTCCCCGGTGCTCATCGTGTGATCGCCGTGCTGTCCGAGGCTGTTCGACAGAGTGATGCCCGCTACGCGATGGTACTCGCCAACGATCAGGAAACTGTCAACAGCCTGCTCGCCGTGCTGGGTGATCTTGGCTTCGAGGCCTTCGGCGGGATGTCCATGGCCGACGTCAGCACCGAACTGAACCTTATCCCCGGCGTCGATCTAATCGTCGCCGCGGTCGATAGCGAGATGATCGTTCGGCTTCACAACGACACCGCCAACGATTACAAGACCGGCTCCGTGCCGATCCTCGCCTTACAAACCGTCGAGCAACAGATCCGCCTGCGTAACGCACTGGGTGACAATACCCGCGTCAGCCCAGCTCTAATCAGTGACGACCCCGCGGAACTCAAGGCCGCAGTCGAAGCGGCGTTCGGTGCTTACGCCGGCGAAAGCATCGACGCAGCCCAGAGCACCGAATTCGCTCTCACCGCGTTACGCCTGCTCCGCGAGGTCGCGGTCGTCAGTCCGATCTTCGAGGTCGCCCAGGCACAGCCCGCACTGATCCAGGCTATCACAGACGAACGTGACGAGGTCAAAGTCGCGTCCGCCGCGGTGCTTGCATTGATCGACAACGCCGAAGCTCAAAACGCTCTGGCTGAATCGGCACTGTCTCTGCAAGGCGAGCTTCAACTGTCCATGCTCGCAAGCCTCGCAGATTCGGCCACCTACTTCGGCAACCACCTGGACGCTGTTCAGACCGACCGCCTCCTGGAACTGGTCAACACCAGCACCGGAGACCTGGCGATCGCAGCCGCACGAACCCACGGCGCACTGTCACTGCCGACCGCCAACGCCGTCAAGCTGCTCACCGAGTAATCACGACAAACACACATCCAAATAACCAAAACAAAACCCACGAGCCTAGGCCCGTGGGTTTTGTTGTTGGCGTGGCCTGTAAGCCGAGTTCTGTCCCACGGCAAGCCGTGGTGGCGACCATTTCTCTAGGCCCGCCGTTGCCGACGGGCTCAAGCAACCTACCCGCAACACAGCCTTTCGACTCAGGCCGGACAGCCCGCGCGGTTGCCCGCGGTATCACTGCTTGGTCTTGCACGCGGTGGGGTTTACCTTGCCCGGCCTGTCACCAGACCGGCGGTGCGCTCTTACCGCACCATTTCAACCTTACCTGTGACCGGCAAGCCGGCCCATCGGCGGTATCTT
>JAJRRS010000042.1 GCA_024279275.1 Planctomycetota bacterium | reverse complement strand
TCTTCTTAGCCATGGTGCTCTCCTAGCGGTTTGGGGTTGCTTCATCCGTGAATGGAGCCAACCCGTGGTTACTTTCACCCCTGCGGGGTAGAACGGAATATCGCGTTTTGTACGCTATTTCCTGTACTTTTCAAGCTGGAATTTCAATTTGTGGGTAAGTTTTCGCTTATTTTCGTGTTGTGGACGACCAAAATGACTGGATTTTCCGCTCTAAATCGGTCTAATTTCGAGTTATTTTTGGTTGGTTTGGTGCTTGCTTGGCGTGGTGGAAGTCGGATCGGATTGCCAATTTGGCAGGAGTATTTTTCCGTCGAATCACACTGGCAGTCGGTGCTCACGCGGAGGCGTTTTCTTGCCCGATAGGAGGGGGTATTGGGTGGCATCGGGTTTGCTCAATTAAGGGTGTGGTCAGGTGATGTGCTGATTCGCAGGGTATCCAGTGATGGGCCTGATGTTGCATCGCCTGTATAAAGATTGGAAACAACAGCAGATACTGCATCTGAATAAAAGTGAGGTCAATATCATGTCCAAAATTATCGGCATCGACTTAGGCACGACAAACTCCGTCGTCGCGGTCATGGAAGCCGGTCAGCCCAAGGTGCTGATCAACAGTTCGGGCAACCGGGTGACGCCTTCTATTGTCGCTTTTACCGACAAGGGCGAGCGTCTGGTGGGCCAACCCGCGAAGCATCAGCAGGTGACGAATCCCAAGAACACGGTCTTCTCGATCAAGCGTTTTATGGGCCGACGTCACAACGAAGTTCAGTCGGAAGAAAAATTAGTTCCCTACGGCGTGGTTGGGGGGGCGGACGAACTGGTGAAGGTCAACGTTCGGGACAAGGACTACACCCCCCAGGAAGTCAGCGCGATGATCCTGGGCGACCTGAAAAAGACGGCTGAGGACTACCTTGGCGAGAAGGTTGATCGGGCGGTGATCACGGTCCCGGCCTACTTCAACGACGCGCAGCGGACCGCGACCAAGGAGGCTGGCGAGATCGCTGGCTTGAAGGTCGAGCGTATTATCAACGAGCCGACGGCTGCGGCGCTGGCGTATGGGCTTGATAAGAAAATCAACGAAAAGATCGTTGTCTTCGACTTAGGCGGCGGCACGTTCGACGTCTCCATCCTCGATATCGGTGATGGTGTGTTTGAGGTGTTGGCGTCTAACGGCGATGGGCACCTCGGCGGCGACGACTGGGACCAGTGTCTGATCGATTACCTGGCGGATGAATTTAAGAAGATCGAAGGGATCGACCTGCGGCAGGATGCGATGGCGCTGCAGCGACTGAAGGAAGCCGCGGAGAAAGCCAAGCAGGAGCTGAGCACGGCGCAGGAGACGACGGTGAATCTGCCGTTTATTACGGCGACACAGGAAGGGCCGAAGCATCTGCAGATCGCGATCACCCGGGCGAAGTTCGAGCAGGTCAGTGGTGATTTGTTTGATCGCATTACTGGGCCGGTGAAGCAGGCACTTAAGGATGCCAAGCTCTCAGCGTCGGATATTAAGGAAGTTGTGCTGGTCGGCGGATCGACCCGGATGCCCAAGGTGCAGGAGATCGCCAAGGAGGTCTTCGGCAAGGAGCCTAACCGGAGCATCAACCCCGACGAGGTCGTCGCCATCGGCGCAGCGATCCAGGGCGCGGTGTTGCAGGGGGATGTGAAAGACATTCTGTTGCTGGATGTTACGCCGTTGAGTCTGGGCATCGAGACGATGGGTGGCGTGAACACCAAGCTCATCGAGAAGAACACGACGATCCCGACGAGCAAGAAGGAGACTTTCTCGACGGCCAGCGATAACCAGACCGAGGTGACGATCCATGTGTTGCAAGGCGAGCGCGAGTTTGCTTCGGACAACCGGACGCTTGGGCGTTTTAATCTGGCTGACATCCCCCCGGCTCCGCGCGGTCTGCCGCAGATCGAGGTCGAGTTTAATATCGACGCCAACGGGATCATCAGCGTCGTCGCCACGGACAAGGCGACCGGCAAGAGTCAGAACATCGAGATCAAGGGGTCGTCAGGCCTGTCAGAATCTGATATTGAACAGATGAAGCAGGATGCTGAAGCTCACGAAGAAGACGACCGCAAGCGGCGCGAGCTGGTGGACGCCCGCAATACCGCGGACAATGCGATCTACCAGACACGCAAGCAGCTCGAAGAGCACGGCGACAAGGTCAGCCCGGAGATCCGTGGCAACATCGAGTCGGCGGTCGGGAGCCTGGAAGACAAGCTCAAGGGTGATGATGCCGCAGCGATCACGGCTGCTCTGGAAGAGTTGAACAAGCAGGCTCAGGAGTTGGGCAAGGCTGTCTACGAGGCCGCCGCCGCAGAATCCGGTGCCGGCAAAGACGCGACCGGCGAAGCGGGTTCAACCGACGCTGGGGCGGACAAGGCCAATGATGATGTGATCGATGCGGAGTATGAGGTTAAGGAATAACTTCCGTTCATCAGTTTGACACACGAAACCTTCACGACCCCGCAGAGTTAATCTGTGGGGTCTTTTAATGGCTGTGTGATGAGTTCATGCCGACACGCGGATCTGCGATCCGCCGCTAAACGGCAAGCCTGGGTGCGGTGGTTTTCGTCGATCTGTGTTATGAGTTTGGGATAGGTAGATACACGAGGGTAGGTTGCGCGTTTCTTACCCCGTGGTTCCGAACCACGTTACGGTGGTGCTGGGCACCTGTAGAGATAGTTGTTTTGCCATGCGCGACAATGTTTCATCAGAGATCGCGGTGACGTAGGGTTCCAGGGGTTTTCTTGCAACGGTGTAGAGTTGGATGGATTTGATTTGACAGCCTTGCTCGATCAGTTCGGCGAGGCGTTGGGTGTAGGCCTCGAACTCATTGGCGGGGATCGGGGTGCCGTGCAGTTTGGCGAACATGGATTGGATCACGATTGGGCGACGCTTCCCGCAGGCCAGGATGTTTTTGAGGAGGGTCTTGAAGGGGACGGCGGAGCGGTCCATTAGCTTGTAGTAAGCGTCGGTCCCGGCGTCGAGTTTCGCCCAGACTTCGCCTTGGTTGGCGTCCAATGCTTGAAGGGCTGGTTCGACATTGGGGCGGTTCAGGAGGGTGGCGTTGGTAATGAGAACAAGTTTTGTGTTGTCTAAGCCGAAGGATTTTTTTAGTTCTACGACGAGATCGACGGCTTGGACGAATCCTTTGGCGGCGGTGGGTTCGCCGTCGCCGGAGAAGGCGATATCGTTGAGGCGTTGAAGGGTGGGGTCGATGTCAGCGAATCTTGGGTGTTGCCAGAGTTTGCCGGAGGTTACGGCCTGGAGCATGGCTGAGAGTTCTGACCGGAGTTGGTCCAGGTCCACGGTGGTGGGTTTTGGGTTTACCTGTTTGTCGACCTGGCAATAGACGCAATCGAAGTTGCAGAGGGTGTCGGGGTTGAGGTTGATGCCGATGGACAGGCCTTTGCTGCGTCGGCTGACCACGGGGTAGACATATTGGAACGCCTCCCATTGCCGGGTGTGTTCGGCGAAGGGGTTGGGTGGAGGGGTGTTTAGGCCTGTGTTGTCGGGGTTGGTTGGTTGGTTCATCGATTGGCCTGCAATCCTGCGTTCAGCTAATCATAGCGGGGAACAGCCCCGCGTTTCCACGCGGAGCTAGAGGGGAGGGGGAGAATAGCTGCGATAGGTGCCGGTCGATGGGCGCAAAAAAATCCGGACGCCGTGGGAGCGACGTCCGGTTCAGTGCTTGATTACACAAGCGGTTATTTAGGTGCATCCAAGACCGTTACAACTCAAATACACCCAACATTAACGATACATTCGATTAGCGACGACGACGCAGCATGGCTACGGCACCGAGGCTAAGCAGAGCCAGCGAGGCAGGCTCGGGAACCGCAGCACCGGCGGCCGGTGGTGGTGTGCCCGCGTTCCAGTTGCCCAGAACCTGGTTGAGGTCGTCGATGCCGACGAACCCGTCACCGGAGGGGTCGGCCAGCGGGTCGCCTGGGGGCACGGTCTGGTTCCAGTTGGCCAGAACGATGCTCAGGTCGTCGATGCCGACGAACCCGTCAGAGTTGAGGTCGCCGACCAGAGCGGTCTGAGCTGCGATGATTTCAAGAACGACGTTGTCGAAGGTCACGCCGCCGCCGCCTGAGGTGATGCCTGAGGGGCCACCGAAGCGGAGTTCGTTGAAGCCGATGGGGCCAGATTCAACGCCTATGGTGTAGGTGTCGGTGCCATCGATGGTGCCGTCACGGTCGAGGTCAAACTCGAAGATCAGGGTGTCTGGGGTGATCGTGACGCTGTACCGATGCCAGCCAGCACCGCGGAAGCGGTTGACGGGGACGGCTGGGTCCGCACCCACGGCTTCGGTGCCCAGGTCCCAGCCAGCCCAGTTGGGATCGTCACCGGCGCTACCAAAGAGGATGGCGCGGTAGGCGAAGTGGGCGTCGGTGACGGCGTTATACATGCCTAGTTCGATGATGTTTGAGGGTACGGTGGTATCACGCAGCCCCAGGCTCATCCGTTTGTTGTCCGGGTTCAGCGGGAAGAAGGGGTCAAGCGAGGTGTCGTCGTCAAAGATATCGACGCTGAGCTTGATCCATTCGGTGGAACTGGCGACGACGGGTGCCGCCAATGGCATGGCATTGATGCTGCCGCCGGGATGGAAGGCGAAGGTGCCGAATTCATCGGGTATGCCGTCGAGGTCGTAGTCCAGTTCGGTTTCCAATGTGCCGTCGAAGCCAGCCCAGACAGCGGACATGGCGGCGGTGTTGGCGTAGTCAAAGGTCTCGTTGACGATGACACCGATGGCCGCGAACGAGGTGCTGGCGGTGGCCAGTATCGCTGCGCAACTAAGTCCAAGTGCAATCTTCCGCATGGTGTGATTCCTCCCTTGCAAGATGGGTGTGATGTATAGCTGGAAAAGTTCCGGCTGCCCCTGCGCCCGGCATAGAAACATGCCAAACATGACGCAACCTGATTATATAACAAGAGGGGCTTCTGTCAACGATTCTTTCTGGTATTGGACAAAACTCGAAGATTCGGTCCTCTCGCGATGGGTTGGGGGCTTTGGGGTGTTCTGTGGTGCAATCATAAGCTAAGCATTATTGTTGGTCTGTCTACCAAATAAGTTATAACTCTTATTTATACAGTAATATAAAATTATATTAACTGAGATTTGACTAATTACATAATTGTTGTTGCGTTTTAAGGTTTTGGCCAAAAAAAAAGTTTCTTTGTGACGAATTGGTCCTATTAGAGGGGGGGGGTGAACTTTGGAGGCCTCTGAATAACCTTTCAGTGGGTGTGATTTCATGCCCTCACGGCTGTTAAAGCAGCCTCCGCCGAGGTTATGCAGAACACCCGTTGGGGTATAAATGGTTGGATTGACCATGCCCGACTGAATCAACCGATATTATCCTGTATGGGTAGCACCGCTATGGACGAAGTTTTCACGGCAAGTCAGCATGATCGGTGCGGGCCGAGTCCGGGGTTGCCGGAGATAGACCTTCGGCATGTTTTGAGCATGACCGATTGCACGGGGATGTTTCAGCATGCGCTTTATTCTCTGCCTGATCTCAGGCACGGCTACTGTATTGATGACAACGCCCGGGCGCTGATTGCGGCGCTGTATCACGCGCAGTTGGTCGGCGATGATCGGCCGACGCTGCCGTTGCGTTGCTACCTGACGTTTCTGACGTATGGGTACAACCAAGATACCGGCGGGTTCCGAAACTTCATGTCGTACGACCGTCGTTGGCTTGAGGATATCGGCAGCCCCGACAGTCAGGGGCGGACGCTCTGGGCGTTGGGTGTGGCTGTATCCAGTGCGCGGGATGACGATACGCGCGATCTGGCGAACGATCTTTTTATCAATGCTCTGCCGGGTGTCAGCGGATTTATAGACCTGCGATCCAAGGCCTTTGCGATTCTGGGTTTGGAAGATTATCTCAAACGATATCCAGCCAACAGTTCGGCTGGCACAAAGGGCAGTGCGCCTGCGGCGGCGCTGCGTGATCGTTACGCGAATGATTTATTGACTGCGTTTACTCAGCACGGGTCGGACGACTGGCGGTGGTGTGAAGACCTGGTGACCTATGACAGCGCCAAACTCTGTCACGCTTTGTTGGTTGCGGGTGATTCGATGGGGCGTGAAGACATGGTTGCGCAGGGGTTGAGATCGCTTGGTTGGTTGTTGGAGGTGCAGCGATCGCCGCAGGGTTATTTGAGCATTATCGGGAATGCGGGTTGGCTGCCTCGCGGTGGTTGCAAGGCAGAGTTTGATCAGCAGCCGTTGGAAGCTCATGCGCTGGTACACGCTTGCCTGGCGGCGGCGCGTGTCGGTGGTGATAAGGCCTGGGTAGACCATGCGTGGCGGTGTTTCCACTGGTTTACCGGGCAAAATGACTTGGGTGTTTCACTTTATGCCCCTGATACAGGGGGTTGTATGGATGGCCTGAACCGCGGCGGGGCCAACCGGAACCAGGGTGCTGAATCGACGCTGGCGTATTTGTTGAGCGTTTTGGAGCTGCACCGCTACCACGGGTCGCTGGCTTAAAAGCTCTCGCGGCGGCTGGGTGCCTGCCCAGTTATCACAGCCGAAATATCTTCACATTCAGGGGGACAGATTTCCATACACGGCGTTAGTCCGCGTCGGGTTATATCCGACGATTGATATCAGACGACTGTTATGGGACGGGGCGTGGTGGTGCGTCGGGTGTTTAAGTATGCCGGTCGAGCCGACGATGAGGATTAAATGGGTTGTATCGGTTTGGGTGCCTGGGTGCCTGGCCGACGACTAATGGGAGTTGATGACCATGTGGTTTTTGCCAAACGCCCGGCCGAGCGATTCGGTATTGGATACAACTAAAGAGACAAAGCCTGCGGTGCAGGCGGGTTTGCCTTTAGCTCAGCCGGCCCCCGAGTCTGCCCCCGGATCAATCCCCGGATCAATCCTCGGGTCCGCCCCCCGGCCTGTCGTCGCGCCGGTGCGCATGATCTACGATGAGTCGCAGGCGTTTTACGTCATCCTGATTTTCTTTGCGGCGATTGTGCTGCGTGTGATGCTGTTTACGGTAGGCCCGTATGGAGACGGTGAACGTGCGATGTACCCGGACTCGTATCGTTATGTTGAGTTGGGTGAAACCATGGTCAGCGAGGGCGTGTTTGGGCGCACGGGTCCGGAGACGGGCGTGGTGCACAAGCCCTTGCATCAGTTGCGCACGGATTTAGGGCAGCTTGAGCCGACCGATGTGAACGGGTTGCGTCCGGAGATCATGCGTACGCCGGGGTATCCGGCTTTGCTTGGTGCGATGGCCTGGTTGGGCATGGGTATTAACGGATTGCTGCTGCTTCAGTGCTTGTTTAGCGCTGCTTCGGTGGCGTTGGTTTACGGGGTCGGTCGTGTGTTATTGAAGCGGCCCGGGCCGGCGCTGTTTGCGGCGGCGGTTGTAGCGCTACATCCTGCGGATATTGCTGCGCCGACCGCGGTGCTGACCGAGACGAGTTTCACGTTTCTGATACTGCTTGGTTTGTGGTCGGTTGCGGATCGGGAGACGCGGGGGATCGGGTCGGCTACTTTTGGTGGGCTGATGATCGGGTTGAGTGTCTTGGTTCGGCCGGTGTCGATCATGCTGGGGCCTGCGGTGGCGCTTTGGATGGTCGTGACCGACTTTCGGTTTAAGACAATGATGCTGGCGGTCTTGATGGTCGCCCTGTCGGTAGCGCCTGGTGCGGCGTGGATGGCGCGCAACGAGAGCGTCGGGTTTGGGTATCGCCTCAGCAGCATCCCCTACATCAACACATACTTCTACGGCAACGCCTACATGCGCATCACCGAGCAGGGCGGTGACTGGAAAGAGGACTGGCCCGCGACGGTGGACACACTCATGGGCGAGCTTCGTGCGGAGCAGAACCTGAACCCCGATGCGGAGATTTACGACACGATGAAGACGCTGGGTGTTGAGGCGATCCGGGAAAACCCGGCGCTTTACGGGCGTGTGATCAAGGAGAGCGTGACCAAGTTCTTTACGGATCACTCGATGGGCGGGCTGTATCAGCAGTTGGGTCTGACTTACACGCCGACGGGGCTGCGCGACAAGCTGATGAACGGGGGGTTGTCGTGGTCGAACTTCTCTGAAACGCTTAAGAACCCCACGGGCTGGCTGGCGCTGGCCTGGGTTGGGTTTAATGGGCTGCTGTTTATCGGGATGATTCTGGGCGCGGTGATGCTGCTGGTGCGTGGGCACTGGTCGGCGTTGCTGCTGCTTGGCGGTGTGATGTTTTACTTCACGTTTGCGACGCAAACCACCGGCCTGGAGCGGTTCAGGCTTCCGGTACTGGGTATCCAGGCGCTGCTGGTTGCGTCGTTATTTGCACCTCGGTTCGCGCGTCCGGCGAAGGTCAAGAAGCCTAAGCGGCGCTGGTACGAGAAGGATGATTCGGACGTGAGCGGGGGCGAGTCCAAAGAAGATTCGACGAAATCAACACCTGACGAACCGGAACCCGAGCCGGAGTCACTGGCTCGGCCGATCTGAGATACGTTATCGGGTTGGGCTTTGCGACAAGGGCTTAAGTGCTGCCGCGGTTGCGTCGATACACACTGTGCCGGTTGTAACGGCTGTATCGGTTAGACGTTGACCATTCGGGGGATGAGGCGCTTATGCGCGGGAGCACGCGGTTTGTCCAGCACACCTTTTACGTCCATCCTTCCCTCTGGTCGCGCGGCCGATCATGCGACCCGTGTGACTCTTATCAAGCCGCAGCACGGGCTGGGTTCGCTTGATCTGGTTGAGTTGTGGCGGCGTCGTGAACTGGCGTGGGTTCTGGCGGTGCGTGACCTGCGTGTGCGGTACAAACAGACATTTCTGGGTGTGGCCTGGGCGGTGATCCAGCCGTTAGCGACGATGCTCGTGCTGCACATCTTCTTTGGGAAGGTGATGGGGATGGCGGACCGGGTTGGAGGCGTGCCTTATCCGGTGTTTCTGTATGCGGGGTTGTTGCCTTGGACGCTATGTTCTAACGCGGTGACTGCGTCGAGCAACAGTCTGGTGGGTAACGCCCATATACTCAGCAAAGTCTATTTTCCAAGGCTATTATTGCCTCTGTCCGCGACACTTGTGCCGGCGATCGATTACTGCATCGCGTTTGTCGTTCTGGCTGGGTTGATGTTGTGGTTCCACGTTCCGGTCACGCTGGGCGTTGTGCTGATCCCGCTGCTTGTGCTTTCAACCGTGCTGGCGGTTCTGGGTGTCGGGATCCTGTTGGCGAGCCTGACCGTGTGTTACCGCGACTTCCGTTACGTCGTGCCGTTCATGCTTCAGCTCTGGCTGTTCATGACGCCGGTGATCTATGACCTGAGTTTTGTGCCGGAGCGTTACCGGTGGCTGATGAGTCTGAATCCGATGGCCGGGACGATCGATGCCTTCCGCGCGGTGATACTCGATCAACCGGTGGACTACGGGGCTTGGGGGATCTCTACTGCGGTGGCGGGAGCCATGTTGGTGGTTGCTCTGATCAGCTTTGCGAAGCTGGAGCGCAGGTTTGCCGACGTGGTGTGATCCTCTGCCTGGGGGGACGTGAAAGGCAGGTAAAACCCGGGTAGCAACGGGGGGTATCAATCAATCTATCTGCGGGGCACGTCAACACAACAGGCGATAACTATCGTTTGTCGATACCGGACGCGCATCTCAAGGGGGGTTTGTTTATGGACGATGACGACTATGCCGGTTGGAACGGTTGTGATGGATGAAGTGATTGGATCATTATTGGACTCGGTGTTGGAACTCGTGTGCAAGTGGACGGCCCCGGTTTTCTCGGCACCCACCACTACCCCGTGTAGTTCGATTCAACCCGGGCTGAGCAGTAAACCATGACGGAAGCAGCGATCCAGGTTGAGAATCTCTCCAAGCGATACATACTTGGGCAGACGCGGACGTTGCGCCAGCGTCTGGGCGGGATGATTGGGCGTGTTGGGGGTAGATATAAGTCAAGCGGAGCAGATGCCCGGGAGTTTTGGGCGCTGAGAGATGTTTCGTTGGACGTTCGCCCCGGCGAGGTGCTGGGCTTGATCGGGCGCAACGGTGCTGGCAAGAGTACGCTCTTGAAAATACTCTCGCGGATCACCTCCCCGACGCACGGCCGAGTCACGATCCGCGGTCGAGTTGGCAGCCTGTTGGAGGTCGGGACCGGGTTCCACCCCGAACTGACTGGTCGGGAAAACATTTATCTGAACGGCACGATCCTGGGGATGAGGCGGGCGGAGATCAAGAAGCGGTTTGATGAGATCGTGGAGTTCGCTGAGGTCGGCAGGTTCCTGGATACGCCGGTGAAACGCTACTCCAGCGGGATGTATGTCCGGCTGGCATTTGCGATTGCGGCGCACCTTGAGCCGGAGATCCTGATTGTAGACGAGGTGCTTGCGGTTGGTGACGCCGCGTTTCAAAGCAAGTGCATGGGTAAGATGGGCGAGGTTGCCAGGCATGGGCGGACGGTTGTGTTCGTCAGCCACAACATGAGCGCGATCAACCGGATCTGTCAGCGTGCGGTGTGGGTGGACAAGGGCCGGATCCAGCGGGTCGGCCCGACGGATGAGGTGGTACGAAAGTATTTGACCACACACGTTGCGCAGTCGGGGATCGCTCGCTTTAATCTGAACGCGGACAAGCTGGGTCAGCTAACGTCGCTGGAAGTGCTCGATTCCAAGATGACGCCCAACTGCACTCAACTTGCCCACGAAGCGATCTCGGTTCGGATCAGTTACCGGCTGGCTGAGGCGTGTCGGCAGTATCGCGTGGGTATCACTTTGTCTATGCCTGACGGGATGGTGGTGTATAGCTCGGCGAGTACGGACACCGACGGTAATTTGTGGGACAACCCCGCGGGCGAATACACAGCGAATCTGACTATCCCGGCCGCACTGTTGAATCAGGGCCATTACAAGCTGGGGTGTTTCATGGGCCAGCCTTCGGCGAGAAATCGTGATGCACAGCGTCGAGGTTTTGCGGATTCTCACGAGAGCGCATTGGAGTTTCAGGTCATCGGGGATACCCGAGGGTCCGGCGGTGAGCGTTGGCCGGGCGTGATAGGCCTTGCTCTTCGTTGGGAGGGTGCCAAGCAGACGCCAGTCGTGATCGCCGCGTAAGTCGATATGGATAGGGAACCATGAAACATGGCAACGATAGGGCAGCGACGCAATACGTTGACTCGCCACTCGCCTCGAGATGAACAATGCTGATCGAACTGACCCGAGATGTAAGAACGCTGGTGAATGTTGCAGGCCAAGACCTGCGGCGGGGTTGGCTGTCGTCATATCTCCCGGCGAAACCCACCACGGTCAATCTCCTGGTCAACGATATCTGTAATTCTCGTTGTGAGATGTGCAATATTTGGCAGCAGAAGAGAGACATCGAACTGACAGCAAAGCAGCTCGGCAAGGTGCTGTCTGACAATCTTTATAGCCGGGTTAAGTATGTCGGCGTGTCCGGAGGTGAGCCTACGTTGCGGCCCGACTTGCCCGAGTTGTTCGGCATGATCTGCAAGACACTGCCAAAGCTAAAAGGCACGGGGATCATCACCAACGCGATCCGTGATAAGGATGTGATCGAGCGGATTGAAGCCTCGGCCAAGGTATGCGCTGATCGTCGCGTTGACTTCAACGTCATGGTATCTCTTGACGGGGTCGGTCAGATTCACGATCGGGTCCGTGGCAAGGACGGCAACTTTGATTCGGCGATCCGTGTGATCCGTGATGTCCAGGAACGGATGAGTCTGCCGTTGTCGGTTGGATGCACCGTTACCAAGACAAACCTTTGGCATGTCGATGAGCTGTTGGATTACTGCAAGCGCAACGGTATCTACGTCCGCTTTCGTGTGGGGGAATTTATTCAGCGTCTGTACAACTTCGGGCAGACGTCTTTTATCCGAAACTTTGACGATGACGAGTCGTATCACCTGGCGATGTTCTTTACCCAGTTAGAGCGGGAATACGAGACGCGCGAGGCGGTCCGGCGAACCTACCGCAGCATTGCGGGGATGCTGTTGGGTAAAGCCCGGCGGACCGCGTGCCCTTATCAGGACCAGGCGGTGGTGTTGGATTGCCGGGGTGAACTGCAATACTGCGCTCCGAAGTCCAAGGTTCTGGGCAGCGCATTGGAGACGTCTTCCGAACGGCTGTACATGGGTAAACTTGCTGAGCGGCGCCGGGTTCGCAAGGAAGATTGTGCGACCTGCATCCACGACTATCACGCCCCGGTCACTGCGGGCGAGTGGGTTGGCGGGCTGATGGATAAATATGCCAGGCGGGCGATGTCGAATAAAAACGCACTGCGTTTGTCGAATCGTTTGCCGGTGCTGGCGGGGCAGAACGAGGTCGTCGGGCCGAGACGTGTGTTGATTACAGGGTGGTATGGCACGGAAACCGTCGGCGACAAAGCAATCCTGGGCGGCATCATCAATGGCTACCGTGAGAAGTATCCTGACGCCGAGTTCACAGTTAGCAGCTTGTATCCTTTAGTCACCGAGCGGACGCTTCGGGAGCTTGATGAGTCTGCACAGGTGGTGTCGGTCTATGGTCCGCGATTCCTGAACGCCTGTCGGTGTGCGGATGAAGTGGTGATGGGGGGCGGGCCGTTGATGGATATAGGCGAGTTGGGCGTGGTGCTGACCGCGTTCGCGGTTGCCGCAGCGAACGGGCGTCGCCGGGTAGTTTATGGCTGTGGGGTTGGGCCGTTGCAGGATGTGTTCTGCATCGATGCGGTGAAACGCATCCTGACGCTGGCTGACGAGATTACTTTGCGCGATCAGGCTTCGGTTCGATGGGCGCGACGGCTAACGGATCGGAAAGATATTACTTGTGTTGGCGATCCGGCTGGGGATTATGTATTGACGCGCAAGGCGGCGCTGCCGCAGCCCGAGCGTAAGCCGGTACTGGCGTGTTTCCTTCGTCAATGGCCAGCCGGATATCGTGGGGATCGTTCGGTTGAAGAATACAATCAGTTGCGGGATCGCTTTGAGAAAAATCTCGGCGAGCAGATCCGTCACGCCTGCGAATCTATGGGTCTTCGCCCCGCTTTGTACAGCATGCACTGCTTCTTCGAGGGTTGTGATGACCGACGATTCAACCGTCGATTCGCGCTAGAACACCTTCAGGGGCTGGACCCTCTGGTTGAGCAACGGCCTTCCAGTGTGGATTCGATTATCCAGGCGATGCGTGGCGCGGCGGGTTGTATCTCGATGCGATTCCATTCGGTGTTGTTCGCACACACACTGGGCCTGAACTATCTGGCGATTGATTACACGCTGGGCGGTAAGATTAACGGGTTCCTGAAAGACCACGATGCGGGCGACCACATGCTCGCGCTGACCGAAGTAGCAGAGGGTGATTCGGACTTGCTTACAAGCCGGTTCGCAAGGCTTGGTGTGTCCGGTTCGAGCGCGGTCATTCATGCTGCGGTTGCAGTCGGCAGGGGGGTGGCGGCATGAAGGTGATGCTGCTTAGTGATGTGCAACGCAAGGGCGGCGCGGGTATCGCGGCGCATCGGCTGGCGCTTGCGTTCAGCGCCCAAGGGCAGGAGGTTCTGTGGGCGACACCTCATCCCGATCCTGTTTCGCCGTTCCAAACGATTAACTGCCGGGAGTTTTCGACTACGGGTAGAGCTGCAAGACGGATCGCACTGACGCTGCGCCCGGGGCAACGTCGGGCTGTGGATAGGCAGGCCATCACACGTCGGGTATTGGATGCGGTGCGGACACATCGCCCGGATGTGGTTCACGTTCATAATCTTCACGGGGCTGATCTGCCTGCGACGCTGCCTGCGGAGTTGTCCCGCCGGGTTGCGGTGGTTTGGACGCTGCATGACATGTGGGCTTTCACGGGGACGTGTGCTTACAGCATGGGTTGCCGACAGTTTGAGTCCGCTTGTGACGGTGCGTGTCCGATGGCGGATAGTTATCCGGTGAGTGAGCGGTCGCAGGTATCGAGGCAATTTGTGCAGCGGCGGCAGGCGTTTGATGACGCGGGTCGGATTGCTTTTGCGACGCCTTCGCGTTGGTTGGCTGATGAGGCGCAGCGTGGGATGTTGTCCGGGCACGATGTGCGTGTGATTCATAACTGCGTCGAGTTGGATCGCTATAAACCGATCGAGCGTTCGGCTGCGCGAGAGGCGTTGGACTTGCCGAAGGGTCGGCCTGTGCTGGTCAGCGCTGCAACGCCCGGCGATCCACGCAAAGGGGCTGAGGTACTTTATAAAGCGCTGGCACTGCTTGGTCGGCCTAACACGATCCTGTTGCAGCTTGGCGGCGAAAAGCCTACGGGTCTTGCTGGCAAGTGGGATCATCGCGTGCTTGGTGATATCCACGATCCACGGCTGATGCGGCTGGCGTACAGCGCGGGGGATGCACATGTTTTGCCGACGCTTGCGGATAATCTGCCGAACACGTTGTTAGAGGCGGCGGCGTGTGGTGTGCCGAGCATCGGGTCGGATGTTGGGGGTGTGGGTGAGGCGATTGTCGATGGGCAGACGGGTTGGCTTGTTCCGCCGGGTGACGCCGAGGCTTTGGCTCAGCGGATTGGTTTGGTTATTGATGAGCCAGTCGATAGTGCAGCGGAGCGGAGGCGTGCATGTCGGGTCTTTGCGGAGTCAAACTTTGCACCCACCAATCAGGCGCGGCGCTACGTTGAGTTGTTCACCGATACGATCGGGCAGAGTACGGCAAGCCGGATTTCTTTTAATTCAGATGGTGGAACTAACCGGGAGGCTGCGTGATGACAACTAGCACAGGCCGACCGAAAATCAGTGTCATTATGGTCGATGGCTCGTTCCGCGAGCGTTACGAATCGATCGACTTCATGGCCCGGCAAGACTTTGCGCCGCAGGACTACGAACTGATCTGGGTCGAGTATTACGACACGATCTCGCCTGACCTGCAACGTCGGATCGATGCTCGGGCGGGGTTTTGTGCGGTGGCGCTAGGGCGTGCCGGCACATACCACTCGTCGTATTGCTTTAACCACGGGATCGCAGAGGCACGCGGGGAGTTGGTTGTGATCCCCGATGCGGATGTGATTGCCGAGCCTGGGTTTTTAAGCGCGGTCTGGCAGGATCATCAGGCAAGTGATCGGCTGGTGACATACTACCACCGACATAACGAGCCTGAAGGCAGGCATGTGGATTCGATCAGCCTCGATCATCTGCGTTCGGTCTGTGAGCTAACCAACCCCGCGAATCATGGTGCCTGTCTGAGCGTTCGGCGGAAGTGGCTCGTCGAGATCAATGGCTACGAGCAGAGCCCTATCTTCGCGACCGGATTCCACGCCAACGACAAGGATGTGTATGCACGTCTGTGCAGCCTCGGTCTGATGGTGCGTTGGAACCCGGATGTGAAGTTGTTCCATCCCTGGCACGACATGACTGGGGAGGTGACGCCGCATTACACGCCGCAGTTGGATGTGATCAGTTGGCGGGGCAGGACACTGTCTACTTTGCCGTTTGCGGGGTTGGACCCGTCGCGAAATACAACACCCCCGGCCCGGTTTGGCGAATCTGAAAAATGGCTCGCGTCACTGGATCAACCCAAGTGGAAGCGTGCCGCCAATAAGCTGACCGTTCTGTTTGGGGCTTCGCTTAAGTCTCAGAGAAAGGCCGCGTGATATTTGTGAAAGACGATAAACGAAACAACCCGCCGCGTGTATCCGTTCTGATGCCTGTCTATAACGCCCATAAGTATTTGGCCGAGGCGGTTGATTGCATCCTTGCGCAGACATTCGACGACTGGGAGTTGATCTGTATTGATGATGGCTCGACTGACACGTCGCTGGCGATCCTCCATGACTATGCGAATCGTCATAAACAAGTCCGTGTGATTTCCCGGCCTAACACGGGGATCGTTGGGGCGCTTAATGACGGTCTGGAGGTGTCGCGGGGCGAGTATATCGCTCGGATGGATGCAGACGACTGGTGTGCTGAGGTTCGTTTCAGGCGTCAGGTTGATTATCTCGATGCTCAACGGGCGTGTGTCGCAGTCGGTTCATGGATACAGCGGACGGACCCGTTCGGCTCGCCCGCTGGTTCACAGGAGCCGCCGACGGATCACGAGGTGATCGATGAGGGGTTGTTGCAAGGCGACGGGAGCGTGATGGTTCACGCGAGCCTGATGATGCGTGCCGATGCGTTGCGGGAAGCGGGGGGGTGGCGTGCCGGGACCGACTGGGTCGAAGACCTGGACCTGTTTCTGCGCCTTGCTGAGCATGGCCAACTCGCGAACCAGCCAGTGTATCTATATACCTACCGGCGACACATCCAGAGCGTGTGTTTCCGCAACTATGAGCTGATGTGCCGTCGGCTCAAGGACGTGCTGCGCGAGGCGTACGAGAGGCGTGGGATCGTTGACCAGTTTGACAGCGAATCAATCAGGCCTGAACTGGCGCCGAAACAATCTGCGGCGGAGCATTACCGCAACTGGGCGTGTCACGCGATCCATGCTGGGAACAAAACGTTGGCACGCAAGCACGCCGCCGAGGCGTTGAAGCATGCGCCGCTGTCACCACGGACATGGAAAGTTGTTTACTGGGCGATGGCGGCTTAGCCATATGAGGATGACGATGAACCTGACGACGATGAAACAATATTACTGGCGAGTGTTGGCGGCGTGGTCTCGGTGGCGAAACCCGACCAGCACAGCCTACTCTCCGCACAACTGGATGGACGCGATCGCCCAGAATCTGCCCGATGACAAGGTCGGCCTGGTTTACGTCGATGGCGGGGCGCACGATGGTCAGGTGGCGAGGCAGTTTCTTGGGCGTTTCCCCGGGCTTGAGGTCTACGCCTTTGAGCCTAACGCCGACTTGTTTCCCCAGCTCGAGGCGAACCTGGCGGACGCACCGGGCGAACGGCATCAGTTGGCGTTGTCGAGCAAGACGCAAACGCTGAAGATGTTCATCAATGATTCACCGATGACCAGCTCGGTCCTCCCGCGCAACGGAAATTGTGAGCTGTATTTCGACGCTGCCACGAGGGTGAAGGAGGTTCGGGAATTACAGGCAACATCGTTGGACGATTGGTTTGATCGTTCGAATCTCAAAGGTGTAGATGTCATCAAGCTGGACCTGCAGGGATACGAATTGGAAGCATTGCGCGGTGCTGAGAGGATTCTGAGGCAGGGGGTTGCGTGCGTTTATATCGAGGTCAACTTCGTTCCGTTTTACGAAGGGTCGGCGACGTTTGGCGAGATCGATTCCTTCATGCGGAGCCGGGGCTACAAGCTCTTTAACCTCTACAACCTCTGCACGCACCTGCCGGGCGGTCACATCGGTTCCGGTGACGCGCTATATGTTCAGGATCGCGAGGCCAATACGATCGCACCGGCAAAGGCCGCGTGAGGAGATATATCCATGGAAAATAAAAAAGACATGCCAACCCATCTTGCAATACCCGATCATCAGCACAAGCAGCCTGATGGACACACGGCTCTTGAAGCCCCCGCGTTCTTTTCGCAGCACGGCGAAGACATCGTCGCCTGGAAAACGCTTAGCGGGTCCAAGGGGCCGCGTTACTTCATCGAGGTTGGGATGATCGATGGCAAGCGGTTCTCCAACACGCTCGCTTTCGAGCAGCGTGGTTGGCATGGCCTGTGTGTCGAGGCGCATCCGGGTTTTGTCGATTATGTTCGACGGCACCGGCCGGGCAGTACGGTGGTTCACGCCGCCGCCGCGGGGCCGGACTCCAACGGGAAGACGCTGCCTTTCTACGCCGATCCGCGTGGTGATCTGTCCAGCCTGAATCCGCGTAGCGAAAAGGAAATGAAAGAGCGCTTCGGGCACTGGTTCCAAGGGTACGACGTGGTCGATGTTCCGGTGCGGACGCTTGACGACATGCTGTACGAGGCCCACGCGCCGCAGGGGATCGAGCTGGTGTCCATCGACATCGAAGGCGGTGAGATCGATGCACTGCGTGGATTAGATCTCGATTACTGGCGGCCACGCATCCTCATCATCGAAGCAGATGACCCCCAGGCGTTGTCTGAATTGGGGGATTATCTCACGCCTTACGGCTACCGCATGGCGCGGGTGGTGGGTGTCAATGCGGTCTATACCCGAACACGTTTTGATGCTGCGCGTGTCCGTCTGGCGCGCGTCGATCAACGTGTGCTTCATACCGCGCACCCGACCGATCGCAGCATAGACGATGCGTGGATCATCCCCAGTGCTTACGAGACGCGGGCGCAGTTCGTTAAACGAGTCGCTTGTAATTTTGCCAAAGCCGCCTGATAGGAAACAGGGAATCCGCCATGCCGACGCACCTGCCGCCTATCACCGCTATCGTGATCTTCCGCAACGAGAAGAAGCACCTTGGGCGGTGCTTGCGCGCGTTGCGGTGGTGCGATGAAATTATTGCGGTGGACATGGAATCGTCCGACGGGTCGCTGGACATCGCGCACGAGTTGGCGGACAGGGTCTTTCATGTTGAGGCCTGCCCGATCGCTGAGCCGACACGTGTTGCAGCGGCGAAGATGGCGAGCCACGACTGGGTCTTGTTGGTCGATCCGGATGAGGTGATACCGCAAGCGTTGGCTGAGGACATCCGCCTGGCGATGGTTGCGCATCCCGGTGCCGGGGCGTTTAGTCTGCCGATGTGGTTCTACTTCAAGGGTAAACGGCTCGCCGGCACGGTCTGGGGCACACTGACATTCAAGCAACGGCTGATTCATCGGGATCGTTGCGACCTGCTGCCCTATTGCAACCGCATCAGTCAACTCAAGCCCGGGCAGGACGACGTGCGCATCCCGCACAACGGCGACAACCACATGCAGCACTACTGGTCCGACTCGTATATGGATCTATTGCACAAGCATTTCGTGCGGTACTCACACACCGAGGCCGAGGCGATGGTTGCTGGGGGAGCGCGGTTTAGTTTTCGTGGCGGGTTCATCACGCCGCTTGTTGAGCTTAAGAAAACACTCAAGGACTTCGATGGCTGGCGGATCGGGCTGCGTGGCTGGTTGCTCAGCGGAATCTACTTCGGGTACACCCTCGCCAGTAACTGGTTGACGCTTTATTACCAGTGGCGAGGTGCATCGTCGGGTCGCTCTAAAGAGCATGCGTTGCCGACCGTGACAGAAAAAACAATCCGTCCTCAACCGAGGAGGCTCGCAGCATGACGAACTCTACTACCCCGTTGCCGCGCATCACGCTCATCACGCCTAGCTTCAACCAGGCCGACTATCTGGAGGAGACGATCAACAGCGTGCTGGACCAGGGCTATCCGAATCTTCAGTATGGGATCATTGATGGCGGGTCCACCGACGGATCGGCAGAAATCATCGAGCGTTACCGGGAGCAACTCGACTTCGCCATCATCGAAAAAGACAACGGCCAGACCGAGGCAATCAACAAAGGACTCGTTCGGGCGGACGGTGAGATCGTCGGCTGGCTCTGTTCGGACGATACACTGCTGCCGGGTGCTTTGGAAAAGATCGGCGGGCATTTTGCGATGCACCCACAGGACGACTGGGTCGCGGGCGGTTGCCGGATGGTAAATCCCCGTGGCGAGGTGACCGACACCATACACCCACGCGGCGACTTTACCTTGGCGGGTGTGTTGTTGCGTGGCGAGGATCGTCCGTTCGATCTGCCCCAGCCTGGTGTGTTCTGGCGTCGCTCGGTGCACGACCACCTGGGCTTGTTGGACGAGTCGTTGCACTACTGCATGGATTTCGAGTTCTGGCTGAGGATGATCGAATCGGGGCGGAGGCCGACGCTGCTGGACACGGATCTGGCGACGTACCGCCTGCATGAATCGAGCAAGAGTTGTTCAGCACCGAGTGGCTTTACCCGCGAGCACATCCGTGTCGAGGGTGGGTACGCCCGGTCGTTGTCGCTGCTACAGAGGCTGCGTGTCCAACGCCGCCTGGGGTACATGCGTCGCGCCTGTGTGATCCACGAATCCAAAGGCCGGCTATGGTCCGAGGTGATCAAACGCCCCTGGTGGCTGCTGTCTCAGCAGATACGCCACGCCATCCGGCACAATGATCGTCTCGCGGCTTGACCGTTACGCATCATCAGGGTCGTCGGGTCAGTGCGTCTTGGCAAGTGTTTCGTCACCCGCACGATCCCCTGCGATGCCCTGTCCATGTTCTTCGCCGTGCAGAACTCGTATTGCTCTGCACCGAGCGGTAATTCATACACCAGATCGTGCGTGGGGGGGAGGGCCTGAACACTTCCCCGTGGCCAATCCACGGGTCACCTCGCGTGGTGTGTGAATGGGCTTGCCCGGAACAGCCATCATTTTACAGCGGATACCAGGGTTGTGGTTATCGGCATGAGAAGGCCTCGAGTGCGGGTACGCCGTGGCCGCACAGCCGTCAGCATCGTCACAAACCGACCCGGGCTTGATAAGAAATGCGTGTTTGCTGTGATTCCCGGCAGGAGGGGGTGGGGATATGACGGTTATGACGATTTTTTCGGTCGGGTGGTTAAGTCGCCCCTCTGGTGGGTCGATCCCGGGGGTAGAGGGACAGGGGGGTAGTAGAGATACCGTCTTCAAGGAACAGACATGCCAAACACGACCTTGCCTCGCATCACCGTGATCACCCCGAATCTTAACCAGGCGGATTACCTTGAGCGCGCGATCTGCAGCGTGCTGGATCAGGGTTATGACAATCTGGAATACATCGTGATCGATGGCGGATCGACCGATCGTAGCGCCGAGATCATTGGGCTGTATGAAAACGATCTGGCTTATTGTCAGAGCCAGCCTGACGGTGGGGCGGCTGACGCAATCAACCAGGCGATCCAGCGTGCGACCGGCGACATCATCGCTGTCCTGAGTGCTGACGACCTTTACCTCCCGGGCACGCTTGACCGTGTCGCCAAGCGCATGACGCAGAAGGATGCTCCCGCCTGGGTGGTGGGGCACTGCCTGCGTATCGGCGAGTTGGATGAGCAGTTGGGGCAACTCAACGCGACCTGTCCAAGCGGGTTGGCGAGTTTTCTGATGCACGACTCGGGATTTTTGCCCAGCTCCGCGACGTTTTATCGCCGAGGCGTGTTCGATTCCTATGGCCGATTCGATCCGCAGATGCGGTTTGCCTGGGACTACGAATTGAACTGCCGACTGATCGCCCAGGGGTTGTCACCCACGATCCTCCCCACGGTGCTCTCAGCCCATCGCGAACACGCACACAGCCACAGCGTAAAGAACACGTTGCTTAGTGGCACGGAGTTTATTGATGCTGCTGCTAGGTATGCTGACCGCTTGCCGTTTGAGCAACGCCATGCGTTGTGGAGCAATATTGATGAACGCCGACGGATTTATACCTTGGCACGCTGCGAGACGTTGGCGAGTCAGTCACGCGGCTACCTTTGGCGTCAGTTGCTGCGTCGGCCTTGGTGGTTGGCTAACGACCACTACCGCCAGACTTTGCTGTGTGGCGTGTCGCATCCGGCGGATTCTGCAGCGGGGCGTGTCGATTCCCCTGCGAGACGGGCGGCCTGAAACCCTGCCGTTTTAGCTGGTCTGAGCCGGGACAAAATAGAATCTCTCTATGTAAAGAGGAGCCTCAGGGATGAGGCTCTTTTTCTTTGCGTGCTGATGCGGCGAGCCTCGGCGCTAGACGTCGGCGGTAAAACGTCTATCGTATCGGGATGAACCCTCGGCTGATCCCGCTGATTATCTTTGTGCTTCTGATGATGATGTCTGTGCCGTTGGTCATGCGCCTCCGCAAGAGTACGGCCCCCGAGCCGGTGCAGATTCAGGAACTGGACATGGGCGACGGCAGAGGCATCCGTGTCACCGTCAAGCCTAATTCACAGCGGACACTTTCTTTGCATTACCACGTCGATAACCCCGGCAAGCCCTCCATCGAGAATGCCTTTTTCGGTACGCTTCCCCGGACGTCGCCGCCGCCGAGCTTTGTGATGTATACCGCAGACGACGGCGATCTTGTGGGTCTGGCTCAGGCCAGCGTACCTGATCGCATCGTGATCCTCCACGATTTCGCCTCCGGCGATAGCTGGCCGCAGCGGCGGGTGACTTATAAGGATGCGGACACCCGCAAATCCTATCCTTACTATGAAGAGGAAGAACAGATCATGGCTCGGGGCGAAGCGATGTTTGAGCGTCTTCGCGAGGCAAACCCGCAGCCGGCCCTGGAACTGTTGCGCACCATGGCCAGCCGACCGTTGAGCATTCCCACGGGCCAAACCCAACCCCCGCCCCCGCCCCCGGCCCCGGGCCAGGAATAACCAGCATTTAACCAGAAGCGAACCGGCCACCCTTGTAATCACCCAAGATTCGGCCCCGGTCGCTATGTCTCCATCCCGGGATCGGGCAATATTTGGGTACGAAAGTACAAAAGATATATAGGTCTTGACATCGATGGCCGATTCTCTATACTGAGATAAGTGTCCGGTTTATCCGCCTCAGGGCCCGTGAAATGGGGGTGCGGCTTGTGCCCCACCGCTGATTCGAGCTTGAGAAGTCTACGACGACGCTGGCACATTCTTGGACAGGTACAAGGTGTAGGGTATCGGCCTTTTGTCTACCGCCTGGCTCACAGGCTCAATCTTGGGGGGTATGTCCTTAATGATTCCCGGGGTGTCACGGTTGAAGCCCAGGGGTCGGCTGCTCAACTTAAGCGGTTTTCACGGGCCCTTGATGACGAGCGGCCACCCCTGGCACTTATTGACAGCGTTCTGGTTGAAGATGTCCCGCCTGTTTGTGAATCCGGCTCAGACAGTTTCCATATCCGTGAAAGCCTGGACCCCGTGCCCGCTGGGTGTGCGGACGATTCAGCGCGGACCGCGATCACGGTAGACTCCGCTGTCTGTGATGCTTGCCGCAAGGAGTTGGCCGAGCCGCGCGACCGGCGGCACCGTTACGGATTAATCAACTGCACCGATTGCGGGCCGCGCTACACGATCATCGACCGTGTGCCCTACGACCGCCCGGACACCACGATGCGCAGTTTTGCGATGTGCTCGAGCTGTCGGGACGAATACACCGATCCGTCTGACCGCCGATACCACGCACAACCGATCGCATGCCACGATTGTGGGCCGGTGGTTGAGTTGGTCGATGCTCGTGGTGCTCTATTGCCCGGCGATCCGATCACGTCTTGCACGGCGCTATTGACAGGCGGCAAGATCGTTGCGGTTAAGGGACTCGGCGGATTCCATCTTGGGGTGCGTGCTGATGACCCCAAGGCGGTTGCACGTCTTCGACACGGTAAACGCCGTGATTTTAAGCCGTTTGCGGTGATGTGTCGTTCGGTTGAGGTGGCGGGACGGTTGGTGAGCCTCAGTAAAAAAGCCCAGTTGCTGTTGGGTTCTGCTGCTGCGCCGATCGTGCTTGCGCCGCGTCGGCGGGGGGGCCACATCGCAACGTCGGTTGCACCTGACAGCCATCGTCTGGGTGTGATGCTGGCGTACACGCCGATCCATCACCTGTTGTTTGCCGAGATCGACCCGGCGATTGATGCGTTGGTGATGACCAGTGCCAACCCGTCGGATGAACCACTGACGATCGACAACGATGAGGCCATAGAAAAATTAGGCGGCCTGTGTGACGCGATCCTCTGGCACGATCGGCCGATCCGCCGACGTGTTGATGACTCGGTGGTTCTGGATATGGGTAGTGGGGGGGCAAGCCCACTACCGATCCGCCGGGCGCGTGGGTTTGTGCCGACATCGCTGCGGTTGCCGGTGGGGGGGGATCTGCCGGGGCTGTGCGTGGGCGGTGAACTTAAGAACACGAGCGCCTTGGTCCGTGATGGCCGGGCTGGGCGGAGCCAACACATCGGCGACCTGAGTTTTACGCAGGTTTTCGAGCATTTCAAGGAAACGATCGCCGACCTGTGGCGTTTGTTTGATGTGCGGCCCCAGTGGATCGCACACGACCTGCACCCGATGTACCTGGGCACCTCACACGCGAAGGTGCTGGCAAAGAATTTGGATGTTCCTTTGATCGGTGTGCAACACCATCACGCCCACGCCGCAGCGGTCATGGCGGAGCACGGCGAAACCGATCCGGTGCTGGCTGTGGTCTGTGACGGTGTCGGGTATGGAGTTGATGGCACAAGCTGGGGCGGTGAGTTGTTGCTGGCCGATCTGACTTCGTTCAAGCGGCTATCGCACCTGCGACCGATCAATCTGGCGGGTGGTGATGCCGCAGCGCATGACACCCGGCGTTGCGGGTTGGCGCTGCTGCATCAGGTTTATGGCGACGACTTCGCGGACCATCCTGCAGCAACCACGCTGGTGAAAGACCCCAACGAACGCGCGATGCTTGCGGGGATGTTAAAGCGAAACGTCAACTGCACGACCAGCACCGCTGCGGGCCGATACTTCGACGGTGTGGCGGCACTGCTTGGGCTATCAACCCGCAATGACTACGAGGCTCAGGCGGCGATGCGCCTTGAAACGTCGGCCTACCGATGCGAAGTCCCCGTGATACGTGGCCCGCTGTTTCACATCGTTCCCGGTGAACCCGGCACCCCCGGCACCCCCGGTACGATTGACCTTTCGCCCTTGACCGGCGCGATCGTTGCGGGCCGTGCGCAGGGCGTGCCGGTCGAAGCGTTGGCGGCGTTGTTCCACGATCAATTGGCCTGGGCACTGGCGGATGCGGCGCAAGATGCATCAAGACGATTGGGTGTCACAACGATTGCATTGTCAGGCGGTGTGTTCTGTAACGAGCGATTAACACAGTGCCTGATTGGCCGACTTTCTGAGGGCGGCCTGCGTGTCCTGGTTCACGAGCAAGTCCCGGCGAACGACGGCGGGCTGGCGCTTGGGCAGGCGGCGGTGGCGGCGGCACGACTGAAAGCAGGACTCAACAGAAAGGCAGGTGTCTGATGTGTCTGGCAGTACCCGCAAAACTGGTCGAACGTGAGGGCGACCAAGGCGTGGCCGACCTGCACGGCAACCTTGTCCCGGTGCAGACGCTGTTCGCGCCCGAGGCAAAGGTCGGTGATTGGGTCCTGGTCCACGCCGGGTTCGTGATTAAGAAATTGGACCGTCACCAGGCAGAAGCCACATGGGCGGTACTCAAAGACCTGGCTGAACCCTTGCCGGAGGATGTCGATGAATCCTGGTAAGCCAACAATCAGACTGAAGTCGCTCAAACGTCTCAACCAACTCGCGTCGGAAGTCGGTCGCGATGTCGCCTTCATGGAGGTCTGTGGCACGCACACGATGAGCGTTTTTCGCAGCGGCTTGCGGAGCCTGCTGCCCAAGAACGTCAACCTGCTGAGCGGCCCGGGCTGCCCGGTCTGCGTCACCGCCCAGAGTGACATCGACATGCTGATCGCGTTGGCGGTCGATCACGACGTCATCGTTTGCACCTACGGCGACATGCTCCGCGTCCCCGGCGCACGTGGCAGTCTGGAGAAGGCGCGCGGTGACGGTGCCGATGTTCGCGTGATCTATTCCAGTATGGATGCGGTGACGCTGGCCCAGGAATCACCTGGAAAACAAATCGTTTTCGCCGCTGTCGGTTTCGAGACAACGACCCCCGCGACCGCCGCCGCTGTTGATTATGCCAAGCGGATGGGTTTGGGAAACTTCACGGTGTTGGCCAGCCACAAGCTGGTGATGCCAGCCGTGACCGCGTTGTTGGATAGCGGCACGGTGCATGTTGACGGGTTCCTGCTGCCGGGGCACGTGTCGGTGATCACCGGCTGGCGCGAGTTCGATCCGATCGTCAAACAATACAACCTGCCCTGTGTGGTGGGTGGGTTCGAGGACGAACAGATCCCCGAGGCTCTGGTTGACCTTGTCAGGCTTGTCGGTGAGGGCCGTGCGGAATTAATCAATCAGTATCCTCAAGCGGTCGCCGAGCACGGGAACCCGTCGGCACGGGCATTGGTGAAAAAAGTATTCGAGCTTGCCGACGTGCGCTGGCGTGGCCTGGGAACAATCCCCGGCAGCGGCTTGGTGTTGCGTGATGCGTACCGGACGTTCGATGCGCAGGCGAGATTCAACCTCAGTCAACCGAAAGATCGTGAGCCTAAGGGCTGCCGCTGCGGCGAGGTGATTACCGGGGCGGTGACTCCGCCGCAGTGCGTGCTGTTTGATAATGGCTGCACGCCGACGAATCCAATCGGGCCTTGCATGGTCAGTTCCGAAGGCACCTGCCAGGCGTGGTTCAAGTACCACCGGGTCGGTGTCCCCAAGCGGCGCCGGTTGGCTTCGATGAGACGCCGTGATCCCAAGACCGGCAAGCCATCCGTATTGGAGGTTCAGCCATGACGCACGCCGCCCCTATCACAGATACGAATCATCGACTTGCCGAAGGCAACGACAAACCGCGCGGGCGGGTCACGCTCGCACACGGCGGGGGTGGGCAGTTGACCGACGAGTTGCTCGACAACCTGATCCTGCCACGCCTGGGTAACGATCTGATGGGTGGGCTGCTTGATTCCGCAACGCTCGCGGCAACCGGGACGGACAAGCTTGCGATGACGATCGACAGCTACGTCGTTCAGCCCTGGAAATTCCCCGGCGGGGACATCGGACGGCTGGCGGTGTGCGGAACGGTTAACGACCTGGCGGTCTGCGGCGGCGATCCGGTGGGGATCGCGCTGAGTCTGATCCTGGCCGAAGGCTTCGAGATGTCTGACCTGGCACAGGTGATCGATTCGATCGCGCAGGCCGGCGAAGAAGCGGGTGTGTCCGTGGTGACCGGGGACACGAAAGTTGTGGGTCGTGGACAGGCCGACGGGGTCTATATCACGACCGCCGGGGTGGCGCGTGTTCCGCAAGGCCGAACACTTTCGCCAAAGCGTGTTAATCCAGGCGACGTGTTGATCGTCAACGGCCCGATCGGCGAGCACGGGTTGGTGGTGATGCTGGCCCGCGAGATGCCGAAGGTTAAAAGCGTCTTGCGGACTGATGCGGCACCCTTGAACGGGCTGATCCAGACGCTGCTTAAGAAGGTGCCGGACGTGCTATTTATGCGGGATGCGACACGGTCTGGGCTGGCGGGTGTGGCCTGTGATCTTGCGCGTGATAGTGGTTGGCGTGTGACGCTGGATGAAGCGCGCATCCCGGTCCGTCCCGAGGCGCAGCACGCCGCAGACATGCTTGGGCTTGACCCATTAGAGGTGGCCAACGAGGGGAAAGTCGTGGTGGTTGTTCGGCCCTACGAAGCCGATGCCGCGCTCGCTGTGATGCGTAGCCACCCATTGGGGGAGGGCGCAAGAATCATCGGGCACGTCGGCGGTGTCGAAGACGGTTTGTGCGAGTTGCACACACTGATCGGCGGTCGGCGGATTATTCAGAAACCCTACGGGGAACAGTTGCCACGGATTTGTTAGTCAATGCGGAAAGGAGTCGGCGATGATCGGCGCAGAACAAGGGATTAAGGACGTCTGGTTCCTCTCGCTACAGGGACTGGGCCACATGATAAGCACGCTGTGTGCCAAGGGGTACACGGTCGTCGCGCCGGTTGTCCGGGACGGGGTGATTACTTTTTCTGAGATTGTAAGTGTGGATGAGATCGCTTCGGGCGTGCGTGACGAGATGGGGCCCGGCAAGTACAGGCTGATCGACGACCCGTTAAGCAGGCCTTTTAATTACGTTGTTGGGCAGGACAGCCCCAAACGGTTTTTCTTCCCGCCGAAGCTGGAGCTGGTGGCGATGCATGTGGAGGGCAAGCGTTTTGTGCTGGATCGCACCGCGCCCAAGCCGCCGAAGCTGGCGATCCTTGGGATCAGGCCCTGCGATCTGGCCGCGATCCATGTGCAGGACCGCGTGTTCGGCTACAACGACGAGGGGGTATCTCACCGATGTGAGGCCGACACCTACTACAACCAGGCACGCAAGCAGTCGCTGCTGATCGCGGTGAACTGCACGCAACCGAGCGCGACCTGCTTCTGCGACTCGATGGGCACCGGCCCACGCGCCAAAGAAGGCTTTGACTTGTCGATGACCGAACTGGGTGGGGGGTTCATCCTCCGCGCCGGGTCAGATGACGGCCGGGCAATTGTCAATGAGCTTCCGGTGCGTGACCCCTCGCCGTCGGAGATCGAACTGAGTCAACTAAAGATCGATCAGGCGTGCGAGCGTATGGGTCGGCACATCGACACCGACGGGCTTAAGGAGCTTCTGGACGATCAGATCGATCACCCGTCCTGGGACGAAGTCGCCAAGCGCTGCATGGCATGTTCCAACTGCACGATGGTCTGCCCGACATGCTTCTGCTCGACCGTTACCGACTCGAATGATCTGGCAACCAACGTGGCCAGCCGAACCCGGCATTGGGAGTCCTGCTTCACGCACCAGTTCAGCTACACCACTGCGGGGTCGGTGCGCAGTTCCCTGCGTGCAAGGTATCGCCACTGGATGCGGCACAAGCTGGGCACATGGTGGGATCAGTTCGGCAGCTCCGGCTGCGTTGGCTGCGGGCGGTGCATTACCTGGTGCCCGGTCGGGATCGACATAACCGAGCAGGCGGCGATCCTGCGGGATCACCCGGACGCAAGCAACAACGGCGGAAAACGCCAAACTGAAAGGGGGTTGACGGTATGACCTCACTGATAACAGAAACACGCCCCGCCCCGGTCTGCGGGCTGGACACATGGGTCCCGGTTGCCGCCGAGATCATCTCGATCAACGAAGAGAATTTCAATACGTTGACATTCAAGATGCGGTTTGTCGATGAGATCCACCGGGACAACTACCGCTTCCTTCCCGGGCAGTTCAACATGCTGTACGTCCCCGGCGTCGGCGAGGCTGCGATTTCGATCAGCAGTGATCCGGAAGAAACCGACACGATCGATCACACCATCCGGGTGGTTGGTTCCGTCACACGGGCGATCCAACGCCTGGGCGTCGGCGGTGTGGTCGGGATCCGTGGGCCGTTTGGTCGAGGTTGGCCGTTGGAAGCGATGAAAGGCCAGGACGTCGTCATCGTCGCTGGCGGGATCGGGTTGGCACCGATGCGGCCGGCAATCTACTCGCTGCTGCGCCACCGCAAAGAGTTTGGCCGAGTCATGCTTCTGTATGGCTGCCGCTCCCCAGATGATCGCGTCTTTGGGTCGGAGTTGGATCAGTGGACCGAGGATGAGTCGATCCAGGTTCTCGTCACCGTCGACAACGCGACCGGCGGATGGGTTGGTCCCGTTGGGGTCGTTACCAATCTGCTGCAACGTATCCGCGTGGATGCGCAGAAGACTGTGGTGCTGGTCTGCGGTCCGCCGATCCTCAACCGCGTCGCGGCCTGGCAGTTTCTGCAACTGCATGTCCCCGCGCAACAGGTATACATCAGCCTCGAACGCAACATGAACTGCGGCTTCGGACGCTGCGGCCACTGCCAGTACGGGCGTAAATTTGTCTGCACCGACGGCCCGGTCTTCTCGTTTGATGAGATCAGTGGCGTCTTTGGAAGGAAGGAGATCTAACCATGTCAGGCATTACCATCCCCGTCCAGACGGACAAACCCAAGCTGGCGGTCTACAAGTTCTCGAGCTGCGACGGCTGCCAGTTGACGCTGCTGAATCTTGAGGACGAACTTCTTGATATCGCTAACGCTGTGGAGATTGCATTCTTCTTAGAGGCCCGACGCCGTGTTCTTCCTCCGCCTTACGACATCGGGCTGATCGAGGGCAGCATCTCGACGCCCGAGGAAGAGGAGCGCGTGCATCAGGTCCGCCGAGAGTGCAAGTACCTGATCGCGATCGGCGCCTGCGCAACCTCCGGGGGGATCCAGTCGCTGCGCAACTGGGCCGATGTCAAGGAATACGCGAGCCTGGTTTATCCAAGTCCCGAGTACCTCAAGACACTGGAAACCTCGACCCCGGTTGCGGCGCATGTGTTTGTCGATTTCGAGTTGCGCGGCTGTCCGATCAGCGGCGACCAGCTATTGGAAGTCATCACGGCACTGCTGGCTGGACGCAAACCCAACATCCCGTCGTACAGCGTGTGCATAGAGTGCAAACGCCGGGGCCTGCCTTGCGTCCTTGTTTCCAAGGGTGAACCCTGCCTCGGCCCGATCACGCAGGCCGGCTGCGGCGCGCTGTGCCCAAGCTGCTCGCGGGCTTGCTACGGCTGCTTTGGCCCGATGGACCAACCCAACATCAACGCTCTGGGCGGCAAGCTCACCGGCGAGCTTGGCCAGACCAACCGCGACATGAAGCGGATGCTCCGTACCTATAACGGCTACCTCGAACCCTTTAAGCAGGCGAGTGATGAATATGAAAGACTCGAAAAACAAGAAAAAAAATAACAGCACACGCACCATCCGAGTCGGTGCACTGGCCCGGGTCGAGGGCGAAGGCGCACTGCACCTGGTGATGAACGGCGACCAGGTTGAAAAAGTCCACCTGGAAATCTACGAACCCCCAAGGTTCTACGAAGCCTTCCTGCGTGGCAGGGACTTCAAGGAGGTGCCCGACATCACCGCACGGATCTGCGGGATCTGCCCGATCGCTTATCAGATGGGGTCGTGCCACGCGCTGGAAAAAGCGATGGGCGTTTTCGATGATGTCACGCCCGAGATTCGTTCGTTGCGCGACATCCTGTATTGTGGCGAATGGATCGAGAGTCACGCCCTGCACATGTTCATGCTCCACCTGCCCGATTTCCTGGGCTATGAGAGCGCGATCAGCATGGCGGAGGACCACGGCGATACGGTCAAGCAGGCGCTGCGTATCAAGAAACTCGGCAACACCCTGATGGACGTCGTCGCCGGTCGCAGTATCCACCCGGTGAACGTCTGCGTCGGCGGGTTCTACAAGGCCCCGGACCCCAAGGCGATGATGGACCTGCTGCCGGAGATTGAGGCCTGTCTTGACCTGATGTGCAACCTGACCCTTTTCCTCGCCGAGCACATCACCTACCCGGACCTGGTGCGCGATTACGAGTTCGTCTGCCTCAACCCCGACGAGGGGTATCCGATGAACCTCGGCGGACTCATCAGCAACAAGGGGCTGGACGTCACGCAGGAAGAGTTCGGTAACGCCATCGAAGAACGCCACGTCGAACACTCCACCGCCCTGCAATCCATCATCAAGGGACGCGGTGAATACCTGGTCGGACCGCTGGCCCGGCTAAATCTCAAGCATGATGGCCTGCACTCACGCGCTCAAGAATTGCTGCCCAAGGTCTGCGATCTTGTAGGCCAGCAACTGCCCTGGTGCAATAACTTCCTGAGCCTCCCGGCCCGGGGGATCGAGATTGTCCACGCGCTGGCGATCTCGGCGGACATCATCCGTAACTACAAACTCCCCAAGATCAGCCGTGTGCCGATCACCCCCCGCGCGGGTTGGGGCGCGCACGGCACCGAAGCGCCGCGCGGCACATGCTGGCACGAGTACGAAACCGAAGCCGACGGCTCGATCAAGTCGGCCCACATCGTTCCGCCGACCGCACAGAACCAGATCACGATCGAGTCGGACTTGCGTGAGTTGGCTCAGTTGCTTGTCGACGTGAGTGATGAAGAGGCCGCGATGCGCTGCGAACACCTGATCCGCAACTACGACCCGTGCATCAGTTGTTCGGTGCATTTCCTGAAGTTCACCCGTGACTGGCGAGGCGGAAAGATCAGTGCCTCGTTGCCGGTTGGCGCGTCAGGTGGGAAGTAACGTAATGAATGACCCCGGCCAAACAATCCTGGTCGCCGCCTGTGGCAACGTGATGGCGTCTGACGATGCGTTCGGCCCGCTGGTCGCGCGCGCACTACGCAGCCACTCACTTCCGAGCGTCGAGGTGGTCGATCTGGATATCAGGCCAGCGGCGTTGCTGGATTACCTGTCGGGCAAGGACGGATTGATTCTCGTCGATGCTGTGCATGCCCCGGATACCCCCGGTTTGGATCCGGGGCGTGTGTTGGACATCGACTGGTTCAGCCCCGATCGACCGGGACTTGTGAATGACGACACGATGAGCACCCACGGCCTATCCATCGCGATGCAACTGGACCTCGCCGAACGGCTGGACCTGCTCCCATCGCGCGTCCGTCTGATCGCCGTCTGCATCGAGCCTGCACAAGTCGGTCAGCCTCAAAGCGACTACCTGCCGAAGGCCGTTGCTTCCGCCGTCAGCCTTGTACTTAAGCACGCTGATCTCTGGTCCACCCCAACCCCGGAGCAGCAGCATGCATGAGCTTTCAATCGCCAGGTCACTGCTTGGGTTGGTCCGTGACAACGTCCCCGATGGCGCGTTGGTGAAGTCCGTTCTCGTGTGTGTCGGCCCACTCCAGGCGATCGAACCCGACGCCATGCAGTTTGCCTGGCACGCCGCCACCGACGACACCGAATTTGATGGGGCTGAATTATCCCTGACGCTCCTACCCTGGGAACTGCATTGCCTTGAGTGTGGCCGGAACTGGTCCAGTGAAAACTGGTCCGACCCCTGCACCTGTGGCTCGTGCCGAGTTGATCCGGTCGGTGGTGATGAACTGACACTAATTTCGATCGACGTAGACGAAGCAAACACAATTAAGGAACCCGCCGAAGGCTCCCACACCGTGATGCGCAACCCCGCGTAGTAAGGAGACCCACCGTGACTGAAATCAGGATCGTTCAGAATGTGCTGAAACACAACGATGAGATCGCCGCGATGAACCGCCAGCGTCTGCGCGACGCCGGTGTGTTCTGCATCGATCTGATCGGCTCACCCGGCTGTGGCAAGACGTCGCTGTTGGAGGCGACACTCCGCCGACTGCACAGCCGGATCAACATCGGCATCATCGCCGGGGACCTGGCGACCGACCGCGATGCTAAGCGTATCCAGGCCTGCGGCGCAAAAGTTGTCCAGATCAACACCGGCAAGGGCTGCCACCTCGACGCCAACCAGGTCCGTCACGCCCTGGACGAGATCGACTTGGCCGGGCTTGACCTGCTAATCATCGAGAACGTCGGCAACCTGATCTGCCCGGTCGGGTTCGACCTGGGCCAGGACGCCAAGGTCGGGATGTTCAGTGTCTGCGAGGGTGACGACAAGGCCGCCAAGCACCCGCATCTGGTCCGCGTCGCCGACCTGCTGTTGCTGAACAAAACCGACTTGATGAAATACGTCCGGTTTCACCCGGCCACCTTCCGCGAAGATGTTGAGAAGTTGAATCCGGGCGTGGAGATGATCGAACTATCTGCCACTGAGCCGAAGATCGATCGTTGGCTCGACTGGCTTCTATCTAAAACCCAGGCGGCGCATGACCTAACCAGTGCCGACATACCCGTGCCCGTCGGCACGACCAAGGAGTTATCTGATGCCCGCTGAACATATGATTACGGTAGACGGAAACGAGGCGGTAGCACGGGTCGCGTACCGGTTAAATGAAGTGGCGGCGATTTATCCGATCACGCCATCATCTGTGATGGGTGAGTTGGCCGACGACTGGGCGGTGCACGGCCAGAAGAACCTGTGGGGATCTGTCCCCAGCATCGTCGAGATGCAGTCCGAGGGTGGGGCGATCGGCGCGGTCCACGGCGCGCTGCAGGCCGGCAGCCTGGCGACGACGTTCACCGCGTCGCAGGGTTTGTTGCTGATGATCCCGAACATGTACAAGATCGCC
>JAJRRS010000041.1 GCA_024279275.1 Planctomycetota bacterium | reverse complement strand
TTTTTCTATTGTCACCACGGCGTCTATGCCTCGCCCGAGACGGGTTGCCCTGGATGGCAGCCAGGTACAAGATATGACGCTTGGGGCACATTAGAGAGTGCCTATATCCACATATCCGCTTAAGCCCCGATAATACTTGCCCTCAAGAGATGGGGCCGGTACATTGGTGGTGCATATCACGAGGCGGGACGTGGCCCCTGTGGGTGGGTCATCATTTTTAACAAACGGATCATTTCGCCTCGCAACACATTTTAGAGGGAAAGGGTAGTCAGATGACTAGAGAACTTTTGTTGGGAACAGCAGCGGCGTTGTTGATTACGATCCCCGCTTCGGCGCTGACGATGACCGTAGTCAAAGATGTGCGATTGGTTCAAGTGCGTGCGGTGGCGGGCAATAATGAGGACGCCAATGACGATTTCGCGGACGCCTTGACATTCACCGGCGAAGTCTCGGCCCATGCGACGGAATTTGAGGTCCACGGTACGCTGCTCGGCGACGCCGACACCGGGCAAGGTGCCTGGGCCGAAGCCAACGCGCGACAGCATTCTGAGATCGGGGCTTTGTCGATCTCCGGCGAAGGCTCCGCCAACGCCAGCGGCAGCCCAGGCAACCTTAATACTTCGATCAGCGCTCTGGTGGGTGGCGGCGGTGGTTTAAGATTCGGCAATTTTGAGGCCGAGGCGTTTAGTACGATTAGAATACTATTCAATATCGATGAGGCGGCCGAGTTTAATCTGTCGGGGTTCATCTCCGCGGGGATTGAGCAGGCCGAAGGCGTAGCTGATAACGCGGTGGATAGTTTTGCTAGCGTTTTCTTTGGTACTGAGGCAGAAGAAGAGGTATTTTTCGAGAGAGAAGTTTTCGAGGACGGCCTGAAATTCGATGAGACGGGTATCATCGGGCCGGGCAATTACGTGTTCTCTATACGTCCCCGAGCCGATGTGTTTGGCCGTTCCTTTGCAGGCGCTATGCTTGGTGAAAGCGACAGCGGCGGCGAGCCACAGGACCTCGGGTATTCCGCCAGCTCCCGCTTCGGTGGCAATTTGGAACTGCGTGCGATCGACCAGCCGATCCCCGAGCCGGTGACCACTTCGCTGATCGCGATGGGATTGGGCGCCTTGGTGCTGCGGACCTCACGGCGTCAGCGGGTGTAACTCAAGACGCTCCGCTAAAACATACCCAGCCCGCGGCCAATCAGCCGCGGGCTTTTTTGTTGATTTGGATGGGCGGTTTTTCGTATCACGCTTGACAGATCAAACAAAATGATCGAATGATTACTGCGTACCCACTCAATACTTAGCGTGTACTGCCCGGTACACCGTGGTCCCAGGCACTCTTTCGTGACGGTGTCGGGGTTATAAATATGCCCGGGGTTCGTACAAAAACCCTTGCTAAAATAGTGCTTATAGCTTAGTTTGTGTGCATCTCAGGGAGGCCAGTCGGGTTAGTGGGATGATCCGGCTTTTTTACTCATGTCTATCAAATGCCTCCCCCAAATTGAAGGGTAGGTGACCCCATGTCTAGATTTGTTGCCTTGGGTTCCGTTGCGTTGCTGTTTTTTACCACCACGGCCTCCGCGTTGATATTTACCCCAACGCAGGACAACCGCGCGACCGAAGTGGGGTCGGCTGTCTTTGGGGAGTCACCCGGCTTTGACTTTGACAGCCCCTTATCATCGTTCAGCACATTTAACAGTTCGATATGGTCGAATTCGGATTACGACGGCTACTTTGCCAATGGCCACGCCTCACAGGATTCGCAGATCGGCTCGATGTATATCCAGGGGAACGGGATTGTCGAGGCGCAGATCGGCCTCTCGTTTGATAATTGGCTTCCCGGTGACAAAGACGCCCCGACGGACATGACAGATGAAATGGGTGCCTTCGGTAGCTCCGTACTCGAGATATTATTCTCCATCGACATGGATGCTCAATACGACTTGGCTGGCTTCATCAGCGCCGGCGTCGGGCTTGCGCAGGGGGAAATTGATTACGGCTCCGAACAATCCGTCAGGGTGGAGTTGTTTGACATAGACCAAGGCGTTGCGCTCATCGATGAGACGGTAACGGACAGTGATCGGGATGTTGCGACCTCCGGCCAAATTGGTCCCGGCAACTACCGCTTTACCGTCAGCGCATTCGCGGGGGTTTTCGCCGGCGATCAAACCGAAGCCGACAGCGATGGCGGCGGCGGCGGTTTCCCCGTGCCTCAGGGAAATATCTATACTTCCCAAGCCGGGTTCGAGGGTATTAACCTCACACTCAGCGGACGGGACCAACCGATCCCCGAGCCGGTGACGGCGTCGCTGGCGTGCTTTGGCCTGGGCGCGTTGGTGCTGCAGACCTCTCGGCGACGCAGAGCATGAAGTTTGACCAGCCGGTTTGGTAGATCATTTACAACAACAGCACGTCACCCGTAACGGTGGCGTGCTGTTGTTTTGGAAGTTGATGTGATGGTCAGGTCGCCGCAGGTTCGGGGTTGTCTTTGGCGGGGCGCGGTTTGGTTGGGTTGCGGTCGGGTTGCTTGGACTTGGCACCGCCGTGCGCGTGGGGATTCAGCGACGCCTGGGGCGATGTCTGGTTTGTATGGGTATACAAACTCAGCAGAGAGGTCAGCCAGGCGAGTGTTGCCTCGGCCCCCTGGTTTTCGTTGACACACTGTGACATCAGCGCGTCGTGGCAGCCGCCGCTTTGGTGGTCGTATAGCGGGGTGTGCAGGTCGTTTTCGCCGAGGAACCAGTTCAGGCACTTCTCCGCGCGGTCGGACCAGACGGTGTCGTTGGTGACGTGGAACGCTTCAAGATAGGCTTCGATGGTGACGGAGGCTTCCAGGGGTTTCTGGTTGAAGCGTGACTTGTCGCCGCCTCGGTTAAGCCCGCCGTCGTCCCCGACCGGCGAGAATCGGCCGGCCTCACCTTCTTGGATGTGGTTGAGCCATTGCAGGCTGTTCAGCGCCGCCTCGATCATGTCATTACGGAACATCCATCGGCCGGACATCAATAGCGCGTGCGGCAGCCGGGCATTGGCGTAACCCAGTTTTTCGGTCGGCCAAGTCCAGTCCATACTGGTGTTTTCGAGGAACTTCTGGAACAGCTTCTCCGCTATGTGTTCGCGGACCCGCCGCGCCTGGCTGTCGCCTGAGTATTTGCGCAGGTACGCGTGGATACCGATCAATGCGTGTGCCCAGGCGTAGGGATTATCGAATGTCTCGCAGGCGGGTAGCGCGCGGTGGAACAGGTTGGCTGCGAGTGTCATCTGTCCGCGTGACTGACAACTCGCCACCGCCTCACCCAGCGCTAATACAGCCTGGGCGTGGACATCTTCCGACAACGGCTCATCGTTATCCCACCGCCGATCGTAACCCATCGTCCCGCGGAACCGCTCGGTCCTGGGGTCGTAGGCGTGTTCAATGAAGCTGAGATACTTGGCCAACAACGGTTCGACCTTGCCGCCGGCGGCGCTATCAAGATGGTCCTGTGCCATCAATACGACGACCAGCGCTTTGGCGTTGTCTTCGGTTGTGTAGCCGTGGTGGCGGTCGGGGATGGTATTTTTGGCGTGGTGCAAAATGCCCACATCATCGGTCAGGGTCAGCAGGTGGTCGAGCTTGATCTCGGTTAGATCGCGGGGCGCACTAAGTAGTGTGCGCGTGTGCTGCTCAACGGGTCGGGGGTTTCGGTTGCGCTCCTGGCGGACCTCGGCGAACAGGTCGAGGTACTGGCCGGCGACCTCCTGCCAACGCATCGGTCGGGTGTACTGATACGCTCGTTTGCGCATCGCGTTGCGTTCTGTTTCATGGTCGAACAGGTAATTCACCGCGGCGGATAGGCTTTTTGGGTCGCCGAACGGCACGATCTTGCCACGCCCTTCGGCCAATAGTTCTTGTGCATGCCAGTACGGCGTTGAGATGGTCGCCTTGCCGGTGCCCAGCGCGTAGGCCAGTGTGCCCGAGGTGATTTGGGCTTCATTGAGGTACGGGGTGACGTACACATCGGCGGCGCCCAGGAACTCGACCAGCTCTTCGAGTGCGACGAATTTGTTGACGAACTTGACGTGGTTCTCGATGCCCAACTCTGTGACCCGGCGTTTCAGTCCGATCCGGTAGTCTTCGCCGGCGTGCTCGATCACGCCGGGGTGTGTTGCGCCCAGGACGATGTAGACCGCGTCGGGGTGTCGGTCGATGATCCGGGGCAGTGCCTCGATCATGTTCTCGATCCCCTTGCTTGGGCCGAGCAAGCCGAACGTGAGGATGACTTTTTTGCCTTCGACGCCGAAGTGGTCTTTGTAAAAGCTGGGGTCGACGAATGGCACGTCGGGGATCCCGTGGGGGATCAGCTTGATCTTGTGCGCGGGGATGTCGTAGATGTCGGTGAGGAATTCGTGTGCCCGGTCGGCCATGACGACGAGCCGATCGCAGACCTCGCCGAGCTGGCGGGTGACTTCGAGTTGGTCTTCGTTAGGCTCTTTGAGGATGGTGTGCAGGGTGGCGACGATGGGCATCCGTAGCCGGCGGAGGAAGTCGATGACGTATCGGCCCCCCGGTCCGCCGAACAGCCCGAACTCGTGCTGGAGGCAGCAGACATCGACCTTGGACATATTCAGGAAGTCGGCAGCCAGCCGGTACTCGCCCTGGCGGTTTTGATTGATCTCGAACCAGACCCTCGGGGGGTATCGGTAGCCCTCCGGCCGATCGTTCATCGCAACCGACCAGATATCGGCGTGGTTGGCTGCCTTGGCGATGCTCTCGGACAGGTCGCCGCTGAAAGTGGCGATCCCGCAGCGCCTAGGCAGGTAGCTGCCCAGGAACGCGATCGTCTTAAGAGATTCCCATGATCGTCTTGGTGCTTTCATATCGGGCCTTGATCGTGCCCGGACCGGTTTGGGCCGATCCGGGGCGTGCCGGGTTGCTTCCACACAGGAAATACCGGCACTTACGAAAGTATCATGATAGGCCAACACCCCGATTCGGGCAAAGATTTTGATGGATTGGCGTACCAACTCTAGCCGATGCACAATACACACGCAGGGCCGAGGCAGGGTCCGGATAACCCCATATGGGCCTAGAGGATAAAGGTAGATTTCATGAAGGGTATCATTCTTGCGGGCGGGTTGGGCACCAGGTTGCGCCCGCTGACGCTGGTTACTAATAAGCACCTGCTGCCGGTCTACGATCGGCCGATGATCCATTACCCCATTGAGTGCCTGGTGAATGCCGGGATCGATGAGGTTTTGGTCGTGACAGGTGGCGAGCACGCGGGGGATTTTCTCAAGCTCTTGAAGAACGGCCATCAGCTCGGGCTGAAGTACCTGGGCTATGCTTACCAGGAGGGCGAGGGCGGGATCGCCGATGCGCTGAAACTGGCTGAGGAGTTTGCCGACGGCGGGAAGGTCTGTGTGATTCTTGGTGACAACATCATCGAACGATCAATCATCAAGGCCGCAGACGACTTCCGCACGCAGGCCAGCGGCGCAAAGCTGTTGCTGAAACAGGTTCACGACCCGGAACGATTTGGTGTGGCCGAACTCGACAGCAGTGGGAACGTCACCCGCATCATTGAGAAGCCTAAAGACCCTGCCAGCGATCTCGCTGTGACCGGGATATACTTCTACGACTTCGATGTATTTAGCATCTGCCAGACACTCAAGCCCTCGAACCGCGGCGAGTTGGAGATCACCGATGTCAACAACGCTTACTTGAAGCGCGGCGACCTGACCAGCGAAGTCCTCGAAGGCTGGTGGACCGATGCCGGCACATTCAACAGCCTCTTCCTCGCCAGCGAACTGGTTAAAAATGGCGGGGCCAATAACAAAGCATAAACACTAACACCCAGACCCCATACCTTTGAAAACTATTACACCCACGACGCACGACGGCCCGCTTGCTGATGCCTTTGCACTGGCGCAGGAAAAGAACGAGCCGATCTTCTCGCCCACCTCTGTCTTCACCGATGACCGCGGCTGGTCGCTGATGAACCAGTTCCAGAACGTGCTTGCGCCGACTGGGCAGGTCAATTACTCGGTGATGTATCCCAACATCATCAAGGCTTGGCATCGTCACGCCAAGCAGACGGACTTTTGGTTGTGCCTGCACGGGCACCTGAAGGTTGGGGTGTATGACCAGGAAAGTGAACGTGCGTGGGTCGCGGTGATTGGTGAGAAACGGCCTGGCGTGATGGTGATTCCCCCGTCGTTGTGGCACGGCGCGGCGACTGTTGGGTGTGAGCCGGCCGGGCTGCTTTATTATGTGACGCATCAGTACGACCCCGCTGCGCCGGATGAGGATCGTCGGGACTACGACTCGGTGCCCGGGTTCCCCTGGGAGATTCAACACAAATGAGTGACGAAGCGGATCAGTCTGTCGGGCGAAGTGTCGGCCCTGCTGTGGTCGTCGGCGCGTTGGGGATGCTCGGCCGGGCGTGGCGCGAGCTGTTGCAGAAGCGCGACATCGGGCACGCCGGCCTTGATCTGCCGACGCTTGATATCACCGACCCCCAATCGATTGCTGAGCACATCGGTAAGGATGTACGCACCGTTGTGAATTGCGCTGCGTTTACGGATGTCGATGGCTGCGAAGATCAGGAGCCGACCGCTTACAAGCTCAATGCTCAGGCGGCGGGATACTTGGCAGACCATTGCAAAACCATCGGCGCGACCCTGATCCATTACTCGACCGACTATGTTTTTGATGGCAAGGCTGACACGCCTTATCCGACCGACCACCCGCGCGACCCGGTCAACGCGTATGGCCGAACCAAGTTGCAAGGCGAACAGCTTATCGAGGCCTCGGGCTGCGACTACATCCTGATCCGTACCAGTTGGCTCTACGCGCCTTGGGCACGGAACTTCGTCATCAGCATGATCCGTCTGACCCGTGAGCGCGATGAGTTGAATGTCGTGGACGATCAGCGCGGCCGGCCGACAAGTGCGCAGCATCTTGCGGCGTCTTCGTTATTCCTGTTAGAGAAGGGTGAACGCGGTGCGTTCCACGTTACCGATGGTGGGGAATGTTCCTGGTACGAGTTCACCTGCGAGATCAAGCGATTGGCGGAAAACACCTGTGATGTGAAGCCTTGCACCAGTGAAGAATTTAAGCGCCCCGCGCCTCGGCCAGCGTACAGCGTGCTTGATATCAGCAAGACCGAGTCGGTCCTTGGGCCGATGCCCGATTGGAAACACAACCTCGCCGAAGTCCTCGGCCAGATGGAACTGCAATCCATATGAGTACGCGCATCCTCCTCACCGGCGGGGCCGGGTTCATCGGCTCCAACTTCGTCCGCTTCGTCCTGCGCGAACGCCCGGATTGCTCGATCATCAACCTTGATTCTCTGACCTACTCCGGCAACCCCGAGAGTCTTAGCGACCTCGATGACGAGCCTCGCTACCGGTTTGTCCACGGCAACATCCTCGACCTCGAACTCACCACCGAGTTGATTAAAGAATGTGATTCGGTGGTGCACATGGCCGCCGAGAGCCACGTTGATCGTTCGATCATTGATGCACGGCCGTTCATCGAGTCCAACGTCCTGGGCACGCAGACCCTGCTGGATGCGCTACGCCGGGCCGACCCTGATAACACCAAACGCTTCGTGCATGTTTCTACCGACGAGGTGTTCGGGGACCTGCCGTTGGATCAACTCGAAGTAAAGTTCACCGAGGCGACTCCCTTCGCGCCTAGCAGCCCGTACTCGGCTTCCAAGGCCGGGTCCGACATGATTGTTCGTGCGTATTGTCACACTTTTGGGATCAACGCCTGTATAACCAACTGCTCGAACAATTTTGGGCCTTACCAGTTTCCTGAGAAAGTCATCCCGCTGTTTGTCACGAATCTGATCGAGGGCAAGAAGGTTCCTCTCTACGGGGATGGCAAGAACGTCCGCGACTGGTTGCACGTGGAAGATCACTGCGAGGCTTTGTTGGCGGTGTTGGAAAAAGGGACGGCTGGGGAAACCTACTGCATCGGCGGGAACAACGAACGCTCGAATCTCGAACTAACACACTCCATCCTCGCTACGATGGGCAAGGACGAATCGAGCATCGAGTACGTCACCGATCGGCTGGGCCACGACCGCCGTTACGCGATTGATGCCACCAAGATCAAGCGCGACCTGGGCTGGGAACCCACGCGTAGCGCCTGGCCCGGCGCACTGGAAAACACAATCAAGTGGTACGTCGAGAACGAGACGTGGTGGCACCGCGTGAAGAGCGGCGAGTACCGCAGCTACTACGAGAAGCAGTACGGCGGGCGCTAAGCGCGACGGCGTAGCAACACCACACATCCACAGGCAAACAGGCCCAGTGTTGCGGGTTCGGGGATGGTTGCGCCTGCAATCGGGGGCGTCCCCTGATTCCAATCGCTCAAGACGATGTTCAGGTCATCAATACCGACGAACCCGTCACCGGAGGGATCGCCTGCGAGCGGGACGGGGATGGAGACGGTCTGGTTCCAGCGGTTCAGGACGAGGTTGAGGTCGTCGATGCCGACGAACCCGTCGGCGTTGAGATCGCCTGCGATGAAGGGTGGGGCGATCGAGAGGTTGGCGTCGATCCAGTTGGCGTAGAAGGAGACGCGGGTGTCGATGGCGAACTCGCCGAAGGAGGAGTTTAGTTCGTTATCGACGTCGGAGGTTTGGCCGAGGAAGTTGGTTAATCGCAGGCCGTAGGACGTGACGCCCGCGATCTGGTTGTTGATGAAGGTCGGTCCGCCGGAGTCTCCGGGTGCGGACATGACTTCGTCGTTGCCGAGTCCTGTGTCGTTGAGGTTGCCTGCGCCCAGGAAGGAATCGAAGAATCCGAAGGCGTCGCGGCTGTTGGTGCCGTCGTCGAAGTCGTAGGCGAGTTGTGCGCCGGGGATAGGTGGGGAGTTCAGTACTGTGGTGAAGACATCGCCCAATGCGTCGTAGGTGTTCAGGCCGCTGCGTTTGGTTCCGTTGGGGAGGGTTGTGCCCGTGTCGCCGGTGCCGGATAGGCCGTAGCCTGCTTTGGTGACGGTCTGCCCGACCTCGTCGCTGGCGCGATAGATTTCGTGGCCGTTGGCACCTAAGGGTGCGAGTTGTCCCAGGTGAATGATTGCCAGGTCGTTGCCGGTGTTGAAGTTGCCGTCCCAGTTTGGGTGGACGGTAAAGCCGACGGACGCCAGGGAATGTGTGCCAAAGGCCGTCTGAAAAAGTGAGAAGGAAGACACGGCGGTGAGGTTGCCGACATCGTCGGTCAGGCAGTGTGCGGCGGTGAGTATGTCTCGTCCGTTATTCAGGAGCGTGCCGGTGCAGTTGAAGATGCCGTCGCTTCGTCCGATGGTGAGTTTGACAACGCTGTCGAAGTTGCCGCCGGGGCTGGTTTCGTGAAGTGCGGGGTCGTTGGCGGTGGTGTACAGCGGGCGTGATTCGGCTTGAACACCATCCGCGTTGGCACCACCTGCCCAGACAAGGCAGGGCAGGAGTGCGGCGGTGTAGAGGATGCGGTATCTGCCCATGACAATCCAAGCCCGGTTGTCGAACTTTCTCAACCCGTGTGTTTAATTCAGTCGTCGTCTGTCGGCTATCGCCTGCGGCGCAGAACGATGCCTGATCCGGCGGCGATAATCAGTGCGATGGTGCCCGGCTCGGGGACGGCACTGAGTGTCTGGCTCAGGGTTGGCGGTGTGCCGGCGTTCCAGTTGCCCAGGACGGTGTTCAGGTCGTCGATGCCGACGAACCCGTCGCCTGAGGGGTCGCCCAGGGCAAGGTCGCCCGATGTGACGTTCATGTTCCAGTTGCCCAGGACGATATTCAGGTCGTCGATGCCGACAAACCCGTCGCCGTCCAGGTCGCCGACGATGGGGGGCGGGTTGATGATGGATTGGATCCATGCGAGGGATTGTTCGATGGTGGTTGAACCCATGACGTCGCCGTAGCCGAGTGTGCTTGGGCTGAAGTTGAAGACGGTTGAATGGACGCCGGTGACGAAGTGTTCGCCGCCTTGCTCGACGAACAGCCCGCCACCGGAGTCGCCCAGGGCGATGAGGTATTCGAGGTTGATCGGGCTGTTGCTGCCCAGGGGGTTGCTAAACACCCCTCCGCCGGGTGGGTCGTCCATGTCGGCGAAGATGATCTGGTTGGAGTAATCCACCTGGCTTGGTCCTGGGTTGAGTGTGAAGCCCAGTTGATCGCCGATGTTGTTGCCTGCGCGTTTGGTGCCTGCGGGGAGGGTGTCGCCTGTGCTGCCTGTGCCGGACTTGCCATAGCCAACATAGGTCAGCGTTTGTCCGACGAGGCTGGCGGAGGTGCCGGTGTAGAGTTGTGCGGGTGTGATGGTTGTGATCGGGCTGTCGAGTTTATGCAGCGCGATGTCGAAGCCGTTTTGGATAGCACCTGTGAAGTTTGGGTTACGGATGGCCTGGTCGATGCCTCGGATTTCGCCGCCGAAGGTCCAGGTGTCGCTTGCACCAGGGTTGCCCGAGGGGATGGTGTGTGCGGCGGTGAGAACCCATTGGGGGGTGATGAGTATGCCGGAGCTGTCCACGACGGTGCCAGACAGCCTGACCACGCCGACGGAGTCGTACTGGGACTGCGCGGCGAGTGCCTGATGGTCGGCATCGAGTGCGCCATCATCGATCAGCCCGGCGTGTGCCGTAGCCACCGTTATCATCAGGCAGGCCGACAGCCCGGCCGCTTGTATGGCGATGCGTAGAATACTCATCCGCTAATCAACTCCCATCCATCCCACCGGCTTGGTGGGTTGGTATGACATTATACCTCTGCCAGATCCAGGCAGGCTCCGTACACCCTAATTTTGATGCCAATACCCCCTTGGGTCAAGGGAAAAATCAGTATTCACAAGGGTTTGTGGCAAATAATCAAGCCATGACGACTCGGCCGGTTACATCGGTCCTGCCTCGCATCACCCCCCGGGTATCGACGATCAGCCTGGCGTGCCTGGCGATCATGCCCCAATCGCAGGCGGTGTGGTGGGTGGCGATTAAAACACAGTCGTAATCACCAACAATTTCAGGAGATATATCAATACTGACCATTTTCAGGTTATGCCGACGCATCTTGTGGGTGGCCTGGACGTGTGGGTCGTGGTACTCGACCGAGGCTCCCAATTCGATGAGCTGCTCGATCAGCTCGAAGCTGGGGCTTTCCCGGACATCATCGACGTCCGGCTTGTAGGCTAGGCCCATGACCAGAATCTTTGAGCCACGGACCGACTTGCCCTCCTCGTTCAGTGCCAGCAGGGTCCGCTGCACGACGTAATCGGGCATGTGATGGTTGACGTGGCCAGCGAGTTCGATGAACCGGGTGGGTTGGCCGACCTCCCGGGCTTTCCAAGTCAGGTAGTACGGGTCGATCGGGATGCAGTGTCCGCCGAGGCCTGGGCCGGGGTAGAACGCCTGGTAGCCGAAGGGTTTGGTCGCTGCTGCGTCGATGACTTCCCAGACGTCGATCCCCATTTTTTCGAGGATGACTTTCATCTCGTTGACCAGTGCGATATTGACCGCCCGGTAGACGTTTTCAAGGATTTTAGCGCTCTCAGCGACCTCCGCGGAGCTGACGGGGATGACCTTTTTGATTGCCTTGCGGTACATCGCCACCGCTAGTTCGCCGGATTTTTCGTCGATCCCACCGACGAGTTTGGGGATCGTCTGGGTGTTGTGGTCTTTGCGGCCGGGGTCTTCACGCTCGGGTGAATAGGCCAGGAAAAAGTCTTTGCCGCAACGCAGCCCCCCGGTTCCCCCGGCTCCCCCGGTTGCCCCGGCTCCACTTGCTTCCAGCCGTGGCAGCATGATCTCGCGGGTTGTGCCGGGATAGGTCGTAGACTCCAGGACGATCAACTGCCCAGTCCGCAGTGTCTTGGCGACATCGTCCGCAGCGCGCTCGACGAAGCTGAGGTCCGGCTCCTGGTGCGGGCCTAGGGGCGTGGGGACGCAGATCATGATCGCGTCAGGCTCACCGAGTCGGCCAAAGTCGTCGGTCACCTCGAACCGATCAGATGCCGACATCTCGCTGACAAAGCCCTCGCCCAGGTGCTTGAGGTAGTTCTCACCCGCATTGAGCATCCGGATCTTATCGGGGTCCACATCGAACCCGATCACGCGGAACCCAGCGTTGTAGAACGACCGCAGCAGCGGCAGCCCGACGTAGCCCAGTGCCACCACGCCGATCAGGGCACTGCCGTCGTCGAATTTTTTTGCAAGTGACATAAGTGGGATTCTACCGGATCGGCCTAGGGGTTGGGACGGGCTGGTTGATACAGCTAAACCCCTGGCCTAGAATCGCCCCTTCACGGTCGCCGCCAAAAAGGTCGCGGCCTCACATTAAGGAGAAGACGATGGCCAGCGAAGCAGTATTAGAGATCACCGATGCCAACTTTGAAGCCGAGGTCGCCACCAGCGATCTGCCTGTGCTGGTTGATTTCTGGGCCGAGTGGTGCCAGCCCTGCAAGATGCTCGGCCCAACCATCGACGCATTGGCGGATGAGTACCAGGGCAAGGTCAAGGTCGGCAAGGTTGATACCGACTCCAACCGCGAGATCGCGATCAAGTTCCAGATCCAGGCGATCCCCACCGTCATCCTGTTCCAGGGCGGCCAGGCGATTAAAACATGGCAGGGTGTCCAGCCCAAGCAGGTGTTTGCCGAAGAGTTGGACAAGGTGTTGGTCTGACCGATGGGATCGGTTGATGGGTGAACGTGCGCGGGTTTTCTCGTGTTATGTTTTTTTCACGGGGGTAACAACCGCGCCTCGGAAATCCCACGGAGACCCCGTATGCTATGCGGGGCTTTATTAGGACCGCAAGCGAACAACTCTCCTATGCCAACCGCATTCCGCCATCACGTTTTGTCCAACGGCCTGACCGTCGTTGCCGAACCTAATCCCTCGGCCCACACCGCTGCGGTCGGGTTCTTTGTCAAGACCGGAGCGCGGGATGAAGAGTCCCCGGTCATGGGCGTGTCACACTTCCTCGAACACATGATGTTCAAGGGGACCGCCCGGCGGAGCGCCGACGATGTCAACCGTGAGTTCGACGAGATCGGCGCTAACTACAACGCATTTACCAGCCACGAGCAGACTGTCTATTACGCACACGTCCTGCCCGAGTTCCTTCCCCGTGCAGTCGATCTGCTTGGCGACATCCTTCGGCCGGCCCTGCGCGAAGACGACTTTAACATGGAGAAGAACGTCATCCTCGAAGAGATCGGGATGTACGACGACCGCCCGACCTGGCGGCTCCAGGATGAGTTGATCGAGCGATACTTCGCTGACCATCCGCTTGGGTTCCGTGTGCTGGGGACCAAGCAAACCGTACAGGATATGACCGCTGCGCAGATGCGGGAGTATTTTTCTCGGCGTTACGCGTCGGACAACGTCGTGATCTCGGCGGTCGGTAAATTCGACTTCGACAAGCTGATTGCGGATGTCGAGAAGATCGCCGGCCATTGGGAACCCAGCGGCGCGACACGCCGATATGATTCCCCGTCGATTGCCGACAAAGAACACACGATGCGCGACCCCAACGTCACCCGGCACTACATCGGCCTGCTGTGCCCCGGCCCAAGCGCGCAGGACGAAAACCGTTACGC
>JAJRRS010000001.1 GCA_024279275.1 Planctomycetota bacterium | reverse complement strand
TTGTTCACCAACCTGGGCCTCCCTGTGGTCAAGCGCAAGAAGACCGGGCCGTCAACCGATGTCGAGGTATTAGAAAAACTCGCGGACATGGAAGGCATCGACGAGACAGCCCAGAAAGTCCCGGTATTGATGCTCGAATACCGCCAGCTATCCAAGCTCGTCGGGACTTATCTGGGCAACCTCAAAGACAGCATCGATGCAAGCGACGGCCGTGTCCACGCACGCTTCCACCAGACCGGCACCGCAACCGGCCGACTCTCCAGCAGCGACCCCAACCTCCAGAACATCCCCATCCGCACCGAGGTCGGTAGAAAAATACGCAAAGCCTTCATCGCCGAGCCGGGCCATGTACTCATCAGCGCCGACTACTCACAAATAGAATTACGCATACTCGCACACCTCAGTGAAGACCCCCGTTTGACCGAGGCGTTTGAAAACGACCGTGACATCCACACCGCCGTCGCATCGGAAGTCTTCAATACACCGCTGGATGAAGTTACCTCCGAGCAACGCGGCCACGCCAAGGTCATCAACTTCGGCATCGTCTACGGCGTCACAGCCTACGGCCTCGCCCGACGCATCGACGGACTCGACAACAACGCCGCAAAAAAACTGATCGACGACTACAAAAAACGCTTCGTAGGCATCGACCAATTCCTCGCCAAGTGTATCGAAGAAGCACAGACCCACGGCCACGTCACCACCATCCTCGGCAGACGTCGCGAAGTCACCGAAGTCAGTTCATCCAACGGCCAGACACGCCAACTCGGCGAACGCCTCGCCATCAACAGCGTCGTCCAAGGCTCAGCAGCAGACCTGATTAAATTAGCGATGGTCAATCTACACCGCCGGATCGAAAACGAATCGCTACCGATGAAGATGCTGTTACAGATCCACGACGAACTGGTCTTCGAGGCTCCCGCCGAAAAAACGGACGAGGTCGTTGAAATCATACGACACGAGATGGAACACGCGATGTCTTTGAGCGTCCCCTTGAAAGTCGATATCGGGATCGGTGCCGACTGGTTCGCCGCGAAGTAAAGCCGCCGTAAAATGGTTCAGCCGTCTACCTTGGCAATGATGTCCTGGGTGACATCCCAGAAATCTTCTTCCCGAAACGCGGTCGCTGCGCCGGGCAATGAGCCGAACCGCTGGGTGTGGTGGTTCCAGTGGTCCTGCGCGGAGAAGAGTTTTTGTTTGACGATCTGGGCCATGGCCGTGTCCCCGGTCTTCTGAAACCGTCGGTACGCCACCAGCCCCCCGACCATATCTCGCAAAGCCTCGAAGAAAGACTCGGCATAGAGCAGCGTGTTAACCAACGGCTCAAGCTCAGGGTGACGCCGATCGCTGACCACCTGCTGCAGCGCCGCGCGGTGTCGGCCGATCCGTTCCGCCGCATTATCTTTCTCAGCCATCAACTCATCCAACTGGGACTCGCTAAGCGTCTGGATAATCCGCCAGGCACTGCGGGTATCTAAAAGATCGTCTTGGACCCAGTCCGCATTGGGATGCCAGGGATTTTCCCTGCCCGCTGCAAACGGCCCGATGTAAAACGCCTGACGGATAAAATCGGCTGAATCTTCCAACAGCCGAACAATCGGCGCTACTACCTCGTCGTCAACGCCAAGCCGATCTCTAGCCCATTTCTCCGCCAACCCAAGCAGGTCCACCCGTGGGTCATCAGCCAACAACGGCACCGCAAAAACATTCGCATCAATCCACTGCTCATTTTTCACAAACGGCCCGCCCCAGCCCCCGCCACGCACCCACGCCCAAAGCCCGGCAAGGTTCACCCGATCAACCGCCTCCGCTAACCCGTGTACCTCGCCCTCCAGATGCGCCACCTCCGGGCAGCCATCGCGCCAAAGCGGCGCCTGCCAGTTCGGGATACCCCCCTTCCCCTCAAACTCCCGCTGACACTGCAACTCGTAAATAATCGGCCGATCCCCACACACCAGGCTCGACGGGTTCCATCGTTGGTACCGCCAGAAATCAGTCTGCGTAAACTTAAACGACAGCACCAATCGATCGTCTTTCGGATCGCCGGGAAGGTCCGCCGCGATACGCTTGGCCAGATCAGGCACGTCGTGCATCCCCCCTGGGCGCACGTTCCACGCACGCACGATCAGCCGTTTATCCATCTCTTCAACCACCAGCCGATAGAACCGCTTGATAAAGTCCGTCGCCCGGTCCGCCCGACCGAATTGACTGCATCGCGGACAGTGTGGGCTATATAGATCGTTGCCGATAAGATGAGGCAGTCGCTGCGCATCGGTATCACCAAAACGCAACACGATCCCCGCAACCTCAGGCCATCGGCCAATCAACGACGCCAACCCCGCCACAGATTGTTCAAGCGCCTGCTCACTCGCCGGGCACAGTGTCTGCGGCCTGCCCTTGCAACACAGCCCGTTGATATTCCGCTCCACCACATGCACCGGCAGGACCAGCACGTCATACGAAAGATACACCGCCAACCCCGCATCCTGCGCCGCCTGAATCGTCTGCCCGATGTGATCGACCCGAGCGTTCACCCAGCGACGCATCTCATCGGAACCGATCGCGTCGGTGTTCTGGATACCCGACAGGGCGGTGCTCTCATAAATGACAAGCCCGTTGTACCCCAACGCCTTGAGTTGGGCCGGATCCTGGTAGCGCGTCTGCACCTGCGGCTCGCCGGGGTTTTCTAAAAGTGTCGCGAGCTTCAACATGCCGCAAATAATAGCGTATGTCCGCACGACCCGCCGGGTTCACCATCACCCATAACCCAACTCATCCAGATCATCTTCATTAAGCCCGAAGTGATGCCCCATCTCGTGCAGCAGTGTGATCTTTACCTGCCTGCGAAGCTCCACCAGCCCCCGCCCACGCCGACCGACCGGCCCCGCCCCCGCAGACCCATGAAACCCCGCCAACCGCATGATCGGCCCACGAAACAGCATCATCCGGTCCGGCACCTCCGCAGAAGCCTCCACGCTACGCTCTGTCAACGCCGTCCCCCAGTGCAGCCCACACAAATCCCCGCCCCCCCCTTCATCCAACATATCCTCCAGCAACGCCGCCCCCGGCTCATCCTCCACAATCAACGGCACCTCCTCCAGCAACTCATGCAGCCGAGGCGGAAGCCCCGTAATCACACGGTCAAGCACGTCATCAAAAATCAGGCGGTCACGGGTCGAAATCATGAGATTTAATCGTCACTCAGGAGCAGAAAAATCAGCCGCAAATGAACGCGAATAAACGCAAATCTGATCCCAGGATCAGGCACTTGAACTCATCCGACCCGCTTCGCCACATCTTCCAAATATTCGCGTTCATTTGCGTTCATTTGCGGCTAAATCCTCTTAGCTTAGGCTGCCCGGCTACAAGACAGCATACCATCGGCCCGACCCGCTACAATCTCCCCCATGCACGAACGCCCGCACATCTTCGACCTCACCCCCGACACGCTCGGCGAGCTGATCTCCGACTGGGGGATGCCCGCTTACCGGGCGAAACAGATCCTCGAATGGGTCTACCAACACAACATCACCGACCCCGACCAGATGACCAACCTCGGCAAGATGGATCGTCAGATCCTCACCGAGCAGCTTGATTTTGTCCGGGGCCGGGTTCTTGGCCACCAAATCGCAACCGACGGCACACAAAAATTACTCATCGACTGGAGCCTCTCCCCGGAGTCCCCCCCGGCCCCGGAATCTCCGCAAGATCAACCAGACACTAACTCACTGAATGTCCTGGGCAACAGCGCTTCGCAAACCGAATGCGTCATGATCCCCGCAGACGAAGCCAAGCCTCGACGCACTGCCTGCATCTCCAGCCAGATCGGCTGCGCGGTCGGATGCAAGTTCTGTGCCTCCGGCCTGGGCGGTCTCGACGGCAACCTCTCCGCCGGCCAAATCATCCAGCAGGCATGGCAACTGGGCACACTCAAAAATATCGGACGCATCAGCCACGTCGTCTTCATGGGCATGGGCGAACCACTCGCAAACTTCGACGAAGTCACCCGCGCAATCAAGACACTCGCTGCGCCCTGGGGCCTGGGCATCTCCGCTAGACGCATCACCGTCAGCACCGTCGGGCTGCCTTCACAAATCCGCAAGCTCGCCGAACTCGACTTGCCCCCCATCACGCTCGCGGTCAGCCTCCACGCCCCCAATGATGAGCTACGCTGACAACTCATCCCCTGGGCCAAATCCGTCACCATCGACCAGCTCATCGACGCCAGCCGCTACTACTTCAACAAGACCGGCCGAGAGGTCACACTCGAATACATCCTCCTAGGCGGCGTCAACGACCAGCCCGAACACGCCCACGAACTCGCACACGTCGCAAAACACCTGCGCAGCAACGTCAACCTGATCCGCTACAACGAGGTCGCCGCCCTCCCCTTCACCCGCCCCGCCGACGCAGGCGTGCGCCACTTCCAGAACGTCTTGCAGACCGCCGGGATCAACTGCCACATCCGCGCCAGCCGAGGCCGAGACATCGCCGCCGCCTGCGGCCAACTTCGCCACGAACACGACGCACGCCCTTCCAATAACTAACCGTCCCATAGTAACCCCACCTAAACACCGCATGCCCATCTACGGCTAGCCCGCATGCGATAGCCACCTCATCCCGCGTGAAGTGCATACCCCATCTCGTCGATTAAAGTGAAAGTGGGAGGGGGCCTGTCACTCCGGCTGTCGGCTCGATGCCCCGGCCACAACCGTAAGGCGCACAGTGCCCGACCAAGCGATCCATCCCCCTCTGCTCACACCTACTGCCGGTCGGCTATCCCTCTTATGCGGTGTCCTCGCGGTACTCTGCCTGATCCCACTGGGGATAATGGCCATCGGGATCGACCTCTCATCCGCTCGCCCCGCAATGAGCGAAGAACTGATCCAAGGCCTAAGCAATAGCGAACTCACCGACGCGGTTCACCATTCACTCCGGGGCAGCTTCACCCACACCATCCTGGAGTGGACCTCCGTATGCATAGCATTCGCGGTCTGCGTTCTGGCATTTGTCCAGTACCGGATGATGCGTGACCCATCGCTGCTGATCATCGGGGTGGCCCTGGCGTGCGCTGGCGCAATGGACGCCTTCCACACACTCGCCGCAGACCGCCTCATACACGCCGCCGCAGACAACAAAGACCTCATCCCGTTTACCTGGGCGATCTGCCGACTGTTCAATGGCGTGATACAACTCATCGGCGTCGGGATATTCGTCCTCTGGGTCAACAAAAATACGATGCTATCCGCAGCCTGGACCGCCGCGATCAGCCTCGGCTTCATCGCCAGCGCCTACTTCATCGTTCAATACTGCGCCACCTCCGCAAACCTGCCTCAGACCATGTTCCCCGGGGCCACGATCTCTCGCCCCTACGACCTGTACCCACTGATCCCCTTCCTGCTATGCGGGCTTGTGGTCTTCCCCCTGTACTACCGACGTCATCCATCCCTCTTCGCCGCCGCGCTGATCCTCTCGATGGTCCCCCAGATCGCGACCCAGCTTTACATGGCGTTCGGATCGGCAGCCCTGCACGACTCCGCGTTCAACATCGCACACGCCCTCAAAGCTCTGTCATACCTCTTCCCCGCCGCAGGCCTGATCGCCGTCAATATCAACGCATTCAATCAGAGCCAGCTCGCCGAAACAGCGCTCCGTAAAAACCAGAAGATGATGGAAGGCATCCTAAGCGAACTGGAAGACCAGAAACTCGTCCTTGACCAGCACGCCATCGTCAGCATCGCCGACATCAAAGGCAACATCACCTACGCCAACGAGAAATTCTGCCAGCTCAGCGGGTACACACTCGAAGAACTCACCGGGCAAAACCACCGCCTCGTCAAGAGTGACGAACATCACCGCGCCTTCTACCGAAACCTCTGGAAAACAATCTCCAGCGGGGAGACCTGGCACGGAGAAATTAAAAACCGCGCCAAGGACGGCACACACTACTGGGTCGATGCAACCATCGTCCCATTCAAAAATACATACGGCAAGATCACCCAGTTCGTGGCCATCCGCACCGACATCACCGCCGCGAAAGAAAGCGAACGCCGATTCCAACTCGCGGTCAACGGCTCAGGCGACGGCCTCTGGGACTGGGACCTCCTCACCGACAAGGTCTACTACGCCCCGCAGTGGCGACGCATGCTGGGGATCGACCCCGAGGAAACCGTCACCGACACCCCAGAAGAATGGACCACCCGGATCGACCCGCAGGACATCGGCGCTTTCATGCAGGAATTCGACCAGCACCTGCGCGGCCTGGATGAATCCTTCGAGGTCGAACTGCGGATGATTCATGCCCAGGGAAAAACCGTCTGGATGCTCTGCCGCGGCGCCGTCGTCCGCGACAAGACCGGTCGAGCCGTCCGGGTCGCCGGGTCACTCGCAGACATCACCGAGATCAAAGACGCACAGGAATTGCTCCGCAAAGCAGCCGAACACGACCGCCTCACCGACCTGCCCAACCGCGAACTTTTCAAAGAGAAACTCGACACCGCACTCCAACACGCCCAGGACGACCCCAGCCACAAGCTCGCCGTCCTCTTCTTCGACTTCGACCGATTCAAGGTCATCAACGACAGCCTCGGGCACAACGTCGGCGACGCACTGCTCATCGACATCGCCAAACAATTCGAGTACGTCCTCCGCCACGGCGATACCGCCGCACGCTTCGGCGGCGACGAGTTCGTCGTACTCCTCAACGACCTGCGCGACTACGACGAGGCTTTCGAGGCCGCCGACCGCCTGCTCAAAATATTCGCCAAGCCTCACAACCTCATGGGCCATCAAGTCACCTCCACCGCCAGCATCGGCCTGGTTACCAACGAGCAAGCATATACCGCCGCCGACGACATGATCCGCGACGCAGACGCAGCCATGTACCAGGCCAAAGAAACCGGCAAGAACCAGACCGTCGTCTTCGACAAAGCCATGCACGAACAAGCGTTGGACCGCCTCAGGCTCGAAACCGACCTGCGAAACGCACTCGCACACGACGAGATCCACTTGCTCTACCAGCCGATCATCGAGTTGAGTACAGGCGAACTCTCAGGCTTCGAGGCCTTGGTCCGCTGGCACCACCCCCAACGCGGGATCGTCAGCCCCGTTGACTTCATACCCATCGCCGAGGACACCGGCCTGATCGTTGACATCGGTAGTTGGATACTTAAGACAGCGTCACAACAGATCGCAGACTGGAACCGCCGATTATGCACGGACCGCCCGCTGGGTATCAATATCAACGTATCAAAACGCCAGCTCCTTAACCCCGCCTTCATGGATGAAGTCATCGAATGCCAGCGCCAACACAACCTGCACTCCCAGGAACTAAAACTCGAAATCACCGAGAGTATCATCTCCGACGACCGCGCCGATGTGGTCTCACTGCTCCGCGACCTCAGGGCACACGGCTGCCTGATCGTCATGGACGACTTCGGCACAGGTGTCTCCTCACTGAGCACACTCCACAATTACCCGATCGATATCTTAAAGATCGACCAGGCCTTCATCCGCGTGCTTGATCGTGACCGCTCGCTCCTGGCCGTCGTGTCATCGATCACCTCACTCGCCGAAAACCTCGGCATCCTCACCGTCGCCGAGGGCGTCGAGACCCAAGACATTGTTGGAGCGTTGCAATCCATCGATTGCACCTGGGCACAAGGCTACCACTTCGCCAAGCCCCTGAGCACTGCCGATGCCGAGGCGTACATCCTCGACACAGGCAAGATCAAGCGATCCGCATAGAAAAGCGTATCCCCCCCCCAGGCCCCCACCCCTTTACCCCCAAACCCAACCCCGCTAGAATCCACCCTGATCGGCCGTGTAGCTCAGCTGGATAGAGCGGCTGCCTCCGGAGCAGCAGGTCAGAGGTTCGAATCCTCTCACGGTCACTTTTGGAGGTGATCCATTTCGATGGACCTCACTATTTGCTAGCCAACTTCGGTTGGTGTGACCACCTCCAAAAGTGTGAGCTAATCGCTTGCACAAACAGGGGTCAGGGGTTTACCCCAGGCTCCGAACGTCGCCGGTCTGCAACCCGGCGACACCGTCTCTGGCCCGCTGGATTGTGACCCGGCGGGCCTTTTTTATGCGCGTGTCTGACTGACCTGATGCTATGAAGGCATCAGGTCACCTGAACGGCGCTCGCAATAAAAATCAGAATTAGGGTCTTGACGGACGCGCGATCCCGTTGCATGATTGGGCCAGCAGATAGTGGGGCCTTACGCGAGAGTCACAACTCGCACCAGACCTCCAACAAACCAACCGCCGGCGGAGTTTTAATTCCGCTGGCACGTCACAGCCGTCGAAACCCGTCACCGGGCCTCGCTACTGCTAATCGGCTGTGACGTTTTTCGATCAGGCAGATCAGGGCATGGACGGATCGAACACATCGCGCACGGAGGCCATCACCCGTCAGGGGAAGGTGTCTCCGGATCGTCCGGGGTGTTTCGTTTCTCCTACGAAAGGTAACGACGATGAACGTCTCACAACTCTGCGACCTGTTCCTGTCCCACGCCCACGGCTACTACCGCAAGCCCAAGTCCAAGCGCCTGACCCGCGAGTACAGCCTGATACGAAGCTCGCTGCAACCGTTACGCCAGGTGGCGGGCGCGATGGCGGTGGACGATGTCACAGCCGTCACGGTAGCGAAAGCCCGTCAGTGGATCCTCGACAACCTGCCGGGGAATTGCCGCAACACGGTCAACAAGAAGGCCAGCCGGATGGTGCGAATCTTCCGCTGGGGTTCTCAGCCGGAGCGCTCGCTGGTGCCGGCTCTGGTCTACGCGCAGTTGGTGACGATCCAGCCCCTGCCCTATGGCCGCTGCAGCGCCCGGGAAACCCAGGGGCTGCAAGACGTGAGCAGGGACCGGATCAACGATCTGATGGCCACGCTCTTCGACCCACCCAAACACCCAGGCAATGCGGACAAAGTAACGATGCTTGCCCGTCGCAGGCTGGCGACGATGATCGAGTTGCAGTTGGAAACCGGGATGCGACCGGGCGAACTGTGCTCGATGACGGTCGAGGCGATCGACAAGACGGGGAACCGGGGGACCGGGGGGACCGGGGGGCCAGACGGGATCTGGCTATACCGGCCCGACGAACACAAGACCGAGCACCGGGGCAAGGAGCGGATCGTCGTGCTGTTCGAGCCGGCCCGCAACCTGATCACACGCTGGCTCACGACCAACAGCATCAAGGCCGGGCGGCTCTTCGAGATGCGGGTCGATTCATTCAGGACGTCGGTACAACGCGCCTTGAAACGCGCGGGGCTGGAGTCCTTCACCCCCCAACAACTCCGCCACACGATGGGGACCGAGGTCCGGCGCGAGTACGGACTGGACGCGGCGCAGGTTCTTCTGGGGCATTCCAGCGCGAGAACGACCGAGGGCTACGCGCACGTCAGACTCGAAGAGGTCATCAAGTCGATGCAGGGCTGACCCCCGCCCCCGCCCCCGGAAGTCCACACACCCGATCTTTCCCTGCCCCCGGAAGGCGCGGGGTCGGCGCTACGCGCTGGCCCCGTCGCTTTTTTATATTGCCCACCCCGCCACGGCGATGCCCTGATCCATCGCGCCGCCGTGTCGCTCCCGATCCTGCGCCGCAGGCCCGGGGGTTTTTCATGCGCCGCGATTCACGGAAGCCGCGGCATTCGGTGCACGGATGCTTCCTTGTTAGCCCTCGGCCGCGATTCGTCGCGGTCGGGGGATTGCGACGTACCCGTCCGGCGGGTTCTGCTGGGGAACGCACAGCGCCCCAGGCAAGAGACGATCACGCTCGACCCGCTGGACCTATTGAAACTCAACGCCGGTCAGTCGGTTTGTTACCGACTACCGCCCGACGCCTGAGCACGTCGGACGGATCGCCGGGCCGACCGGGTCACCCGTGTTAGCTGACCCGGTCGGCAATTTTCAACCGCTCAATAAAGGACTCACACCATGCCCACAACACTCGACGATCAGAAGATCAGAAACGCCGTTAGCACACTCGCCCGCGAGCGGATCGACGCCGGCGACTACGACGACCCCCGGACCTACCCGGACATCCTGGATATCGCCGTCGACCGGATGTTTGCCAAGACGGTCGGCGCGACGACCGGCCGGGACACACCACGCGCTGAACGTCGGCGGTGACACTCAATAGAACCCGGGGGACGCAAGGACGCATAGATGAGCTTAAGTTTAGATCAGGCGCAGGAGCTGGCAAGGCTCCAATCAAAAGAGCTGGCCCAATCAGCGACGACGCTCTGGCGTCTGGTTGGTTCGCGCAAGTCGATCGACACGATCGCCCTGCACGAGCAGCGCGTAATAGCCGCCAAGAAAGTCCGCCGGCTCGTCGATGAGGTCGGCGACCTGATCAACCAGATCGCCGGGTTCGAGACCGACAGCCCCGACGTCGGTGGACCCGTCCTCAAATATCACCCTTAACCACGAGCGGCAGGAGGCCAAGTAATGACCCACCAAACCATCCGCCTGCCCGATGTCCTGGTCTCCCTCCCCCCCTTGGTGTTCCGGACGGAGATCACTCCCACTCTGATATCCCACCTTGCCAGGACGGGTAAGGACATGCCAGATGAGCGGATACGGAAAATCCAAACCCAGTGGGAGAAGCGCATGCGGAAGAAGGCCGCCAGGGGGCCGACCCTCGACCCGTATGAAATGAAGTCAGAGCCGGTCCCCGGCGGGTTTAAGATCACGATTACGACCGTTGCCCGATTTACGGAGGCCGAGCATGAGTGAGACAATTTCCCCTAAGCGAGGCCGACACCTGATGGAGTGTGTGAGGCAGTGGGCGCGGTGGAGGTTTCAACGCGACGACATAGATCGCGCGACCGACGACCAGATTTTAGAGGTGTTGGAGGGGTTGAAGGCCTTCGGCCTCCTGCCCTATAAGGCGTTGGACACCCCCCTGCAAGACCGGGCGGAATGGGTCCGAGAACGCAGTGCAAGCCGATCTTTGATGCCGATGGATAACGGATGAACCCCGACCACCACCTAACACTCACACACACGCTAGACGGGACCGAACCCGTCTTCGACGACCGCGCCTGGCGTTGGGCGCTCAGGGACTCGGGGATGCTGGCGTTGGTCACGCCGGCCGAGACGAAGCTGCTGTTATTGATCTACTGCCTGGCCGACCGGCGGGGACGCGCCGACGTCCCAACCACCTGGTCAGCCGAGGCACTTGGGCTGACACCGCGCGCCGTACGCGAGGCCCGAAAAAGGCTTGAGGCCCGCCGTCTGATTGTCTCAGACGGCGCAAGCGACGTCCGCCGTGGCGTCAAGGCCTACCGGCTGGTGATGAGTCCCAAGCCAATGGGGTACATCGCCGGCACCGACGAAAAGTTCGGGAACCGTTCGGGGGAACCCAGCTTCCGGGGGGGAAGCTGCGATCCGTTTGGGGGGGAAGCTGGCTTCCCCCAAAGAGAGAGTATTAAAGAAAAAGAGAATAGCGGCGGCAATGCGCGCGCTGTCACTGGCGAGGCACCGCTGTACGAGCGCCCGGGATACGACCGCGCCGCCGCCTTGTTGGTGGAATTTTGTCGGATGCCCAAGCGTGTCGCCCACGGCCTGGTCACGCAGTACCGACCGACCGCCGGGCAGATCCAAAACATCATCGACAACATCGAGGCCCGCAACGCCGAACCGGGCATCAAGCCGGTGTCCAGCCGGATCGGCTTCGCCACGTCCGCTATCAAACGCTGCGACTACGCCCTGGACGATCGGGTGATCACCGCCCGACGCCGAGACAAGACCAAGTCCGACGTATCAGCACGCACAGCCCAGCAAGCGATCGATACCCAGGAGGCCCAGGCGTCCGCCTTGGCCCAGGAACAGGCGGACACCCTCACCTGGGACTCACTTAGCACGACCCAACGCCATGACCTGCGCACCAGGGCACTAGAGCAGCTCAAGCCTTGGCAGAGGGATGTTCACAAAGACCACCCAGATACCAACCCCATCGTCCGGGCGATGATCCTGAACCAGTACGCCAGGGATCACCAAGATATAGGAGTCGGTTCAAGATGAAAACGCGGAGCAGCAAGCGATCGCCGGACGCGGTTCGAGATTCTTTCGCCCAACGGGGCGGGAAGGGGATCCGGGATGTCAAGGAGTAGAGTCACATTTGATTTGGGTCGTAAGTTCAATTCACGCGAGACGGTGTTCAAGCTACCCAACGATATAGCCTCCCGACGCTCGGCCATATTCGGTATCTCCGGATCGGGCAAGAGCAACACGGCCACCGTCTGTATCGAGGGGCTTGTCGCCAACGGGGAGCAGGTCGTTCTGGTCGATCCCAAGGGCGAGGGCTGGGGTCTCAAGTCTTCTGCGGATGGCAAGTCCGCGGGCCTTGACGTGATTGTCTTCGGCGAGCCGAGAGGCGATATCGAGGCGCTGGACGAAACCCATGCGGAACGTCTTGCGGATTTTGTCGTCGAGAGCGGCCGGTCGATCGTGTTGTCGATGCTGGGCTTCGATTCCGATCAGTCCGAGCGGCGATTTGTGACCCGGTTTTTCCAGCGTCTATACCGCCGTAAGAGCAGGCAGGCCCGACCGACGCGGACGCTCGTTGTCCTGGAGGAAGCCCATTTGTTCGTGCCCGAATCCAGCGGCGCGGGTTACAAGGGAGACGTGGCGCAGATGGTCGGCGCGATCCAGCGGATTGCACGCCAAGGCCGATCGGTTGGCCTGGGCTTGATGATTGTCGATCAGCGCCCCCAGGATGTTAGCAAGAAGATCATCAGCCAGACCGAGATCCTGATCTGTCACCAGCTCGTCCACAAGCTCGACCGCGATGCGCTCCGTCATTGGGTCAGCGGTTACGACCGGGACGGTCAGGGTAAGGAGTTCATGGATTCTCTGGCCGGGCTGGACCAGGGTGTCGCCTGGGCCTGGTCCCCGGGTTGGCTCAAGGTCTTCGAGCAGGTTCAGATAAATCTCCGAACAACCTTCGACTCCGGCGCTACGCCCGACGGGAAGGGAACGGCCGCGCCGACGGCCCGGTCTAAGATCAACCTGGACGAATTACGGGACCAGCTTTCGGAAGTCGTCCAGAAGGCCGAGCAGGATGATCCGGTCAAGCTACGCAAGCAGATCGCCACACTCACGCGAGAGCTGAAAACACAACAGAGCAAGCCGACGGTAGACCAGGCCGCGATCGACTTGGCGGTTAATAAGGCCGTGCTTGTCCAGGACGACTACTGGAAAAATAAAATCAGTTCGGCATGTAAGCAACTGGAGAGCGTATCGCATTCGGTTAAATTCACGATCGATGCACTCAGCGCCAAAGCAGATAAGCACGAGGCGAATTCTTTGCCATCCCGATCGGCAGCACCAACGCGATCGATGCCAGCGAAGAAGACGCCGGCCAGGCCACGGCCGGCGGACTCCCTGAGTCCGGGATCTACTCAAGACCTGACACCGATCCAAACGCGCGTCCTGGCATCGTTTGGGTGGTGGCATGATATCGGTGTCGAGTCCGTCACCCGCCAGCAGGCCGGTCTGAAAGCCGGGTACACCAACAGCGAAACAAGCAGCTTCCGCAAAGCGCTCTACGCACTCAAAGACGCCGGCCTTTTGGATGAGGCAATGCGATCATTAACGCACCTGGGCCAGAGCCATCGACCGCCGACGATCGGGCCGGAGGATATGCCGGCATACCACGCGATGATCGCCGCGACGTTGAACGCCATCCACCTCCGAGCGTTTACCGGGGCTGTCCAACTCACGGGATCGACCCACAAGACCACCCGCGCCGAGCTGGCCGAGCACCTGGGATATACCAATATCGAGACGAGCAGTTTCCGCAAGGCGCTTTATCGGCTCCAGACCATGGGGTTGATCGACCTGGTCCACGGCGGGGGGATCAACGCGACAGACCTGTTATTCCCGGAATCGTTGGGAGGTGGATTATGAGCCAGACGCAACACCAGGAAACGGTCACGTTCGACCCGAGCCTCACCGTCACAGGTTACGCCGTGGGCGGTCGCAGCGGGTGTCGGGGGAACATCCACGACGCCGGGCGTTTGGGTCACATGACGGAGAAGAAGCGCAAAGAAAGCACGGTGTATCAACGCCTGATGATGATCGCGGCGGACACGCTGGACATCCTGCGCCGCTATCAGCCCCTGACCGTGATCGTCGAAACGCCCGCGCCCCAAGCCCCGAAAAAGGGAGCGGCCGGCCAGGCCCGTTACGGGATGGCCGTCGGTGTCGTGATCGGTGCCACAAATCAATTCTGCGATGAGCAGACAGATCGGGGGATTATCGTCCGGGTGATCCTCACCGATGCCGACGACTGGACCCATGGCGTGAAGAAAGAAACCCGCCAGCTCGCCATCGCTGACCAGTACCCCACCTATGACCCCGACAAGGATCGCGGGGCCAACGTCGCCGACGCGATGGGGCTGCTTTGCTGGTGGGCCGAACGCGAATTTTTGGAGACGCAACGATGAGCACAACAACCAAACGGATGGAATACGCCGAGGCCTTGAAGATCGCCAACCGAATCGCCCAGGAGTTAGGCCCGGGTGTGGCCCGGATTGAGGTCGCGGGGAGCGTCCGACGTAAACAGCCGCACGTCGGGGACATAGAACTACTGGCGATCGCCCAGCACCGCGAAGGGATGTTCCCCGGCCAGCCGCTGGAGAGCCTGCTGGACCCGGTGGTTAAGGACCTGATTGATTGCGGGTTTCTGGGTAAGCCCATCCGCGATGGGAGCAAGTGGAAGACGCTACCGATCGAGCAACTCGGATTGAATCTGGACCTGTTCATCGTTCAGCCCTGGACCTGGGGTGTGATGATGGCCATCCGCACCGGGCCGGAGGATTACTCCCGCCGTCTGGTCACTCAGCGATGCAAGGGAGGACTGCTGCACGACACCTGCCGCGTGTATGAGGGCCGGGTCTGGAAAACCACGACGACTGGGGAAGGGCCGGGGGTGCGGTGTCAGATGAACGTCGCGCCGCCAGGCCGCGACGAGTTACTGGGCTGGCATCTCGCGCAGGACACGCCGGAGGAGCGCGACTTTTTCGAGTTTGTCCAGGGGGGATACATCGAGCCGCAACGCCGACGACGGAAAATAAATTCCGCCGTCTTATGAATACCCACGCCGGCGGACGCCGGCTACAACCCACAGGAGATAACAAGATGGTGAAACAGACAGGCGAATACCAGGAGCTAGACGCCCCATCATTGGATGGAGGCAAGCTTATCAAACTGCTAACCGATCAGATCCGCGAAGCCTATGCCGGGCTACAAACTCATCTGGACGATTCGGACGACATCGCCAAGGCCAAATCAACCGTGACGTGTCAGATCGAGATTATCCGCGACAAAAAAGGCGAGTTTGCCACGATCAATTACGTCATTAACCACAAGATCCCCAAGAAAGCCAAAGGCACCTATGTACGCGCCATGGGCGGGAAGTTGTTGCTTGACGAAGACACCAAAGGAGCCGCGCTTAACGGGACGCTGCAAATGCAGATGTTTAACCGTGAGGGCGAGCCAACCCACAAGATCGACACCAGCACCGGCGAGGTGGTCCAGGAGCCAGACGTCGCCGGCAAGATCAATTAGCACATAACCAAGCCACCGACACCGCGACGGTAGCAATCCCACCCTAGCCCGAAAGGCAACGCCATGACCGAAGGAATCGAGACACCTAAGAACGTGCTGGATAAGACCGTAACCGACCTGATCGACGCCATCGCCCAACAGGGCCGGGGATTCACCCTGGGCCTTGAGTTGAAGGACGGTAAAACCGCGATATCGGTAACCGAACAACTGCAACCCATCGACCACCGCGAACACCCAACCGATTTACGCCGCCCGCAGATCAACGACACCGCAAGCCTCATTCAGTTTGCCCACCGCTACGGGGATCCTACGAATTCGATGATTCTGTATAGCGTCGATTGCATGGTTTGTGTTTTGGACTATGGCATTGAGGAAGGCGATTACGAAACCGCGACGATGCCGTTTACCCCGCATGAAGATTTATCAGAATGGCTAGTGCAGTTGGGAAACCCCATGACCCACCGCGACCTGGTCCAGTTCATGCGTAAGCACGAACACCACCTGGACACACCCGCCCTGATCGAAACGATCCGGTCGATGTCGATAAGCGGCCAGATCAACCAAGACAACGACATGACCGACGACGGCGACAGCATGGGCGTGGTGTTCAAGACCACCAAGGGCGAGAGCCTCAAGAAGTTTCCCAAGGAATTTTATATCCGCGTGCCCGTGCTGGACATCGACAGCCGCGACGATTGGCAGGCAATCGGGTGCCGGCTACAAATCGATATGCCGATCAAGCCACAAGACCCCGTTACGTTCACCGTGCGAAGCCATGAGCTAAATAACGCGCTGCTAGAGCGCACGAAGATGGAGGCCGATCTGGTCCGCGACGGGCTGAATGCGCAAGATGCTGACACCGAGGCCGGCTCCGAGAAAAGACAGTGGCTAGTGCTGGGTGGCCGTCACCGCACCGATCCGCGCACGTTGGGCGTACACAAAAAGACGCCGAGCCAGATGGTAGACGGACGCTAACAAACAGACACCACCCAGGCCGTGGAAGCGGCCTGGGGGGCTTGGTACACCCTACCCCAAAGGATGCAGCAGCGAAATGAAAAAGACGTGCCGGAAAAACTGGACACAACGCGAGGTGGGCTACCTGCGCCGCCGCGCCCCGCACGGAGACTACAGGAATATTGCGCACCACCTGGGCCGCACGTTGTGCAGCGTCAAGTGCAAGGCGAACAAGCTCGGCCTGGTCACAAAACGACAGCTCACCGATGAGCAGAAAAAGTATGTACGCGCCAACTACGGGAAGAAGACGGCTTTGCAGATCGCGCAACATATCGGCAGGACGAAGCATTGTGTTCATCAGCTCGCTATCAGGCTCGGGCTAAGTAAAAGGCGACCGCCCTTGTGCCGGGCGTTCGACCGGAAGCTCAGGCGGTTACATCAGCAGGGTTTGACCGATCCGGCTGTTGCCGAGAAACTCGGGTGTGAGCGCCACACGGTCAGCGACCACCGAAAGAAGATGGGGCTGCCCGCGAATACGTTTTCGCAATGGCGTCGCCGGCGGGTGGGTAAGAAAACGCGCGAGCAGCTACATAAAGCGGGCCTGACAACACTCGCGGCCGTGCGGGCCAAGTCGTTCCGTGATCGTGCCCGCGCGGCGGGTTGGCCGGAGGATCTGCGTCCGCGTGCGGTGCAGATCCTCAACGTGCTCTGGGACCGAGGCCCGATGACCCGGCGTGAACTGGCCGAGGCGATCGGGATGCCCTGGAAGGGGTCACGGAAAAGCCTGGTCAGTAACGACGCCGAGGGAAGTTATCTCGCCCACCTCATCAAGCGCGGCCTGGTCGTCAACCTTGGGCGCGTCCGCAAGGCGGGGGAAGCCGGGGGAGGCCGGGGGAGCAGTACTTGTGTCTATTCATTACCGCTCTGGATAGAGCGCAACCCCAAGGAGCCGGAACATGCCGCATAATTCCAATAGCGAATCCAACCCACCCGCACCGACCCACGGGCTGCCGCCGTGGATGACGATGATGCGCCAGGCCGCGATGAACTGCATCAAGGAAGCCGACATCGAGCAGATGGTGCAGGCGCAGGTGGACAAGGCCAAGGCCGGCGATGAGAAGGCGCTCAAGTTTGTGTTTGAGCAGGTCCTGGGCGGGGCGTCGATGAAGGGGGCGACGTTCGTTCAGAACATCTACGGTGAGACACCCGAGAAGCCCACACACTGCCTGCCGGGGAGCAACGGAAAGATCGACAAGATGCAGCAGCGCGTGGCGGCCGGGCGGGGCGTCTTCAACGATCAAGACGATCAGGCAGACGTGGAATAGGTAACCCACCCGGGCTGGCAGCGAATCAAAATAACCAGAAGGAACCATACCATGCTCAGACAATTCAACACCTTTACCCAGTGGATCAACAAGGCCCCGTCGTGGATCGGCGGGAAGAACGTGGTTTGTATCGACACCAAGGGCCGCTTTTGTTGGACCGGTAAAGAGTTCATGCGTGCGAGGGACGAAGACACGTTTCCTGTCCGGTGGTTTCGGGAAGGCATTACACCCGAGGAGCTTTCCAAGCATATGGAACAGAACCCCGCCGCCACCACATGACGCACGCGGCTAACCAAGCTGAGACACAGGCCATGATGGAAAACTTTTTAGACGGACTCACTTTGTGCTTTGCTGTTGGGGCGGTCGCGTTTTCAATACGGGCCGGATTGGCCTTGGCAAAGCACTTTTTCGGATGACTCAACAGCCTCCAAAGATGAAGGTCAGAGGTATTGATATGAAACAGCAGCCTATACGACGAAGCAACGTGCTTCATATCCTGCGGGCTTCGCAGTTGTCTCTGCCCCCCACGGTTGGCGAGGTCGAGCCACCGCCCAGTAAGCCGCTACAGATCACATTAGCAAAGAAGGCTTGCCCAACTAATGAGTCGCACGGTATGACCCTGGGCGTGTTCCGAACGGGTCGAACGGCTAGCCGATGGGGCGGGGCAGGATCATACAAGCCGCTGCCGTGGCCCCGTAAAAGCAAGAGATGACGCACCACGCAGGAGCTACGCCAATGAATCAAAAAATAGCACCCAAGGAATTATGGTACGGCTCCTGTTCTTACTGGACCGACGATTGGGACAAACTCAAGACCACTCCGCAGGGTATACCGGTTTGCCCCCACTGTGGAGCGCCCGGGTTTATTACCCCGGAGGCTGATTGGCTCAAGGGGGCGCAGCGATTCGAGGACGAAGGCCACCCAAGATATGTCGAGTTTCTCAATGCGAACAAAGAGCAGTGCCTGCCGAGGGGCTTTCTTACCACCTACAAAATGTGGATCACGAGCCAGCCGGTAACGACGTCAGATTGAATAGATGAACGGGAACACTGTCCGAACGTCGGGCAGGCCCACGACTTGAAACCGATAGGAGATCACGAACATGAACAATCAAGCAACATCCCCGGCCAGCAACCAACCGGACCCCGAGGGGTTAGAGCTGGCCAGGCGTTTCGCGGAACTCAAGCCCGTCGATGACCTGGTTGCCCAGAGGATAAAGGCCGTGCGCCAGGCCACGCTGGACGTCGCCATTTTAATCTCCATGACCACACCGAAAAGCCGTGAGCAATCGGTAGCGATCACGAAGTTAGAGGAAGCCTGTATGTGGGCCGTTCGCGCCGCCCTGGCGGATCCCCTGGGAAAGATCGAAGACGAGTTACACACGCCCGGCGTTGATGCGCAAACGCTGCCGGCCAGGGCGTGGATGCAGGTGGGCGCACGCGAAGACGCGGGGGGTAAACCCTTGGGGGGTGGGTCGCCGGCCGAAGAATTGCCAGAGTCGTCGCCCGGAGGGTGCGCAGAAGCCGCCGTATAAAAAGTGATGCCGGTGCCTCCAAAGCTGAACGACTCAGCAGAAAGAATCCAACATGAAAGCATTATCACTGTGGCAGCCGTGGGCCTCCGCGATAGCGATTGGCGAAAAGAGAGTCGAGACCCGTCATTGGTCAACCAACTACCGGGGGCCGCTGTTGATTCACGCGGCCAAGCGCAAGACCGACGTGGCTGATGAGATCGAAGACCTTGATCTGGATATGGACCTTACAACCCTGCCGTTTGGCGCGTTGGTCGCCATCGCTCGATTGGTAGATTGTCGTTGCACGGATGGTTTGGCGGTGAGTGATCGGGAGTCCATGCTTGGCAATTATTCGACTGGTCGCTTCGGGTGGATGCTGGAAGACATTCGAGCTTTTAGTGATCCCATCCCGTATCGAGGCGCACAGGGGTTGTTCAACGTACCCAACGATGTTGTTTTCAGGGTGATTGAAGATTGGAAGGACGCATAGACCGCGCCCAGCCTCTTTAGATGACAGACAGCGACCCACCAGTCAGGAATCCCCTCAGCAGAGGGTATAGACACCGATGACGATCGCCCCTTATACTTATATCACGCGGATGGCGTTCCCGATCCCAATGGGTCGAGGACACGCCCGATGTCGCATGGATGCCCATCACCGCCAACCCCCAATAACCCAGTAGGGACGCCATCCGCGTCCATACCCAGCCCGGACGGTCGCCCTGCGCGCCCGTCCGGGCTTTTTATATCTCACAAAGCAGCGATCGTATTCATCAACGGTTTCGGCCAGGGAGCCGGTCCGGATGAGGGGCTATATCGACTTTACCGATCGGCTTGCGACCGCTGGTATGACCGCCGGCGCGACCTGGTCCTCTACCGCACCTGGGACAGCAACCATCGGAAGACAGCCCAACTTATCAAGGCCAGCGGGGCCAAGCATGTTGTGCTCGTCGGTTACTCCTACGGCGCGGGCTGGGGGTGCACGCAGATGGCCCGTCACCTAGCCGAGCTGGGCCTGGTCGTCCATCAGTTGTTTCTTATCGACCCGGTCCCACGCTACCGGTTCATCCCGGCGAAGATCAAGAGCCTGACGCGCGGCGGGGTGTATGTCGTGCCGCCGACCGTCCGGCAGGTCGAGGTCTGGCAGCAGGTGAACAAGCGCGGTCTGTTCGACCCGGTCGGCCACGAGATCACCTGGTCTAAAAACACGGTCGTCACCGGCCGGACGTACATCGGCTCACGCCAAAACCTCACACTCTACGCGCCGCCCTGGAACACGGTTACGAAAATCCAAGACCCGAGGGTCAACCACTCGAACATCGACGACGACCAGGCCATCCACAACGCGATCATCAACAGCATCACAACACAGTCACCACCCCCGCCCCCGGGGCCGGGGTCGGAGCACAGACCATGCGCTGCATGAGAACCACTCTGGCCGAGCAGATCCTTTTCTACGCGATGATCCTGGGAGCACTGGTCTTTTTCATTGCCGGTGCCGGCTGTGCCCAGCGGTCGATCGACTGGACACGCACGACGACCACCCGGCCCGACGGGACGGTCGTGGAAACCAACGACGTGCACTACCAAAACAACGGCTTCGATACGGCCTCAGGCCTGCTGACCGTCGGACGTGACGACCTGGGCAACCCGACGCTCACGATCGAGAACTACACGTCTGAGGACCAGGTCACACGCACACTCGCCGAGGGCTTCAAGGCCATGCAGGCCATCGCCCCCTAACCCCAGCCCGGATCCCTATCCGGGGGGCTACCCGGGGGTATCCGGGGGCCACGGAAGGCTCGCACATGATTAGCACCACACCGATCGTCACGCTCTTAAAGAAACCGGCCTTCCTGATCGTCAGCGCGTCGTCGGGCGCGTCGCTCCCGTTCGTCCTGGACGAGTCGGCGCTCATCGCCTGGCCGGTCGCCTTGTTCGTCATCGGTCTGGCCCTGTGGGTCGATCGGAAATTCATCCGCGCGGACTCGACACACAAGGGCTTGAAGGTCGTCCAGGTCCAACTCCACGCGGTGGTCCTGGTGCTGCGAGCCGTCGCCCGCAAGTCCGGTGTTGATGACGAAACCATGAAAGAACTCGACAAGCTCTAACCCCCCCCGGCCCCCGGACCCGACCCCCCCCCCCCCCCGGAGTATTCCCATGAAACGCGAACACAAATTCGGTGCTCTGATTGCCCTGCTGGTCTTTGCCCTGGCCGGCGTAACCTCCGCGTTCGGTCAGACAGCGACCGGCACTGTGGAGATTGACCTGGCCCCCGCGCTTGAACCGATCGAGACAAGGCTGGATGACGTTGAACTGATGAATGAAAATCAGGCCCAACGGATCCAGGCTCACGACCAGAGAATCCGACAGAGTGAATCCGACATCCAAAGGCTTACCCGCCGGGTCGCCGCCTTGGAAACAGAAAACCCCACGCCCCCGGATCCCCCGGATCCACCGAACCCCCCAGATCCGCCGGATCCACCCGACCCGCCAACCCCCAGCAGCGGGATCTACGGGATGAACCTGACCCAGTTGGTCTATTACACGCGGTCCTGGGCGCTGATTGATATCTGGAAAGTGTCCGACGCATGGCGGACTAAACCCGGGCAGACCGACCTGGGATTTGTTTACAAAGATGGCCACCCGCCGCCCGGGGACTACGCCCTGACCTGGTCGGGGTCCGGTCGCATCGATGTTACCCACGGGGCGCAGGTCACGAGCGCGGCACCGAACCGTGTCGAACTCAACATAGCCGCCACTTCCGGGGGGATCGACTTTCGACGGACGGGCAGCGTCCGGGATGTCCACCTGTTACCCCGGGGGTGGGCCTCGACCGATTCGAGCTTCCACCCGACGTTCATCGATCGACTCCGACCCTTCCGCGTCCTTCGCTTCATGGACTGGCAACGCACCAACACCACCACCCAGGTCAGGTGGAGCGACCGACCGCTGCCGACGGCCCCCCAGGGGACACGGGACGGGGTGGCGCTCGAGCTGATGATCGAGTTGTGCAACGAACTCCGCGCCGACGCCTGGTTTTGTATGCCCGACACAGCAGACGACGACTACGTCCGACGCTTCGCCCGGATGGTCAGGGAGAAGATCCACCCGGACGCGACGATCTATATCGAGTGGTCAAACGAGCTGTGGAATGAACAATTCGAGCAGACCCAGCGGCTGGCCGACGCGGGCAGCGGGATGCGGACGGACGGTTATTTCCAGACGTGGGCCGAGCAGAGCCGGCGCGACTTCGAGCTGTGGGGCCAGGTATGGGAAGGCCAGGAGGACCGCCTGGTCCGGGTCCTGGGTGTCCAACTCACCAACGTATGGATGTCCGAGAAGCTGGTCGCCAAGATGCCGCCCGGGTCATTCGACGCCCTCGCCCCCAGCACCTATTTCAACTTCACACGCAAGCAACGCCGGGACATGCCGACCGACGTGACAGCCAACCAGCTCGCCGAGATCCTCCAGGCCAATATCCTCCAGGACAACACACGCTGGTATCAGGAACACGGGGACCTGGCGGAGGACCACGGGGTCCGTCTGATCAGCTACGAGGGAGGCCAGCACGCCGACGCCCAGGGGAACGACCGGCTCCCCTGGTATGACGCGCTGCTTGAACTCCAGACGATCCCACAGATCCGCATACTCTACGACCAGAACCTGGCCGCGTTTAAGGACGCCGGCGGGGATCTATTCATGGCGTTTAACGACGTGAGCAAGCCCGGGAAGTTCGGGGCCTGGGGCCACCTGGAATACCAGGACCAGCCAGTCCAAGACGCACCGAAGTATCGAACCCTGATCGAAGCCAGTCGAGATTAGGAACTTGTTATGACGTATGGCCCCGTAAGCGATACCAACACCTGGTGGGAGCGTAAATATGACACAAATCGTCAACCTTGACGGATCCTCGATGGCGACCGAATCCGGCGCTGTTACCGCAGCCAACTCTGGATTAGACCGCGTATCCGCGACGGGCGGCTCCCTTGCGGGCTGGACGTACAACTCTGCGTCTACCAACGCCGACGCTCCCGCTGATTTAGTTGCAAACGGCAGTGGAAACTTTATCACACTTGAAGCCGAACACACCGCTTCCAAGACCGCTAGGTTTAACATTGCAAGCGAGGTTCAACACACCTCTATGCTTGGCACGGGCGGTAGCTTCGAGAGTCTTTGGGTCCGGTGTTCATTGCGAAGTGCTTTGGCAACTGCGGATCACCGTAACGCGATGGCTATCCACAACACCGGAGCGGGCGGCGGAACAAAGGTTGCTCTGGCGGCACTCATCATCAAAGGGGATGAAGTGGCTACCGATTGGGCGCTCGACAACGGCTTGGGTTTTGTTGTGGGGCTTAGTGTGGCTCGACCCGCCGGGTCTACGACCGTTGGCCTGCGACAGACGTTTGTGAATCCAACCACAGTCAACTCTGCGACACCCATCATCAGGTTTGGCCAGTGGTTCAAGCTCACCGTCCATCGCCGAAGCCACGCCACAGAAGGCCGGTTGTCCGTCTATGTCAACGACACACTTGTGCTTGAGATGGGTAAGTTTGATTCGATCACAGCGAATCCCCTGGCCGATGAATGGTATGAGACAGACATCGAGTTTCCGTATCACGCCAAGTTGAAATGGGAGGTTGCTGGCCCATTTGAGGCCCACAACATGACAGGTGGAGCGCCCTCTTATACGCCGCGCCACGACTTGGTTCCGGGAAACTCATCCGTCACGCAGGCGCTTCCGCATGTAGATTGGCTAGACGATCCCGGCGACATTGAGGGCACTTTCTGGTCCTATACCCAACAGGTGGGTACCCCGGCGATTGTCCTGACCGACTACGCTTCGGGTGGAAACCGGCCCTACGCGGCCCGCGCGGTCGTCACGGGGACAGACGGCGACACCGCAAGAATCAAGACCCGCCACGATGTTGGAACCCTGCCCTACAGAACCCTCGACGGGTGGGCGACCGTCGCGTTTCAGGATATTCTGGTTCAAGCTACCACGAACGTTGCCGCCAGCTTCCGCAACGCGGCGGATGACGGGGACTTGGCAACATTCGCCATCGATGCCAGCGGAAACCTGTCGGTGAACGGGACCGATACGGGTATCGACCTGACCGCAAACATCCATTACCACATCGCCCTTCACCTGCACTTAGGCGGTGGGTGTCGGGTAACAGTTCAAGACCTGACGGAAAACTCTCAGAACACTGTGACGTGGACATGGAGCGCGGTCTGCGATGACTGGACGGTCGGTGCGCTGGGTCCGATTGTTTACGACATTGTTTACACCACCGGGGCCGCAGGCGTTGCGCATCAATTCGGAACGGTGTTGGTGTGCGAAACGTGGGAATACGCCGGATACGACAGCCTTGTGGAAGCGGACACGACCGGGCTATCGCCGTTGATGTCTACCGATGCACGGCTGACCGCTGGGTTTATGTACCAAAGAAATAACGCGATGGTCCCCGGTGGTCGGTGGACACGGTACAACGAATGGCAGGCCATTGACCAAGGCCGTCGGGGTATCGCCTGTCTTGGAAGATCGGGCGCTCAACAAAAACACTTCCTTGATTACGCACTCCCCGGGATGCTGCACACGCGGGGCGCTCGGCTGTGGATCATGGATGGTGGCTCTGTCAATGACTCCGGCGGGTTTACCTCTATCACCAGCCCGGCGACGGCTACCAGTTTTGCCGCCAGCATGAAGGCAGACACCGACTCGATCCTGTCGCAGTGGGTTACAAACCAGCGGAACGAGGTGTGGATCAGCACCATGAGTTACCGAACAGCCTTGACCGGCTGGGACGCGGATATGGAATCGTTCGTGGATCAACGCAACGCCGGCCTGCTGGTATCAGCCAGGGCCAATCAGTCCGGTGCCAGGATCCAGTTCAGCGACACCACGGCGATTGTTTTTGACTCCACCGATGACGTTCATCCCCAAAACGAAGAAAACCTTGAGGTGGCGGTGGCGATGATCGGGACGATGGGGGTGGTGGCGGCTAGGCCCTATTCGCCAGGCACAAGAAATCATCTTCGTCGCTTAGCCGGGATCCGATCGGGATTCCCACGCCGAACACACTAACCCCAGAAACCAGGAGCCGAACCAATGGCCATTACCTCCGCCGAATCAGCGACCGTTGCACAAACTTCCGCCGACGCCTACGCCACTGCTTTTGACGCTAAGGCGCTAGGCGTGTTGCCCGCCTCAATCTTCAAGGTCGAAGCCTTGACCAACGGCTGGACCGTCCGGATCAATAGCACCCGAGAGGTGGCTATCACTCCCGGAACGATTGACTACCTCCAGAGCATCGAGCCGGGGGGGATCCACACGCTGGAGATCAAGAATTATACGCCCGGATCAAACGGGACCGGCCTCTGGGCTTCCGGCCTGGCCGTGTAGACAAGACTTAGGCCCGGGCTTACATCCCCCCCGAGGTATTACGTTTGTGACAACAGGCCGTGCCGACTACGAGCGCCACCGAAAGGTCACGGCCCAGCGCCAGCAGTTAATAAGCCGCGCGGGCCGTGACATCGGGAAGCTACCAAAGCCAAAGGATCCGAAGCGGCGCAAGGCCGCGCTGGCCGACTTGCAGACGTTTTGTGATGCGTACTTCCCCGAGGCGTTTTACCTGCCGTGGTCCGAACCACACAAGCAGAGCATTCAAGACATCCAGCGGACGATCATGCGTTCGGAGATGCTCACCGAAGCAATGCCGCGTGGTTGGGGGAAGTCCACCCGTTTCGAGCGTGCCGCGTTGTGGGGAGGCCTGGCCGGCTGGTCGCGGTTCTGTGTCCTGGTCGGCTGTAGCGAAGCAGCGGGGATCGAGTGCTTGGATTCGATCAAGATGGAACTGGAAACAAACGACCACCTGGCCGAAGACTTCCCCGAGGTCTGTTTGCCGATCCGCGCCCTGGAACGCATCACCAACCGCGCCCGGGGCCAGACCTATATGGGTAGACCAACCTATATCACCTGGCAAGAAAAAAAAATCATCCTGCCCACAATCCGACGTGGCGCGGGATCCGCGTTCATCATCCGCGTGGTGGGGATCGACGGCCGTATACGCGGGATGAAGGAAACACTGCCCACGGGTGAGATCATCCGCCCGGATCTGTCTCTACTCGATGACCCCCAGACAGACGAAAGCGCACGGTCGCCGGCGCAGGTGGCCAAGCGGTTGAAGATGATAAACGGTGCGGTCCTGAGACTGGCCGGACCCAAGCAACGTATGGCAGCGATGGTATCCGTAACGGTGATCGTGCCCGACGACCTGGCCGACAAATTGCTGGACCGAAAAGCCAATCCACAATGGCACGGCCGGCGGTATAAAACCGTCGAGCAATTCCCCCAGGATCCCAAGAAGCCAGGCGAGCATTGCCCCAAGTGGTGGGCGCTGATGCAGGAATACGACACGGTACGACGTCGGGGGATGGCGAAGGACGACGACCGAAAGATAGAACGCAAGTTTTACCTTGAAAACCAGGCGGCGCTGCAAAAGGGCGTTGTGTTGAACTGGCTCCACAAGATCGGGCCGGGCGATGTCAATGCCTACCAGACCGCGTTTAACTGGATGCTTGACGATGAGGATAGTTTCTACGCAGAGGGCCAGAACGATCCCAAGCCGCCGACACAACGCAACGCGCTGTACACCGAAAACGACATGCTGGCCAAGATGCTGAAATTAAAGCGTGGGGTGGTGCCGGCAGGCACGTCACTTATCACCGCGATGATCGACGTGCAAAAATCCTATTTGCCTTACATGGTCATGGCCTGGCGTGAAGGGTTCGCCGGTCACATCGTTGACTATGGCACGTTCCCCGAGCAGGTCGGGGAACGGTACTTCCAGCGCCGTACAGCCAAACATACGATCGCCAAGGCCTACCCCAACCGCCAGCGCCCCCAACAGCTATACAGCGCATTGGAACGAATCACTACTCGCCTATTGGGGACGGAATACACGGTGGAGACAGAACGCGAAGGCGTTGAATTGGTGATGTCGGTAGACCAGATCCTGATCGACGCCGGTTATGAAACCGACATCGTTAATCAGTTTTGTCGTGAGCTGAAAAACCCCCGGGTGATGCCGAGCCTTGGTGACGGCCTGAAACCCAGCGATACACCCATACCCGAACGGACGAAAAAAGAAGGCCAGAAGATTGGACACCACTGGTACACGCACGTCCCGCAAAAGCGATCGATCCGTCACCTGTTTATTGATACCAACCGGTGGAAGTCGATCGGAGCTGATGGGTTGATCGCACCGCTAGGCGCAACCAACGCCATCACCCTGTTTCAAGACACCCGCGCAAACCACCGGGTGTTGTTCGATCACATGACGGCCGAGTATCCCGACCCGACAGAGGCCCGGGGGCGCACCCTGGATATGTGGTACCTGTTGGCCAACCGGGAAAACGACTTGTTCGATTGCTTTGTGGGGTGTTCAGTAGCCGCCAGCCTGCGAGGGATAACCAACGTGGGCCACCAGGCCAGCCGGTCGAACACCAAGCGAGCAGCGGCCAGCGGAGCCTGGGCAGGCAAGGGGGGGCGACCGGGAAGCGGTCGAGGGAACGGAAGACGTGGCAGACCCAATACACGGAGGTAATGACCCATGACCGACGAACGAAACCAAGCGACCAAGCCGATCACCGGACTGATTGTGGTTGTGATGCGATGCCCAAAATGTAATTCGTGCAACACCCGCGCGACCAGCTCGCATAGGATCCGTAAAGGCCTGGACCACGAAGGGCAGACGTGCAAAGCGACCAAACAGCACCGTCGATGCGAAGATTGTGCCCATAATTTTCCCGTAATTAAGATCGGGGGGCCGTTGCCCAAGCCCAAGGGCGACAGGACCAAGGGCGTACTCCCACGGGAGTAGATGCGCACTCGAGGCGCTGTTGTTAATCCACGTTTCAACGTCGCCAGGCGCGATTGTGCCCACACTACGCCAACACATCACACGCAGCTCTGCGCAAAGTACAAGGTACTCCCAGGAGGGTAGAAGATCACTCATAGTGGGTGGGCATGGGAGGTGCGGGACACTTTCTTTACAGATTTTGTAATCACGAAACGGCGAAGCACTGCAATTATCGGCCGGCGCGGGTTAGAGTTTGCCCGGACGCAGCGATCAACGGAGCGCCAGACGTGAGCAACGCCACAGAAAAAGCCGAGCTTGAAAGCCGGCTAACAAAAATCCGAACGGCGATCGGCGCAACGCTTGATCGCGGGGTTGCCAGTTACAGCGACGACATTGGGAACCTGGTGGCGCTGGGACTGGGCGAGCTGCGAAAAATGGAACGGGATACGCAGTCACAAATTGCCCGCCTGAGTCGCGGGGCATTCATGGGGAAGATTGGATTTAAGAGGCCGTAAGTATGACGACCGTCGCAAAAAGTCCAGGGAAGAAGAAGGCTCGGCCACGGCGCAACGCCAAGCAGATCGCCGACCGCGCCGAACACCAGCTACGCGCGGTGAAAGCCCGTTACGCCAAACAGGTATTTCTGGCGCAGCGGGAGCTGACCAAACGCAAAACCGCATTGTTGTCGGTCCACAGCGCCGCCGAACAGAACCGGTTTACCAATGATTGGTTCGCGCCGGGCACGAGTGCCGACTCTGAAAACCTGGCCGATCTACACGTTATCACCGCCCGGGCCAGGCAGTTGATCCGTGACGATGCCACGGCCAAATCCATCGTCCGAAGTTTCAAGCGGAACGTCGTGGGCACCGGGATCGATCCGACGATAGACGATCGAAAATACGCCAAGGCCTGGAAGAAGTGGGCGCGTTCTAAGTTGAAGGTGGACCGCGAAGGCCGGATGAATCTTCGGTCGATCGCCCGTTGGGCGGTTAGTGAGCTGGTCGGTCCGGGTGAATGTTTCGTGGTCCGGTGGGTGGTACGCGATCGATTCGGATCCCGCCTTGAGCTACAACGCTTCGAGTCCGAACAGCTCGACCGATACAAGATCGAGGAAGCATCCACCAACAACGAGGTGCGCGGCGGGATCGAGGTAGACCAGCAGGGTAAGCCCGTCGCCTATCACTTCTACTATCGACACCCCCACGACGTCCGAGGGTTGAACCGACCCACGCCGTTGATGATGCGATCGATGCGCGTGCCGGCGAAGATGGTCAGCCACATCTATGACCCCGAGCGGGTCAGACAGACGCGCGGGGTTTCACGCCTGGCGTCGGTCATGCGCAAGATCCGCGACCTGGCAGAGTACGACGCCGCCCAGCTCCGGGTGGCCCGCGCCGAAGCGTCGATCGGCCTGTTGGTCAAGGGTACGCCGATGGACGAAAACGGCGTGGCTACCGATCCGCTTGAGCTGGACGGCTTGAACATCGCCTACTTGGCCGACGATGAAGACGTTACACCGTTCGTCCCGTCCCGACCTGGGCGCGATTATGAACCGTTCGTAAAGATACAACTTCATGGGATCGCCGCCGGTGTCGGGATGAGTTATGAGCAACTGGCCAGAGACTTGAAGGGGACCAGTTTTTCGGGTGGACGACAGGGAGCGATCGACGACCGTCGGGAGTGGTTGCCGCTTCAAGACCTGATCGTGGAAGAACTATTACAACCGGTGTTCGAGGACTGGCTTTTCATTTGGGCGATGCAGAACCAGACCCAAGCCGGTGATTATTTCTTGGATCCCGAAGCCCACGTCCCGTCGTGGCAAGGCCAGGGGTGGGACTGGGTGGACCCCGAAGCGCAAGGGAAGTCGATCGAGCGGAAATACAGCCTGGGCCTGACCAACCGAACGATCGAATGCGCGTTGCTGGGCACCACACCGCAGCAGATCGACAAAGACGCGGCAAACGATGGCACACGCGAGGTCGTCGAACGATTGAGCCGCACACGCGATGCGAGGGAGAACCCCGCGCCAGACGGTAGCCCGACACCCGAGCAATTATCAAGGGGGATCCATGCAGCAAACACGAACTGATATCGCGTTAGACGCCGCCCGCACCTTGTCAGGTATCACCCTGCGCATGGGCCAGACCGCCGAAGGGTTAAAGGTCGACCGCGCCGCCGGCGTGATCTATGGGGTGTCGGTCATTACTCAGGGACAAACCAAACCCAGCGGAAACGGTTTGGAGCCGTTCGACATCGACGGCGTAACGCTGCGCCAGGTGATGGACGCGATCAATGCCAGCCCGATCGGTATCAAGTCACGCCTGACCCACCCCGAACTTGATGGGGTGGATGACCTGACGGTTAGAAAAGGCTATGTCCGAAACGCCCGTATCGAGGGTGTGACGGTCAAGGCCGACATGTATTTCCACACCGCCACCGATGTCGATGCGATCCGCATTATGGACATCGCGAAGAAAGACCCGACCAGCGCGGGCTTATCAATCAAACGATCAAACGCGGAGATCACGCCGAAGCCCGGAACCGTTACCGGGTCCGTGCTTCGCATTGATGGTCTGGACGCCGTGGATTGGGTGGGCGATCCAGCAGGAAACCCGGCTGGAATGTTATCGACCTATCGAACGAACCAAAACCAAAATCATCCCATCACACTTAAACAGGAGAGCCGAGCTATGAAATTTAACCCCGCACAAGTTGAGTACCTGATTGCCCAGGGGATGACACCAGACAGCACGCCCGAGGCGATAGCCACATACGCGGCCAGCCTGGACGAAACCCAAAAGGCCGCGCTAAAGGGCCTGGAAACCCCCGCCGTGAATCCGGGCGACGGCGCGAGCCTGGGCGGGGATGACGATGACGACGACAAGAAGGGGGCCGCGTTGGAAGGCGACGACGAGAAGAAGAAAGCCGCCGCGCTCGCCGCCGAGGAAGAAGCCAAGAAGAAAAAAACCGACGTTGCCGCCCGCGCCGCCAAGCCGAATACCACCGGCGTGATGCTTTCCCAGGGCCAGGTCGCCGACATGGTCACCAAGGCTGCGAAAGACGAGCGCACGCGTTGCGCGGATATCCGCCAGGTGGCGTTACAGACCGGCCAGGATGAAAAATTCATCAGCCATCACATCGATGTCCAATCGTCGATCGACGTGGTACGCCAGGTCGCGCTTAACCAGATGGCACGATCCCCCCAGGACATGCGCTTTACCGATGTCCAGGTGGGTACCGACCTGAATCGTGACAGCCTGGGGATCGCCGTTCAAGATGCGATCATGCTCCGCGCCAGCCAGGGGAGCCACCGGTTTATCCAGCTAAACCCCGAGGGCGGCATTGCCCTGGGCGCTGACAACCGGCCGCAGGTCCGCAAGGCCCACGGCCGCGCGGCTGACTTCCGAGGCCACACGGTCGCCGAGATGGGGCGGCGATACCTTTGCGCGTTGGGTTATAAAGAGGCGGATCGGATGCAGAAGCCAAAGCTTGCCGAACTACTGATGAACAAAACCCGATTGCAGTCGGTCCTGGGTGACGTGTTCCTGGCTCACAACACGGGGGACTTCCCGAACCTGCTGGCCGACAGCATGGGTAAGGTGCTACGAACCGCCTACGCGCTGGCACCGGCCACCTGGCCGTTGTGGTGCAACAAGACGACCGCGCCGGATTTCAAGGATATTAAGCAGATCCAACTGGGCGCGTCGCCTGATCTGGATGAGATCACGGACGGCGAAGATTACACGTTCGGCACGGTCGTGGAGAGTCAGGAAACCTACGCCCTGACCACATACGGCAAGGGAATCAATTTTACCCGCCGTATGCTGATTAACGATGACCTGGGCGCGTTCAGCCGGATCCCGATGCAGATGGGCCAGTCCTGCGCCCGCAAGGTCGAATCGATCGCCATTGCGGTCCTGACGCTCAACACGGCGATGGCCGATGCGATAGCGCTGTTTCATGCCAGCCATACCAACCTGGGCACCGGGACGCTGAGTGTGGTGAGCCTGGGGTTAGGCCGCTCCACCATGCGCAAGCAGACCGCGCTGGGTAGCGATGACCCATTGGAGCTGACCCCGCGTTATCTGTTGGTCCCCGAGGAGCTTTACGTTACGGCCAGCCAGGTAACCGCGTCGCTCGTTGATCCTGCGTTGAATAACGCAACGCCCAACCCGTTCGGTCAGAACGGCGAAAACCCGTTGACGCCCATCAGCTCGTCGCGCCTGAGCACCAACAGCACCACGCAGTGGTACCTGGCTGCGGATCCGTCGCAGACCGATACGGTCAACGTGACTTTCCTGGAAGGCCAGGAAACACCGCAGCTCGAAGAAGAAAACGAATTCGACACCGGTAACCGCCGCATGAAGGTGACACAGGACGCCGCCGCCAAGGTGATCGACTTCCGTGGTCTGTTCCGTTCGTCCGGTGCCTGATAGATCGTGACACAGACGGCCGGGGACCACCAGGTCCCCGGCATTTTCACTCTGACCGTATCAACAAACACACCCTAAGAATCGGAGCATGACACGATGAAATATTACGCACAGCGAAAACTAATCATCGAAAGCCTAAGCATTGGACGCGGTGAGTTAGTCGGGGAGGGGAACGTGGAGGCCGGTAATTTTAAGCCGGCGAAAGGTCTGGAAGACGTGTTACAGATCGGACACATTCAGGCCAGGCTAAACACCGGAAAAATCAAGACGAGCGAGCCGCCCCCGATCCCCAGCGGTGGCGAGGTGGCGCAGGTCGAACGCGAGAAGCGCCAGCAGGACCGGGACGTCCAGAGGGTCGAGGGCGCTGCGCGTGATGAGATCGAGCGGTTAGAACAACGTGTGCGCGAGCTTGAAGAAGACACCCGCGCCCTGCCGGAGAAAGAGCGCGAGGCCGACGAAGCGACCACGCGCGCAGCCGAAGCCGACGCCAGGGCCGAGGGGTTGCAGGCTCAACTGGACGAAGCTGTCACCAAGGCCGAGGGAAACGACGCCCTGCTGGCCGAGGCGACCACCCGGGCCGAGGAAGCCGAAGCGGCGACCAAGGCAGCCCAGGACGATCTGGCGGCGACGGTGAAACGTCTGGAAGCCGCCGAACAAACGGCCAAGACAACCAAGAAAAAATAACCCCGGCGCACACTGTAAAACCCGAATCACAGAGAAAACACCAACACTAAATTGAAAGGCTCGAACCATGAGTACCGTACAAGTCCAAGGCCGATCCGGCCGCAAAATCACGCAGGTCGCACCCACCGGCGGGTTGACCGCCGGGGATCTATACGCTTTTCGCACGGGCACCGATGGCTGGTGTGGGGTGGTCGAGCTGGGCGCGGCCGTCGGGGAAAACGCGGTGATTGCGATCGGCCAGCATTGCGAGGTGACCAAGAACACCGGGACGGGCGAATCGTTCGCCGTCGGGGCCAAGGTTTATCACGACGCCAGCACGGACGCAGCGACTGCGAGCGCTACCGGAAACGACCTGGCCGGAGCTTGCACGATCGCAGCCGGCACGGCGGATACCAAGGTGTGGCTCATGCTCGGCCCATCGGTGTAGACCTTACAGGGTGAAGCTGGCGGGCGGTTTCAGGGATGTGGCCCCCGCCGGTTTTATTTTCGGAGTTTCGCATATGACCCATTGCATTGCGATCATCAGCGCGAACCCGAATCTAAAGAAGTGCTACACACCCCAGACGCACCACCGATCGGTTATCGCCGTCAATTCAGCCGCCGGGTTATTCCCGTGTGATTTTTGGAGCTGCGGTGACGCCAAGACGTTCGCCAGGGTTGAGCCGTTGAGCCGATCGCCGCTTCCCGCGTTGTTTACGCTGACCGAATCGGACAACGACTTCAAGGCCCACAGCCGGGTTGCAGAGCGTTTCCTACAAAGCAAGGTAATGACCTGGAAACCGGTCAGAGCCACCACGGGCGCACCGGCCGAGGCCGTCAACTGGTCGATCACCGCCGCCCTGATGCTGGCCGTAGAACTGGGCGCGGACGCGGTGGAGGTATACGGACACTATGGCCCGGGGGATGACCCCGCCAACGTCACCGACTGCGCCGGTTTCGAGCTGAAAAAAAGGCTTGACACCAAGCAGCGAGTCATGGCCGATTGGAACATCACGAAAGCGTGGGCCGTCGACCGGGGGGTAACAGTCCGAGAGATCCACCCCCCCAGCACAACGACCGAAGACGTTATTTAATAATGCACATCACCGCAATCATCCCGGCAAAACGTCGATCCGAGAGACTACCCAACAAGAATCTTTCGAGCTTCGGAGAAGGTACGTTAATAACCCACAAGATCGAGCAGCTAAGGCACTGCCGTCATATCGATACGGTGGTGGTCGCGTCGGACGATCATGGAATATTGAAAACCGCCGAAGCCCGAGGCGCGATCGGGGTACACCGGGACGCCGAGTATTGCGATGAGAAAAACTGTTCGTTGGCCAAGCGTTGGCGTCACATCATCCGAGGGATGCGCACCGACCTGATCGTGTGGACGCATTGCACCAATCCCTTGGTCACCACGTTTATGTATGACCAGGCTATCGAGGCGTACCGCAAACACAGCGCCGACGGGCGATTCGACAGCCTGGCGTCGGTCACGCGGATCCGCCGACACGCCTGGGTGGGTGGTAGCCCGTTGAACTTTCGCCCCAACGCCGACCAACACGAATTCGCCGCGGACCTGGCTCCGATCGAGTTTCAAGACGGCGCTATCTTCATCCAGCCACACGCGCAGATGATGGACAACGGATATTTTTACGGCGAGTGCCCGTACCTCTTTGAGATCCCCCAGCCCTGGGGCCTGGACATCGACCACCAGGCGGATCTGGACATGGCCCGGATCCTCCACGCCGCCGGGATTGAAGATTGGGGGGCCGCGTAATGGACGCCTTCCAGATGCTACTCAACAGTTCCACACGACACGCGCGGAGTATCTTGTCTCGGATCCCCCCGTCTCGCCCGGTTCGTGGCGTAGAGGTCGGCGTGGCTCGGGGGAAGCTGTCCGCCTGCCTGCTGGGCAACCGCCCAGAGTTGACCCTGGACATGGTGGATCACTGGAACGCGCACGATCCCCAGAGCGAAGCCGCCGAGTGGGCGAGGGCGCATGATGAGCCGTGCAACCAACTAACTCAGCTTCATATGGAAGATAATCGGGGTGCGGCCATGAGGGTGGCCGAGAAATACAGCCCGCGCGCCCGCATTGTTGCCATGTCATCGGTCACTGCCGCCCAGCTCTACGATGAGGGCGATTTGGATTTTGTATTCATCGACGCAGACCACAGGTATGAACAGGTGTTGGATGATCTACGGGCCTGGCTCCCCCGTGTTCGGCCTGGGGGGTGGATCGGGGGACACGATTACAAAACGCCTGGCATGGGGACCGGGGTACACCTGGCCGTAAGCGAGCTGGTCGGTGAGGGTCGTATCACCGAGCCGGAACTTGGGGAGTTTTACACCTGGTTTTCTGAGCCAAGGGGGACGGGATGACGATCGACCGCGCCGCCGATTCCGCCGCCATGTTTATCACCGGTGACCTGACCGAAGCGGTTAAGTTTCGCGCCGCGCCCAACGACACACCACGGGAAGGCTTGATCGTCAGGGTCAGGCGCGAAGGGGTGGACCTCAAGGGCGGCGACGATAGCGCCCAGCCGTACCCCGGCAAGAGGTCGCCGCGAATGCTAATCAACCTGCGCAACCATTCGACGCTGGGCGTGGTGCCCACGGAGATCATCAACGACACTTCCCAGATTTATGTGCCGTATCCCGTGGGCGCGATGACCGAATCGCAGGGTCTTCGCTGGTATACGATCCTGCGCATCGTCAAGAACACGCCGGGCGTGGTTCAGGTGGAGGTACAAACCTGATGCCTAACCGGATCACCCCCCGCGTTGTGTTCGTGCCTAATCCGAATTTCCTACCCGCCATCGGTGATATCGCGGGCGTGCGCGCCGCCCGTGCTTGCGATCGTGTGGGCGAGCGCGTCAAGGTTTTATTAAATAGCGGGGGGACGGGCGAGGACGTCGGCGCAGCCGGTCGCCGGGTTTCGTCGCCCGGGGATCCCCCGGTTTCACAATCCGGCGACCTGGCGGCGAGCCAGACCACGCGCGGGCCGATCACGTCGGGGGATAAACGTATAGCCGCCAGCGGAAGCGATGAGATCAAAGCCTTGTTTCTCCAAATGGGAAGAGCGAACATGGAACCACGGCCGTATCAATTCCGCGCGTTGCTGGATTCACGAACCGCCGTACTTAAATCGTTCGAGGCGGACAAGAAGCTATGAGATACGCCGACACCATAAAAGGCCGATCGCCGGTGATATTCGCGCCTCTGGAAGAAGCCAGCGGGACGGCGATAGCCGATAGCGGCAGCAAGGGGGACGACGGGACGTACACCGGATCGGGTGTGTCTTACCAGGCGTTCGGCCCGTTGGTGCGTGAAGTCAGCTATGCCGCGGCATTTGATGGGGCCACCGGCCGGGGTAGTTTCGGCGGGATCACCGGCGCAGACCTGCCCACCCTGCCGTTTACCGCGGAAGCGTGGATCCGGCCGGCGTCGGTGCCTGGACCGTCCGGGGACACCTGCTTAAACCTGTACGCCAGTGATTCAAGCGAATCCGCAACGATCGGGGTGGGTGTCGATGGGCGCTGGGTCTACAGCCAAGGGAATGACGGCGGCGACCTGGCCAGCGGGAGCGGCCCGATCGCAAACGGAAACATGCAACACCTGGTGCTGGCGATCGACTCTACAACCCAGCGTCGGTTTTATGTTGATTCTGTTTTACAGACGTTGGATCCGACACCCGTTGCGTGGGATGGCGATGGCGGTGCGTCGGCGACGTGTCTTTTGGCGATCGGGTACGACGGCGGGGCCGGTGCGTTTTTCCCGGGGTCGATGTCACGGGTGGCCTATTACAAAACCGCACTCACCACCGCCCAGGTCGAGGCGCACTATCGGGCGGGTGTCCTAACGCCGCTGATGCAGGGTGTCACCTGCGCCATTAAAGCAGACGCCGAGGCCTGGGCGTTGACCGCCGGCCGGGTGTTCGCTAACCAGTTGCCCGACAGCCCGATGTTGCCCGCCGTGCGCGTTGCGGTGTTAGACGACCGCCCCCACCACCGCCTGACGTCGGGCGAACACTTTGACGCATCGATCCAGGTGGACGTTTACGCCGACCGTTCCGATCAACCCAGCGCCTGGTCGATCGACTCGAACATAAAAGCCGTACTCAACCGCCGGGATATTCGGGTTTTTGGGTATGAGAAGGCCGCTTGTATTCAGACGTCGCGGGGCGTCGTGGTACCCGAGCCGAGTTTCTCGCGCGTGCGATCGACTTATCAGATTTTCGCCAACGTGTCATAGGAGATTAACGATGAAGACGGATCCAGACGGCAGCGGCCCAGCGCCCAACACACCAGCGCCCACCAGCTCAGTCGTCAAGAAGCCCGAGAAGAAAAAGCAGACGGTCACGACCGAGGGGAACCAGGCCATTGTGTTGATATCGATCGGGAGCGATCCCGTCGAGTATCAGGCCCGGTGCCCCCATGTGGACCTGGTCGGGGTACACCCGGACAGCGAGGCCGAGGCGGTCAACGACCTGGTCGACCAGGTACGCAAACACACCCGGTCATACACGGACCAGGGCAAGAACGCGCCTTGGAAGGATTATTCCAAAAACGGATTGGTGATCGATGAAGGCTCGGCGATCGTCAAGAAGCTAACCGGCCTTGTGCCGCCGAGAGTTGAAGAACTGAAAGAGTGATCGCGTATCAGCGATCGGGAAATTTTCATTAACACCACATCCCTAAGAAAGGGTTTGTCATGGCCGACCTAGTAGGCGGTACAACGGGAAGCGTGGCTGCATCGGGCTTTAACTGCGACGTCGATGGCTGGAGCGCATCGGTCCGCGTGGGTGAGGTGACTTACCGCACGTTCTCAAGCGAGTGGTTAAGCCGCAAAAACATCAGTTTCACAATGGAAGGATCGTTCACCGGAACGATCCAATACGACGCGGCGAACACCGCGCCGATGCCGACCTCCACCGGTGGCGGGATCAACGGTGTAGCGTTCAGCGGTGTTTCTTTGGTGCTGACCGCGCACACCGGATGCACGTTCACCGGCACGGCAAACATCACGGGTATCGATCTGACCCGCCAGGCATCCGACCGCGCAACCGGGACGTGGAACTTTGCGTTTGACGGTCAGCCGAGCATGACGTGGGATGAAACCCCCTAAACCGTTTGACATCCCCAACCCCCCACCTTGAGGTTGAAACATGAGCTTGCAAGTTGCCGCCGGAGCCAATCTAACGGTCAAGAACATCCCCCCCGCGCCGGGATCCCCGGCCGGGG
>JAJRRS010000040.1 GCA_024279275.1 Planctomycetota bacterium | reverse complement strand
TGCCTGCCTGGTCGATCTGGCCGGAGGCGAGCAGTTGTTCGGCTTGGGCCAGGGCGATGCCTGCTTCGACACGGCGGAGGTCGTTGAGTAGTTGTTCGTCCGGGCCGTGCTTGAGGGCGCCGCGGTAGTGGCCGGCGGCCTGCACCCATTCGCCGAGCGCTTCGGCGCGGCGGGCGGCTTCGACCTGCAACTGCTTTTCGATGGTGACGTTCATCCGTGCCAACCAGCCGCGTGCCTCGGCGCTGTCAGGGTCGTAGCCCAGTGCGGCGGTGAAGGCTTCCTGGGCGGCGGTGGGGTCGCCGGCTTCTGAGAGGGCGCGGCCTTGTTCGACGGCGGCGCGTGATTTGAGAAGGGGTATGCGTGAGGCGAGTTGCGGGTTTTCCTGGAGTGCCAGCGCCTGCTCGAAGGAATCGACGGCCGAGGTTAGGTTCCCGGCTCGCTCGGCGGATTCGCCTTGCTCGAATAGTTGGCTGAACTGCATCTGGGTGCTGAGTGATTTGATTCGGTCGTCGATGCGTGGGCTTTGTATGCGTCGGGTGAGGCCGGCGAGGTGATTGATGGCGGCATTGAAGTCGCCGGCCTGGGCGAGTTGGTCGGCGCGTGCGAGTGCTTCATCGACCTGCTGTGTGTTGAGCTGGGTGTCGATCTGGACCTGTATATCCAGGAGCTGTTTGGTTTCCTGCTCGGTGAGGCCGGTGCGGTACGCGCTCTGGATCATCGCGCGTGCCTGGGCGAATCGTGCGGCGTCGAGGTGCTCGCGGATCGATGCGATTGATTTCTCGAAGTCCTGTCGGCGTTGTACTTCATCGGTCAGCGATTTGATGGCCTGGCGGTCGGCGAGGCCGGCTTCGCCGAGGCGGTCCAATTTTGAGAGGGATGCGAGCGCGTTGTCGTATTCGCCGGCCTTGAGGTCGATCTGTGCCTGGGCTAAGAGTGCGCCTGCCCGGCTGTGCAATCCCAAGGGGTCGTCTTGCTTAGGCCAGGCGAGGGCCTGCGCCTGGTAGTTTGTGAGTGCAACGTCAAACCTGCCAACCGAGTAGAGCCGGTCGGCAACGGCCAGCACGTTGGCGGCGAGTGCGCGCTGTTGGGCGAGGTTTTGGCTTTGGATGGTGCTGACGGTGATCCAGATGCCGGCGGTGAGAACCAGGGCGATGATGGCGGCGATGGCGATGATCTTGGGCGTATTGTTTTGTGGCGGGAGGACGGCGGTATCGCCTGGGCCGGTGGTGGCGACCTGCGGCCCCGAGGGCGTGAAGGCGTCGGGTGAGACCTCGGCCTGATCGATGGTTTTTTTGCCGAAGTGTCGTTGTATAGCATCGAGCAGTTGCGATGCGGAGGCGATGCGTTTGCTGCGATCCTTGGCCATCATCCTGGCAACGAGATCGCCCAGGCGTACGGGGATGCGCGGGTTGAGTTCGTGTAGCGGTGTGGGCAAAACCCTGGCGTTGGTGTGCCACTTCATCCAGCGCATGGCGGTGGAGCGTGGGTCGGTGAGGACGGCGCTGAAGGCCAGCTCGAATGCGGCGCGTCCGGCGAGCATTTCGTAGGCGACCATGCCCAGTGCGTAGATGTCAGATGTCGCGTCGGCGGCGTTGCCGTGGAACAGTTCGGGTGCCATGTACCGTGCGGCGTCGGGGCCGAGCGATTCCTGGTCGGCGATCAGCCCGGCCACACCGACGTCGCAGACCTGCACGCCGCCGCTGAGTCGGAGGATGATGTTGCCTGGGCGGAGTCCGCCGTGGATCAGGCCGTGGGAGTGGACCTGATCGAGGACTTTGGCGACGGCGTGGATGATGCGCAGGCCGCGGACCAGATCGAACGGGTCAGGCCGACTTAACAGCAGTTGCTCGACGCTTGCGCCGCTGATGTAATCGGAGATGATAAAAGCGCCACGAGGGTCGTCGGAGAGTTCGTTCATCAAGACAACCCGGCGGACCTTGCCTGATAGTGCCTTGTGTTTATCGACCTCGCGCTGGCAGCGTTGCAGGAAGGATCGTTCGCGTGCGGCGGGTGAGCCGGGGATCAACTGGCGTATCACGACGTCTTTGTCGGTGGCGGTGTTCTTGGCACGCCAGAGGATTGATGCTTCGCTTGCGCCGAGTTGGCTGACGACCGTGTAGGGGCCGAGGGTGTCGCCAGGCTTGAGTGCGGAAACCGGGGGGGCCGGGGAATCCGGGGAGGCGGGTTGGTTATCTTCGTGGGTCATCGTTTCTCTGGGGTTATCGCGGCTTGTGTGGTGGGTCAGCGGGTGATGCGTTGAAGTGTCGGCTGTTCGGGGAGGTCGGGGTTGATTCCCTCGTTGGTCAGTGTGTAGTGAGCGGAGATCAGTGCGTACTTGCCTCGGCCGTCGTCGTGTTCGCCATCGGCGAAGAATCCGCGGATGTAGGGGACACTGAGGTTAAACTTGTGTTCAATGCGGATGGTGATCGCTTCGCGTGGGCCGAATGGCTCGTCGCCGGGCAATACTTCTTCAAGCTCTACATCGCCGTTGGTCACGATGGAGCGCATGATCTGGATGTCGGTGTTTTTTGCTGCGTATTTCAGGCGGTCGGCGGCGAGTGTGCCGACCCAACGGGGTGCGTCCTGGCCGTAGCTTGTGAAGTGGTCGCGCAGGCCATCGACGAGTTCGTTGGTGCGGAGGTCTTCGCTGCTTTCGTCGAGCTTGCCACAGACGGGCATGACCGCGAGGTAGGCGGCGGCACGGATCGCGTCGTACTTGGGCGTGCCTTTTGTCAGGGAGATGGAGTTACGGCCCGTCCCGCCATCGGCACGGAGGTCGGCGGGGATATAAACGATCGCGGAGCGGGTTGCGGCGAAGGCGGCGTAGTGAACGAATTGGTTGCCGACCATCAGAAGCGTGAACTGCACGAGGATCAGGACCAGGATCAGGACGATGGGGAAGACCATGCAGAACTCGACAGTGGCGGTGCCTGACTCCTGCGTCAGCGCGCAGCGTCGGGTTAGCGCGCAGGATCGGCGGACCCGGGCACACATACCTGGCCACACCCGCCGCAGCGGGCCAGCGGCCATCCGACCGTGGGATTCACACTTCATCGTCTCCTTCCGGAAGCCGTGCCGTACTATTCTACCTCACCGCCGGGGGCAGGGGTATAACGACCGACGCGGTGGGTTGATTTCATTTGGGGCTGCTATTGCGGGGAAGTTGCCGTGGGAATTCCGAGGGATACTGGGGGACACCGGGGGACGCCTTGAGCCGGGGCCGGATGGGGCGTAAAATGGAGGGTTTGGCCTACCCACTTCCCAAGGCGGCATCATGCAGACAAATAATTTTCAGGTACAAGCGAATATTGTGGATATCGTACATCGACGGGTCTATCCCGGGACGGTCCAGATTGCGGACGGAAAGATCGCTTCGATTACTGAGGATCAGGGTTCGTATGAGACGTTCCTGATGCCGGGCTTTGTGGATGCTCATATTCATATCGAGAGTTCGATGCTCACGCCGTGCCAATTTGCGCGGCAGGCGGTGGTGCATGGGACGGTGGCGACGATTAGTGACCCGCACGAGATCGCGAATGTGCTTGGGGTCGAGGGTGTGAAGTTCATGCTGGACAATGCGGAGGGGACGCCGTTGAAGGTGATGTTTGGTGCGCCGTCGTGTGTGCCGGCGACGACGTTTGAGACGGCGGGCGCGGCGCTGGACACCCAGGCGGTGACGGCGTTGCTGGATGATCCGAGGATCGGATACCTAAGCGAAGTGATGAACTTCCCCGGCGTCTTGATGGGGGATCGGGAGGTGCTCGCCAAGATGGACGCCGCCAAGGCACGCAACAAACCTATCGACGGCCACGCCCCGGGGCTACGCGGGGACGAAGCCGCAGCATACGTCCGCGCGGGGATCAGCACGGACCACGAATGTTTCACCAAGGACGAGGCATTAGACAAACTCGCAGCCGGGGCGACTATTCAGATACGCGAAGGCTCAGCGGCACGGAACTTCGAGGCACTTTACACCCTGATCGACGAGGTGCCTGACAAGGTCATGCTTTGCAGCGATGATAAACATCCCGATGAGCTGATGGGCGGGCATATTGATGATCTGGCGCGGCGGGCGGTGGCGCTGGGGATGGACCCGATGAACGTCATCCAGGTGGGCTGCGCCAACCCGGTGCATCACTACAAGCTGAACGTGGGGCTTGTGCAGGAAGGCGATTCGGCTGATTTTATTGAGGTTAATAACCTTAAAGACTTCAACGTGCTGCGGACCTTCATCGACGGGGTCTGTGTCGCGGAGGATGGCCGATCACTGCTGCCTGAGCCGGAAGTGCCTGAGTTGATTAATCGATTCGAGGCGGGTGTGGTTCGGCCAGCCGACCTGCGGTTGCCGTGTGCCAGCGGCAAGGCGCGGGTGATCGGCGCACTGGATGGTCAGTTGATTACCGAAGATCGCGTGCTTGATGTCAAGACCACCGCTGGGCACGCGGACTGCGATACGGAGAACGACATATTAAAGATCGTGGTGGTGAACCGGTATCGACAGGCTAAGCCGGCGGTCGCACTGATCCAGGGCTTTGGGCTGACCCGGGGTGCGATTGCGTCCAGCGTGGCGCACGACTCGCACAACGTGATCGCGGTGGGCACGAACGACAACGACCTGGCCAAGGCGATCAACCGGGTGATTGAAAGCCGGGGCGGGCTGAGCGTGGCGGACGGAGGTGAGACAAACGTTCTGCCGTTGCCGATCGCGGGTCTGATGTCGGCGAAATCGTGTGGCGAAGTCGCCGAGGCTTATGCCGGGCTGGACCAGGCGGTGAAAAGCATGGGATCAACGTTGCGTGCCCCGTACATGACGCTGTCCTTCATGGCGTTGCTGGTCATCCCGAGCTTGAAACTCAGCGACAAGGGGCTGTTTGATGGGGGAAAATTTGAGTTTGTGTCGGTGGAGGCTTAGGAAAAATCCTTAAGATAGTGCATGGGCCAAGGCGGGGGTTGGTCTATAATGTGGGGATCGGATAACCCGTCAACCTGTTCCCCCCCCGGATACCCCGATCTCGTGGACTCAACCCGTCATGCTTCAATCAGCCAACCCAACACGCGACCACCTGCTGGTCACTATCAATGGTGAGCGGCACGCCGTGGCGGGTGCGGATGCTTTCCTGACGCTGTCGGATTTCCTTCGGCTACGTCTTGGGCAGGTGGGGACCAAGATTGTCTGCTCGGAAGGCGATTGCGGGGCGTGCAGCGTTTTGATCGGGCGGGTCGCCCCCGGAGATGCCCCCGGAGATACCCCCGGAAGTGAAGGTGAGGCCGAGCCGACGAAACTCGTCTACCGGGCGATCGATTCGTGCATCCAGTTTATGTATCAGCTCGACCGGGCGCATGTCGTCAGCATCGAGGGGTTGAAACGCAATGGCTTACTAAGCCCGGTGCAGGACGCGATGGTCAGGTGCCACGGATCGCAGTGCGGGTTCTGTACCCCCGGGTTTGTGATGACGATGGCGGGGCTGCTGGAAGATGAGGGGGCACAGCGGAAAGAAGCGCTGACGCCGGACGAGTTGCGCGATGGACTCACTGGGAACCTCTGTCGATGCACGGGGTATGTACAGATCATTGATGCGGG
>JAJRRS010000039.1 GCA_024279275.1 Planctomycetota bacterium | reverse complement strand
CCCTCAGCCCCCGGCTTTGCCGGGGGATTCCCCTGCATAATCAAACGACGACGCACGAGTCTTTTACGCGATTGGTATCAGACCCATCCCATTAAATACCCGTGCGCCTGTGAAGCCCACGTTCGCCTGAACGTGGGACGGTACAACGAACTGACGCACGAGTTCTTTTCGGGATTGGTATTAGAGGTCGCTTGCAATACTTTGATGGGGCGAATGGTTGGGGGGAGGGGAATTGCTGACAATGGAGGCGCGGGGTTCAACCCCAGGCTTCCGCCTGGGGCTATTGGCTATTGGCTATTGGGGGAAGGTGATAAACTGGGCGGCGGATGACAGAAACCAACCCTTACAACGCTGTGATGATCGAGCGAGAAGACCTTAATGAGGCGTTGGCGGTCTTTAAGATCAAGCTGGGTGGCGGGCATGCGTTTGAGTTTTCACCCGGGCAGTTTACGACGCTGGGGCTGATCGATCCCGATGCGCCGCCGGCGAATCCGAACTCGCCTGCATCGAGAAGAAGAAGAGGGCCGAAACTTATTCGGCGGGCGTACTCGATCGCTTCATCGCCGAAGATCAAGAGCCATCTGGAATTCTATGTCGTTCGTGTGGATGAGGGGAAGTTCACGGATCTGCTCTGGAAGCTCAAGCCCGGCGACCCGATCTTCATGGACCCTAAGATCAAGGGGACATTTGTTCTCGATGATATCCCCGATGGCAAAGACCTGGTCATGGTCGGGACCGGCACGGGGGTGGGGCCGTTCTGGTCGATGCTCAATACTTACCAACGCGCCGGCAAGTGGCGCAGGCTGGTTCTGCTGGAGGGCTGCCGATATGTCCGGGACCTGGGTTATTACGACAGGGTCATGAAGGTCGCTGCGGAAGACGAGTCGATTGTTTACCTGCCCACGGTGACGCGCGAGCCGGGGGATGCGCTTTGGGCTGGGCTGCGTGGCAGGGTTCACGGGATTCTGGAACCCGAGAAGTTCAAGCAACTCTCCGGCATCAGTCTCGATCCCAAGCGGTGCCACGTCCTGCTGTGCGGCAGCCCGCAGATGATCGACGAGGCCTGCGAAAACCTCAGCAAGCTGGGGTTCGTCACGAAGGACCGTGAGCATCCGGATGGGAATCTTCACTTTGAGCGGTATTGGTAGTCTCGAAGAGGGTGTAACCGCGAAGGGGCGAAGAGCGCGAAGAAGGAAAAGAGCAGAAGTATCCGCAGATTACACAGATTGGATGACGGGCAAAACCAGGCTCTCTGTAATCTGCGTCATCTGCGAAATCTGCGGATAACTTCTTGGTCTACTTCCCGGTCTTCGCGTCTTCGAGGTGCTATGATCCTGTTATGAAATTAGTCTCTATTAATGTGGCAATGCCGGTTGCGACTGAGTTGGGGGATAAGACGTATGCCACGGCGATCTGCAAGCGGGCGGTGGACGGGGCGGTGATGATGGGTGCGGCGGGGCTTGATGGGGATGGGGTGGGGAATCTTAAGCACCACGGCGGGCCGGACCAGGCGGTGTATGCGTGTGCGGCGGAGCATTATGATTATTGGCGGCGGGAGCTTGAGCGTGATGGGCTTGGGTACGGGGATTTTGGTGAGAACCTGACGGTTGCGGGCTGGTTGGATGAGGGTGTGTGCATCGGTGATATGTACAGGGTGGGGAGCACGGTGGTGCGCGTAACCTGGCCACGGATACCTTGCGCCACACTTGAACGGCACGTCGATTTGCGGGGGTTCGCCAAACGTTACGCGCAGAGCAAGCGGTTCGGTTTTTATCTGCGTGTGGTCGAGGCAGGTGAGGTGAAGGCGGGGGATGAAGTCACGTTGATTGAGAAGAGTCCGGATGGTTTGGGGGTGATCGAGTTGGCGGAGTTATTTATGTATCGGGCTAAAGATGTCGAGGGGATGCGGCGGGCGCTTGGGGTGGAGGGGTTGAGCGAGCGCGGTCGGGCGGCGTTTGAGGAGCGGGTCGCCAAGGCGGGGGGTTGATTAAGCGTGCAGAGTAAAACCACTGCGACTCACGTGCGGCGCTAAACGGCAAGCCCGCGCGCAGCACGGCAGGTTGATCTGTTCGCTTAGATGGGATGGCTGGTTATTCCAGTGTTTCGCCTGGGTCGGACACGTCCCGGGGCAGGTACCGCAGGTTGATGGGTGACAATTCGGGGAGGACCTGTGGGCCGCGGTAGCCGCTGAAGCTGAGGTAGATAATTCTTATCGAGCGGGCGATGGGGTTGTCGCTTTGCTCATCCATCTGTTCGAGTGTGGGGTCGAAGTCTTGGTAGAAGGTTTCGGAGACGCCCATGATGCCGTGGGGGCGGAGGTCGTCGAGGTCGGGGTAGGGGTCGCCGTCGTAGCGGTTGTTGTCGCCGATGAAGTAGATGTCGTTGACGAGAGTTTCGCCGAGGATTTGCCGTTCGCCGCGGTATTGTTGTTCGATCCATGAGCCGTAGGACCAGTCGCCGTCGATGACGGTGTGCTGGTGGTGTACGGGGCCTGCGAAGCGTTGGAACAGCGGGACGTTGGAGGTGTGTTCGGTCGCCAGATCGACGCGCCACCATGCGGGGGATCGCAGGTGGCGCGATTGGACCATGTCCCCGGCTACCTGTGGGTCATAGTTGGGGAGGTCTGACGGGTTGGCGATGTCGGTGGCGGCGTCGGCGACGAGGGTGGTTGGTTCGGTAATATTGACCCGGCCGGCGCGGTCGGTGACGGAGAGTTTGCTGGCGTTGCCTGCGAAGAAGGCCTGGTTGAGCAGGTCGGCGTCGCCGAATTCGACGGGTGATTTGGCGAACTCTGCGCCGGGACCGGGCGCGTATTGAGTCTGACGCCAGGCCTCGTAGCGGTCGGTGACGCTGGAGCGTTGCAGGCGGGTCATGGCCTGGCCGAAGAAGAAAAGCAAGGCGAGGATAACGAAGATCAAGGGGAGGACGAGGATGGTTTCCATCATCGCGGTGCCGAGGGAGCGGGGAGAGTTTACGGGTTTAACCACAGAGGCACGGAGGCACAGAGAAGAAGAGGGGGGAGTTATCCGCAGATTACACAGATAGCGCAGATTAAGAGGATGGGTTTTGTGGGATCGGGGAGAGTGAGGGGATGTTGGAACCACAGAGGCACGGAGGCGCGGAGAATAAGAGGGGAGGTTATCCGCAGATTGCGCAGATGACGCAGATTTACGGAGGTGAACTTGCCTTGGGTTTTTATCTGCGCAATCTGTGTAATCTGCGGATCGCTCTGGTTCTATCTTCTCTGCGCCTCTGTGTCTCTGTGGTTGATACATGACGTAACACTTTCAATGATTGAGCATCACGGGTGCGAGGGTTTGTACGCTGCGGAGGTAGTCGGCCATTTCGCTGACCTCGATGGGGTCGAGGCTGGGGATGTATTGGGATTCGGTTACGGCGGTGTCGGCCAGATCGACCCAGTCGTCGAATTCGGTGACGGGTTGGAGTTGGGCCTGCCAGGATTGGGTCCAGAGGTCAAAGGAGTGGTTGTTGAAGATGTGTGCCTGTGCGATGGCGGAGTTGTAGGGGTAGGCACGGTTGCCGTTGAATCGAGTCGGCCAGAAGTTGGGTCGGCTGGGTTTTCTTGCGACGCCCAGGAAGGTGAGGTATTGCCGGTGGGTGTTGAAATTGTTGGGTGGGAGTTGATCGTGGTCGATGTCGATGGGTGCGGGGGCGTCGATGCTGTTGCGGTTGAAGCCATCCCAGGGGTTGTTGACATCGACGTCTTTGCCGACGTTGACGCCGATGAGCATGACGTCGATTTCCCAGTGGACTTCTTGTGCGGCGTAGGTGGGGTTGCCGTTGGCATCGGTGCCGGTGCGTTTGGGTGGTAGGCCGATGGATAGGTCGCCGCCGAGGTTTGGGCTAAGGGGGTTGGTTTCGTAGGTAGCGGAGATGCGCCAGATATGTTTCTGGATTTTGCGCCAGGTTGGGCCGGACTTGACGCTGCGTGGGTCGATGCGGATGGGTGGTCCGTCGCGTGGGTCTTGCCAGCCGCCGTGGTATGAGACAAAGGGCGTGCTTCGTTCGGTGATGTCGTTCCAGGTGATTCCTTTGCGTCCCGGGTAGCCGGGGTCGTTGGCGAGGCGGCTTTTCATTTCTGCGATGACGAACGCGGTTTGGCGGATGTCGGCGGTGTTTACGCCGTAGGCGTATTCATTGTTGCGGTCGGAAGAGCGTTCGTTGTCGTGGGCGATGTCGATTTCCCAGTTGGGGTCGAGAACGGTGCGGGTCACGGTCCCGGGCCAGAGGTAGTTTGATTTAATGGAGTAGAGTTCCCAGATTTTTTGATCGATCAGGCTGTAGGGGAAGCTGGGTCGTGCGCCGAGCATGACGCTTTGCGGGCCGTAGACGTAGTACTCTTCTGGCTCGCGTGAAGGGGTAGTGGTGGTGCTTGGGGAGGATGTGACGGGTGGGCCGGGGAACCCGGAGACGTTGCCGCCGCTACTAGTGGTGGTGCCGCCGGCGACGCGGTCGGTGGTGCGCCAGCCGAAGAGCGCGTCCCAGGGTCCGCGTTGTGTGACTTCGTTGTCTATTTGGCCGAAGCCTTTGGAAGTGGAATCGACGACGAGGTCGCGATCCTTGCCGGGGAGCAGGCCTTTTTTAACGGGTCGCTCGAAGTCGTCGAAGGTGCCGCGTTGCCAGGGGATGGTGGGCGTGGCGGGGAGTAGGAGGGCGGCGTTGTCGGGGTCGTCGTTGCCGAGGTTGGCCTGGGCGGAGCGGGTCGCGGCGGACTGGGCGGTTTGGTTGAGGGTTTGCATGACGGCCTGGCTGTGGGCATCCATAGAGCGCATGGCCTGGTGCATTTTTCCCATCTCGCCGGAGGGTGTGATGTACCAGGTCATGTTGGGGACGAAGTCGGGTTGATTGCGGAAGAGGTCGTCGAGTTCACGGAGGTAACGCTGCGCGGAGACGACACTTTCGGGGTCGTTGGGGTCCATCATTTTTCGCAGGACCGCCTCAAACCAGGAATCGATGACGCCCGCGTTGAGTTGGCCGGAGATCGCCTGAGCCACGGCATCGGTGTCGCCTAGTTCTTCTTCGGTAGAGTCCGTGATCGCCATATCAATGGCCATGGGAATGCTGTCCAGGAGGCTGACCGCCACGATGATTTTGGTGGTCTGCACGTTGTTCATAGCGACGGTATTTAAGGATCGCGCGACCTGGGATGCCCCGCCGATGGCGACGGCGTCTGCGGAATGCTGTGTGACGATGCGGCCCTGCACGCTGGTGCCGACATTGATGACGTAGAACACGAGTGATGCGATGAGCATGATCGCCAGGAGGGTGATGATCATGACGACGCCGCGGGAGCGTTGGGAGGGGGATGTGTCGGGTATCGGGGATCGGGGATCGGGCGTCGGGGGGGAAAGGCGGTTCGATGCGGTGTTGCTTTGGGCGCGGACGGGATTGGTGTGGGGGATACCCGAGCCTTCGCTGCGCTTAGGATCGGCGTTGGGGGGAGGGGGGGATGTTGCCAAGGGAGGGTTAGCTTTGGTCATCATCGCCTCCGGTGGGTTTGTCGGTTTGGGCGTGGACCTGTTGGCGGAGTTGGTTTAGCTCGTCGGTGATGCGGAGTTTGGCGGCGGTCTCGAGTATGCCGCGTGCGGAGTTCCATTGCTGGTTGTCGATGTAGCCGCGTGCCTGGGCGAGCAGGTGGTTGAACTCGGTGTCGTCGAGGCGTTGGTTGATCTGTTGGGTGTCCATGACGTCGCGTGCCTGGCGGTATGTCTGAGTGGCCCGGGCGAAGCGTCCTTGTTCCACGAAGGCGTCGCCGCGCGAGACGAGATCGCGGTATTGGGCGTGCTGTTCGTGGCGGGTGATGGCTTCGTCGATGGCGGGGTTGTTCGGTGCGAGGTCTTTGGCTTTGGCGAGTTGGATGCCTGCCTGGTCGATCTGGCCGGAGGCGAGCAGTTGTTCGGCTTGGGCCAGGGCGATGCCTGCTTCGACACGGCGGAGGTCGTTGAGTAGTTGTTCGTCCGGGCCGTGCTTGAGGGCGCCGCGGTAGTGGCCGGCGGCCT
>JAJRRS010000038.1 GCA_024279275.1 Planctomycetota bacterium | reverse complement strand
GTCGCCGAAGGCCTCAACAGCAAGATCATGACCATCAAACGCCTCGCCGCCGGCTTCCGCAACCGCGAACACTTCAAGACCGCCATCTACTTCCACTGCGGCGGTTTGGACCTATACCCACGATAATCCCGGAAGGACCTTCTTATCTTCTTGGCGGCCTCCGCGCCTTGGCGGTTCACCCCCTCCGACCCTCCCCGTGCGCACATCCCCGACGATTCTCCAATCAAAAATCCTCCACAACACACATCCCCTTACCAACCTTACCCGCATGACTTAGCCCCACAACACACCCGCTCAAAACCACATCCATGCGCACAAACACAGCAATTCCACCATAAATGGAGACGCAACTTATTCCTTGGATTTACATCCGGGGGGCCGGGGGCGTCTGCCGACAACCTCACGACGGCGATCGACAGCTACCCTGAGTATCCAAAGATTAAAAGGACCAGGACTCGAGGGCTGCCCCCACCCCCGGATGTGTACCAGATTCCATCTGCTGCACAACCGGAAACCCGCCACCCCCAAGCGCAACGAATGCAACTTCGTCCAGCTTCCGGGGGCGGGGGGGGGGGGGACTTGGTAGCGGACCGCCCCGGCCAGATAGCGGATCACCAGCACACAGGCTCGACCTGGTCCCGATGATCCCGTGGCTGCCGCTACCGCCGGTGAATCGTGAGGCCTTGGATTTATGATTTGCGATTTATGATTGATGATGTGAAGCAAAGTAAAACAATCACGAAGAGCGCGGAGACACGAAGACACGGAGAAATACAAGACGAGGTACCCGCATATTACGCAGATTGCGCAGATGCAGATAAAGAACACACCCGTCGCCCCGCCCGCTTTCCCACGAAGCGCCGCGACTTGTCGCGCCTGTTCTTTTTCCGAATCTGCGTCATCTGCGCAATCTGCGGACACGCCCCCTCCGCCGTCTTCTCTGCGCCCTCTGTGTCCTCCGCGGTGAATCTTTCTTCTTGTTGATCTCTCTTGAACCACCCACCCCCAAACCCGCGCATAAAATTCCCGCGCATAAAAAAACCCCGACTTGCGTCGGGGCTTATGGAAGCTGAGTTGGGCATCCCTGCGGTTCTCCCCAAGTGCTTCCTTGCCTCTCTCCTCTCCAGTCTTTCTCCGTCTCCTTCTTTCTCCCGATCCGTGCTTTCTCCCAAAAGAACGGTTTCTCCTCTCAGCTTCCCTCCCAAGGGTCTTTCTCCCACCCCAAGTCCAACTAATGTAACCGAAATCCCAGCGAATACAACCGCTCTTATCGGTTTAATCGGAACTTCTATCAGACCTTGTGCGAAGGTGGGGGGGTTACGGATTTCAGGCGGCTATAAAAGAGTAATTCCGGGTGTGAAAATAGGTAATTTACAGCGATATCACAGGCCACTCACCCGACAGGTTCCGATAACGCGAGAGGCCTTACCAGCCTCCGATCAAGTGGTTATAATCATCGCACCTGTTGGGCAGGCTTTGGGGTGCATTTCGTCTTGTCCAGCCGCATCAGATTGGCCTGTGGGTTGGGACCCAAGGCTTGGTTTGGCTCATTTTTTTACTAACCGGGTATTGTTATGAAAATCAAGGTGACCTGTGCCTGCGGTTCGGCATTTATGGCCCCGGAACACATGAAGGGCCAGACCGTGCGCTGCCCGTCCTGTAAAAAACCCGTCACCGTCACCGTCACCCCCAAGCCCAAGGCCCCCGAGCCTGAACTGGACCTCGGCGACCTCACTTCTTTAGACCAGCCTTCCCCGGACGCCTCCGCACAAGGCTCCACCGTCGGCAGGACCGCGCTTGGGCACACATCCATGAGCGGGTCGATGGGCGGGTCAAAAGTGCGACGCGCCGCCAGCGACAAATCACAGGCAGGCGACCAGGCCGTCACACAAGAACTCGACGACCGCATGACCCGCATGTACGAGGTGTACTCCGGCAAAAAAATACGCTTCGGCGCAGGCAGCGGGGGCAGCGCTAAACTACTGATCGGCTTGGGCATCGCCACCGTCACCATCGGCCTGGGGATCGCGGTCGGTTGGCACGTGCTTAAAACCGAGTACAGCTCCACACTGGACTCGATGGGAAACATGATCTCCGGCACGTCCAGCGACGACGGCGAAGCAGACGCCAACCAGGCGGTCATAGCCCGTTCACAGAACCCCGACGCCGTTGAATCCTGGCGTCCCGCCCAGGCAACACAACAAAGCGGCGCTCAACTCGCCAACACACAGATCAATGTCGACGCACACGACGAGTCAAGGCTCACCTTCCAGGTCCGGATCGAACCAGAATCCAAATCCAACGACCGCAGACTGAGCATGGCAACTTCCGTCATCCTGTACCGGGCATTAAGCGCGGACGGCGAATTCACACAAGCGGATCAGGTGAACGTAGAAGGCTTCGACAGCGCGACCGGCTCCCTGACTTTCGAGCTGTTCGATGCGGAACTGCAAGACCATAAAACGAATCAACTTCACTACCGCCTGTCAGGCTTTGACAGCGACGGCAAGCGCCTGTTCGACACCCCCGCCGCCGGGTTCGCGTATGTTTCTACCCCGGTGGTCAAGCAGGGCCGTGTCCTGTGGACGCCGCGCGCCGCAGACCAACCCCTCCCAGCGATACGCATCGGCGCTCGGCTCGACGCGCCGGGATGGGAAGAGGTGTTGCTCTGGCAGGTCATCGCCGACGGGCCGATCGACCAATCCCTGCCCGACCTGCCCGACGGGTTGCCCATGGTCGTGGAGTCGGCGGTCTATCGCCCGATTCAGATTTCACTGGATTCGCAAGGCCAAGGACGTTGGCAGATGCGCTGGGTCGGCCATGAACTACACCGGCTTGGCAAACCGGGGACACCTGTGATCGGCGCAGCGCCTTTCGCTCACGCCAACAGACTCGATTACCGCATGACCCCGGACGACAAAAAATTCACCTCGGTCAAGAAAGCATGGGACCAGTCGGGCAAGTCCGGCGTGTCCCGTGTGGTGATGTTCACACTCAAAGGCGGAACGACACTAACAACAGCCGTGGTTACGCCCCCGGTACTCTCAGCCATCACCGCGACAGCTTACAACCAGCGGGTCCACCTCAGTTGGAACAACGCCGCTTTGCTTTCCGGTCTTGATCAATATGCCGGCCAGGTTCAGATCGCGATCCGCCGAACCGATGAGCAAGACAGCGAAACTTTTGTCGCGCAACTCCCCACCGACAGCACCGGGTTCACCGACACCGACGTAGCCAACGGCCTAGTTGTGTCATACGAAGTATCGTTGGTTCAGGGGGAACCGGGGGAGCCGGGGGGACCGGGGGAACCGGGGGGGGCGAGTCTCAACGCTGTGCAGATGAAGTGGGCGACCGATGCGCTGCTCGTGTTGATCTATGAGAAAGACCCCGGCACGATCACACAGTTGGCCGACCATTCATTTCGCGAGCGTTATTTTTCGGTCGAATCCAAGATTCAGGGGGATGTCCTTCGGATGCTGGTCGATCGGGCTGGCCCGGTGGCGTGGGAATGGGCCGACGACTTCGATGCCATCGACTGGGACAAATTCTGCTGGCGCTCTCGCGACGAGATGGACGCGATCACCCGGACGAAAGCGGACCTGATCCCCGAAGATTCACGCCTGGCGATCAGGGTGTGGTTGGAGATAGATATCGCCGTGGCCGATGACGAGACGGACATCACCGCCGCCTCACTGAATAGCCAGCCGCCCAATTCGAACTGATGACCGACTCAGAAAATCACAGAAACACCCCAGCCCACGTTCAACGAGCGCGGGCTGTTTTCATCAAGTAAATGCGAGAGAATTCAGCTTGGGTCGTGTGTGCAAGGTGTACAAAACACCTCCCCGCCTCCACAGCGATCACTGCCCGGGTTGCTGCGGAATCTTGGCCGGGTCGAACGATTCATCAAACACCTTGCGGTCCAGCCAGCCCGGCGTCCTGATGTCCGCCGAGTTACGCCACGCACTTAAAAACAGGTCCGCGGTGAACGCCGCCGCCGCACGCTCGCGCTCAAGCGTGAACGCACGGACTTCGCCTTCCAACGGCGAAAGGTCCGACCACTGCGGCAACTGCGGCTCCAATTCATACACACGCTCAACCATCTTGTGGCTCTTCGCCAACTCGTCCAGCGTCAACCCGAACACGTCCGGCGAAACCAACGCCGTCGGCAACGGCTCGGCAAACAATTCGTTGTAAGTCACCTTGGTCGGCAGCGCATCGATCTTGTTATGAATCCCCGTCCGAACATAATCCTTCCCCTCAACCGCACGCCCGTCCCAGTGGATCGACGTGTGCAACGGCATATGCAGGTCGGCGGCGTAGTGCGACAAAATCCCCGCGTAAACAAGGCACTTGGCACGCACGTGCGGGTTGTCCGGGTTGCTGCGATGCTCGGCAAACGCCACCGTCAACCGCTGCGTCCACTCGGCGATGCTGTAAGGCAGCATCCCCGCTTTGCTCGGGTCCACACCCATCTCGTGACACATCTTCAGATAATCATAACGCAACGGCGGCAGGTCTCGGCCTTCCAGCATTTCCACATCCAGGTAATGCTCGGGTGATTCGCAATGGTTTAACTGCGCCAGCCCCCGGTTCTTAAAGACGTCCGGGTCCAGCGCGCCGTGCCCGATCGATGCCGCGCCCTCCCGGAAGAACGCCGGGACATCCTCGGGCATCGACTTGACCGCCGCGACCGCGGCGTAGTAATGCCCCTCATCGTGCCAGCCCGACGCGGTTTGGGTTGAGAATAAAAGGACAGCGATGAACGCGGGCAGCGTGCGAATAATCTGGCGGATTCGATACATGGCGGGCCTCCGATTGTTTTGTTTGCTTAAGTTATCCGATGGGGGAGTTAGCCACGAAAAGGCACAAAGGACACAAAAAAGAGCGTAGATAAACGCCCCCACACCACAAGTCATCAAACAAGGCGTCTCAATGCGGCGGTGTTCTTGTACATTTTGTGCCTTTTCGTGGCTGTTTCCGGCTGATCGGTCCGTGTGTTTTTCCGTGTCAGGTTTTAAGGCTTCGCATCCGGGACGCGCCCCGGCGAGCCGATGTCCACACCCTTGAACGCCCCGGCGGGCTTGTTCTTCTTCGCCTTGTCCGTGCCGATCTCCGACAGACGCCAGTTAAAACCCTCGTCGTTCAGCTCGGCATCGAGCATGTCCAGCGGGAGGTAGATGCTCGCACCGTCCGGCCGATCGCTGGGCCAGTCGCCCTCGTCGTCGTAGTTCACCTCGTCAACGGTCTCGCCGTTGATGTCGATCAGTCGCAATATTTCATTGGCAGGCCCTGGGGCGTTGGAGAGGTTGTATAGCCCATCGTCTCCCCACTGCGCAACCGGGTAGACCGCAAACGTCCCGCCCCACGCCGCATGGAACGCCGCCGCCGAGGTATGTATCGGTACGATCACCACCGCCGCGCCCGGCTCGATCACCGCGCCGTCGCGCACCGCCGTGGTCTGCCCGTCTTCATCCGCAAGCGCCCACCCTGAAATATCCACCGCCTCATCACCTGCGTTATAAAGTTCCACCCACTCGACTTTGTTAGGCTCGCCTTTGTCATCCGGGTCGTTGGGATCAGGCGGCCAACCCTCGGTGCTGTTGGGGTTGTACATGATCTCGCTGATAACAACCTGCGCGTAACACGCCCCCGTGCCCCCCGGCCCCCCAAGCATGCAGACCAGCAACACAACCATCAAGAACAACACGACCCTCATCAGCAACCCCTTTCAGTAGTTGAAGCCATCACTGTACCCACGCAAGGCGATAGCACCAAGAAAATTATTCCGCACAGATAGGTTACACCCCAGCGAGATTGCCTGGTTGGATTATTCCGGGTCGAAGATTACTTCAATGCTTCGACCGTCCAGCAGTGCGGAGGCGCCGCGCCAGGAGCCGTCTTTCTGGGGGACCAGGTCGATGGGGTCGTCGATGTCTTCGATGGGGATCTTCGACAATTCTTCGTGGCCGAAGTCTTTTAGTTCGGTGGGAACCAATAGCGAGATGGCGAGCCGTGTGTCCGCGACGCCCAGTGTGAGTGTACCGCTTGCCAGCCCGATGGAATGGCCGTCGGCTTCGAGTTCGATCAGCGCGACGTTGAAGCTCTTGATAAGCGGCGCGTTGGCTGGGGTGTTAAATGATTGGCCCTGGGCTGGGAACTCGAACCCGCCGTAGCCGCCGTACCCGCCGTAGCCTCCTTGGCCGTAGCCATCGTCATTGGAGCCGCGTAGGTTGACAACCAGGTGGTAGCGCCCGGCGGCATGGGTCAGACGCGACACATAGATTTCCTGTTTGGCTGAACTCCACTGCTCTCGCAACCCCTCGGCGGTGCGGTCGGCGGCGTTGCCCATCTTTCTCGCCAAATCGCGTGCGGTTGCTTCATCACCCCCAGCCGAGGCGACCAGGGCGGCGACCGCGGCACCGGCTAACTCCGGATCACTGCTCGAGGCGAGGCTCAGCAGATTGTCTTCGCCGTTCGCAGCCGAGGCCCAGTCCGTGGACTCCGGCAGCCCGGACGTTGAGACCTGTTGAGCGAACCAGTTCACCAAGGGCGAACGCGAATCCGACACGCGCATCAGCCCGGCGACCATCGGCGAAGAGCCGGCGACCGCCTCGTATAAACGAACCGCGAACGTGCCACGCTGTTCGGGGGTGAGCGCCTGTAGCGGTTGTTCCAACTGCCTGCCTGAACGCACCAGCGCGCGGGCGGCCTGCGTGATCGCGGGGCCTCGTCCTTCCACGACGATACGCACCAGCGCCGCGGTTGCCTGCTGGGGGTCTTCCTGATTCACCAGGAACAGGACCAGGCTCGGCGGCGTTACTGTTTCATTGAACCCGGCATCCAGAATCATCCCAAGCCGGTCCGGCTTGTCCTGGGTATCACCTACGCCCTGCTGAAAACGGCCGGCAGAAGCGGAGTCGTTGTTGTGGATCTGAAAATGCCTTAACGCTTTCCAACCCAGCGCACGTCTGTCGGGGTCGCCTGCGTTGAGGACGCGGTAGAAGCTGTGCCCCGTGGACCCGATCGGGATACGCACGATGCCACGAAGCGGCGGCTTGGCGCGGTTGGCGGCGTCTTTATTCGGCGGGCCGAAGGCAAACGCGACGAGTTTTTTGGTCAGCATCGACACCGCGCCACCACCTGGCGCCGACGTGGCAAGCACTTCAATCGTTCGGTGGACCACCTTGGGGTTACTCGAACCCAGCAGGCCGTGATCCATCCACTCGGCGGCGACGGCGCTATCGCCTGATGTGTTGGCGATGTAGACGATCGCTTGATCCAGTGCCGTGGCATCCAGTGAATCAAAACGGATACCGCTACCTACAAAGAGAATCGCGTCGGGTTTGTCTACGATCGCGTGTGCAAGCTGATCCAGAACATACACCGCGCCCGGGCCTTGGGGATCGACCAGCATCTGGTTGGCGGTAGTGATCATCTGCCGTTGCCCGATGGGGTCGTTTTCCTGGGTTGATAGCAGCCCGCCGAGCGCCAGGAGTTTTGATCCCGGGTCCATGTGAGCCAGCGCGCCTCGAAGCAGGGACAACGTGGCTGGTGTTGGGGGCACGGTGGATGCGAGTCCGCCCGCTGTGGTCTGGACAGCCTGTGAGTCGCCGCCCTTGAGTAGTTTGTCGATCAATCGGTACAGCGCATCACCCTGCTGGGCTTTGCCGAACATTTGGGCAGCGGCCATAGCGCTTGCGACCGAGCGTTGGGTCAGTGGGTGTTCGTTGGCGAGCATCAGTGTCATCCGCGACACCGCGGTAAAGTCTTGGGCTGTCAGATCACCGCCCCCGCCCGAGCGAGACGCCACTTCGCGCAGCGTGGTCAGGTTGTCCATCTTGATCTGCCAGGGCATCGGCGGCCCGCCTGTGAAGCTCAGTTCTTTGATGCGGTCGGAGACCTCGAACACAGCCCAGAGCCGTGTCGGCAGCTTGGTCTGGAATTCGGTGGGCAGCTTGCGGATCTGGTCACGCAGCTCGCGGTATTCCGTGGCCTTGGCGCGGAATTCCAGTTCTTCGGTGCGTCGCCGGGCGTCGGCCTCACGCGAACCCTGACCGCTGGCGCGGCCGCCGGCCCGACCACCTCCCCCTGTGCGACCGCCGGCCTGACGCGCGGCGCGCTCGGGACGTTTGGGTTCCAGTTCCTTGAGTCGATCGGCACGCAGTTTCAGGAAGTAACCTTCCTGACCGCTCTTGACCTCGGCCCCGGGGATCGCGCGCTCCAGTTGCCAGTGGACCACGCCGTTCGGGCTGACCGTGAGATCGCGCGTGAGCATCGGGATATTTTCGGGCAGCGCATCGCTCGCTTCGGCAACCTGAGGCGTCGGTGCCTGGCCGGTCTGCTGGTTTGGGTTGTCCAGTTGTCCGAGGTTTTCAATGTTAAGGTTTCGCAGTGAGCCGACGCTCAGAGGGTTGTCCCGGTAAGACTCTTGTTGGCCGTAGCCCCCGTAGCCGCCTGTGCCACCCGACCGTGTCGAATTGTTGTCAACGTCATCCGGGATGATTCGCCATGCGACGAAGCGCCCGCCCCGCAACTTGATCGTCGGGGATGCCAGTCGGGTTGTTTTGTTTTTGGGTGTCACGATCAACGGGATCTGAATCAGCCGACGCCCGGGCTGGGGCTTGAGGCTCCAGATATTGCTCTCGACGGTGTCTTCAAACACCTGGTCATCGGTGAGCAACGCGTCGATATCCAGCGTCAGGCCGGGTTCCTGGAGCTGGTTGGCATTTGAGTTTTCAGCGAGTTGGGCTTGGGTCGGCGGCGCGGTCACGGCAAAGCCGAGGCACAACAACACAGCCAAAACACAAGTCACGACAGGCGTTCGCACGGTTGCGTCCATCGGGCATTCCTCACATAACTAAAGGCCTGCCCCGGTAAGTTCTTGTCGCGATCGGATGACACGGCAGCAGGGGGCGGGCACGGTATCCTGGGCCTGACCATTTTAGCTCAACCCGGCCTGATCCGCACGGGGTTTGCGTCTAAATTCGCCATCAGATGTCGGTGGGGGGCTTGAGGGGCGGTCACACGGCAGAATCCACGCTGTTCTGGGGGGTTTAGGGCCATCCGTGTGGGTTGATCCGATTTTTGTATAGAGCGGATGACGGCTGCGCGCATCTTAATCATCTGGGGGTGCCGGGGGTGCTGGGGGTGTCGGACTGCTTAGAAATTGTGCGTGCGGGTTTGGGGATGTCACAGCCCAATGACTTTGTGTTGGCAGAATTTTCCTGACGAAATCTGCGATCAAGTAGATCAGAGGTCGGTTCTGTGTGTCATCGAGGTGTCCGGGCGGGTCGGTTGTCCGGGTTGGCACGAGGGTTGCAATTAGTGAGGCGTTGACATGACACAAGCCATCCCCGCTGTGTTGGCGGGCGATGGGTGGGCGTCTTAACAGGGTGCCTGCTCAATTAATAAAAGGCTTAGCTTGATCGCCCTTCAACGCGGCCCCCGGCCCCCGGCCCCCTGATATGCCCCCTGATATGCCCCCGGATTTCCCCCGGGTTTTTCCCAGCCCCCCCCGGTTCCCCCCGGATGCCCCCGGTTCCCCCGGTTCCCCCGGTGCTGTGTACGAGGCGAGCAATAGCGCATGAGATGTCGTGGCACGCGCCACACAACATTTTTTTTGGAGATCACGGACATGAGGTGGATAGCAAGAGGCATCACGCCCATTGCATTAATCGTTTTGGCCTTCGGGCTGATGTGGATGCCGAATACTATTTTGGCGCAAGACATGGCGACGGGTGTTGCTGGGGAAGCCGTCGAGGTGGTGGATGCGGTGGCGGATGCGGTGGTTGGCGAGCCGCAGCAACCCGAGGCGCAAACGGCCCCGGCTACGCCGATCGATGCGACGTTTATGATTAACAACCTGTGGATCATGATCGCGGGGATGCTGGTATTCATCATGCACCTGGGCTTTGCGACCCTGGAGACCGGCCTGACCCGGGCGAAGAACACCGTCAACATCCTCTTTAAGAACTCGATGATCGTCTGCATCGGCATCCTCACCTACGCGCTGATCGGGTTCAACCTGATGTACCCGGGGTTTGGTGATACATCATTAAATCTCATCCCCGGTTGGCTTGATTTAAGTGCGATCCCCGGGTTCATCACCGTTGATGCGAAAGATCTGGCTACTCAAATGGGGCCGGACTACAACCCAGGTTACACCTGGTACACCGACTTCTTCTTCCAGGCGATGTTCGCGGCGACCTGCTGCACGATTGTTTCAGGTGCGGTGGCTGAGCGTGTCAAGCTGTCGAGTTTTTTGATCTTCGCGACGCTGTTTGTGTCGATCGCGTACCCGATCACAGGCTCATGGAAGTGGGGGACAGGCTGGCTGGATGCGTTGGGCTTCTACGACTTCGCAGGCTCGACGATCGTTCACTCGGTCGGCGGGTGGGCGGCGTTGGTGATGGTCATCCTGTTAGGCCCACGGCTGGGCAAGTACAACGCGGATGGCTCGAGCAACGCGATCCCCGGCCACAGCCTGACGCTCGCCGCGATCGGTGTGTTCTTATTATGGTTCGGCTGGTTCGGGTTCAACGGCGGGTCGGTGCTCAGTGCTGATCCCGGGTTGGTGTCCCTCGTGCTGGTGACGACGTCGCTTGCGGCGGCGGCGGGCGGTGTGGCGGCGGCACTGGTCAGTTGGTTTGCTGCGAGTAAGCCGGACCTGTCGATGGCGCTTAACGGCATCCTTGCCGGGCTTGTAGGCATTACCGCCGGGGCGGACCAGATGGCGATCTGGGAGTCGGTGGTCATCGGCGGGATCGCGGGCGTGCTGGTTTACTTCGCGGTCATCGCCTTTGACCGTGTGCTGAAGATCGACGACCCCGTGGGTGCTACAAGCGTCCACCTGGTCTGCGGTATCTGGGGCACGCTGGCGGTCGGGATCTTCGGCGCCAAGGCGGGCATGGCACAGTTTGGGTATCAGCTTGCCGGCGTCGCTGCGATGGGCGCGTTCACCGTGGCGTTCACGTTGGTCGTCGGGCTTGCACTCAAAGCGACGCTGGGCCTGCGCGTCTCCGATGAAGAACAGATCGAAGGCCTGGACCTGGGTGAGCACGACATGGCTGCTTACCCCGACTACCAGCAGACTACAATCAAGAGTTACCAGCTACGCGAGGCTTGATTGCCGTTTACTTAGAATCTCGTCCGTGCCGCTGCAGGTGGGTGATATTTAAGCTCCTCACCCACCACACGGCCACGGCAAAACACGCATACCTTGGAGAATAAGACAATGCATATGATCGAAGCAGTCATCAAGCCCGCCGCGTTGGGGTCGCTCAAGAAGCGGCTCGCCGAGTTGGGCATCCTGGGCATGACCGCCCTGGAATGCAAGGGCTACGGCAAGCAGCGGGGCCACACCGAACGATACCGCGGCGCACGGATGGATGTGGGGTTCGTCCCCAAGATCCTGTTAAAGATCGCGGTCAAGAGCGACGACCTGGACAAGACCATCGAAGCTATCACCGAGGCCGCATGCACCGGCAAGGTCGGGGATGGCAAGCTGTTTGTCTATGAATTAAGCAGAGTGATCCGCGTCCGCACCGGCGAAAAAGACAACGACGCGCTGTAAGGCGTGTTGTGGTGCTGTCAATGTAAGTACCACAAGTAAGGCAAATAAAACTATCCACAGGCGAAGCCCACGGACATGGTTCGTGGGTTTTGTCTTGCGCAGCGCGCTGAGATGTGCCCTAATCACACGCCGTAGACCATGACCCGGCATCTCCCGCCACAGTTAAGATCAATATTTAACTTAAATATAGTCTGTAGACAGTGGGGTCTGGGCAGTGGTTTGTTCGGGTTTCTGGGGGTTTACGAGGGTTTTTGCTAAATAGGTGGGGCGGAAGGCCTTGGTGCTAGATCGAAGTGGGAGGCATGTAGATCAGATGCACATGGAAGGCACATGACATTCTCAGTCCATCGGTGCCGCTACGTCACGTCATAGCTGCTGGCTTACAGCCAGCGAGTCCGCCATCTATATGATTGTGGCGATCAGCACCTTCTACACATGAATCGAGAACACGCTAAGCCGTCGGCCGGGGTCTTTGTTTGATGACCCGTGCGGGGTTGCCTGCGACGACGACGCCGGGGTCGATGTCTTTGACGACGACCGATCGTGCGGCGACGACGGTGTTGTTGCCGATGGTGACGCCCGGGCCGATGAACGCATCGGCGCAGACCCAGACGCCTTGGCCGATGGTGATTGATGCGCGGATCAGCGGCAGGTTGATTTTTGTGTAGTCGTGTGTGCCGGCGCAGAGGTGGACGTTTTGTGAAACCACCGAGTGTTCGCCGATGGTGATCGGCCCAAGGTTGTAGACGCTGACGGCGTCGCCGAGCATGGCGTAGTCGTCGAGTGTCAACAGCCAGGGGTGGACGATGCGTGTGGTAGGGCGGATGCCCGCGAGCTTGCCGACATTTGCCCCAAACAGCCTAAGCCAGAACCGACGCCAGCCCATCGCCCGGCCGGGGCTGGTGCGGATTAATAAGGCCTGCACGATATTCCAACCCAGACGGCGCACATAGTCGCGCAGCGGGTAGGGATACCCCGCGACCTTGTCCAGACGTTGGTACACGTCGGTGTTTTCTTGTGTTGGGTCGGGGCCGGTCATTATTTGGATCCGTGGGCCGGTGCGGGTTTGGATGGGGTTGAACCGGGGGCTGATCCGGGGGTTGATTCGTTGGCGTTCTGGTCGTTGTCATCGGCCACTTCGGGACGGGAGCCGTAAACACACTCGATCAACAGGCGTTCCCATGCGGCGCAGGCGTGGCGGCGGTCGTAGGTTTTCGCCATCGCTTCTCGCGCAGCGTCCCCCATGCGTTGACAGGTGCCAGGATCGTCCGCCAGTGCGGTGATGGTGTCGGCCAGGCCATCGACATCTCCGATCGCGACGACCTTCCCGGCGTTATTTTCCTGCAACACGAGGGCGACTTCAGCCTCTGGCTTGCCGACGAATATGGATGCCCGTCCCGAGGCCATGATCCCGTAGAGTTTGGACGGGACAAGCAGGCCGGTCATCGCGTTCGCCTGGCTGATCAGGTGCAGGTCCGCCAGGCTTAACGATGTGCGGATCGCTTCGCGTGGCTGGTAAGGCTTGAAGATTGCGTTGGTCAGGTTGTGTTCTTGGCAGTAGGTTTGGAGCTGTGTCATCAGCTTGCCGCCGCCGACGAAGACGAAGCGGATGTCGTCGCGCCCCCGGAGTTTTTCCATCGCGCCGCGGAGGGTATCGATGTCGTGGGCCAGTCCGAGATTTCCCGAGTACATCACGACCAGTTTGCCTTGGAGTCCCCATTCTTTGCGTAGCGGGTTCTCATCGCGTGGAACCGGCTGCAGTTCGTCGATGTCGGCCCACGGGGGGATCAGTGCGATCTTCTTTTTCGGGATCCCCTTGTCGATCAGCCGGTCACGCATACATCGGCCCAGCACCACCGATCGGTCGCAGTGGTTAAAACAGAAGCGGTGTACTTTTTCGAGCAGCCGGGCACCTAACCCATCGGCCTTCATGATCCCAAACGCGATCGGCACATCCGGGTACAGGTCCATCACCCAGTAGACAGCTTTGCACCGCTTGACCGTCTTGAGCATCCACCCGACCAGCGCGATAAACGGCGGCGTGCTGAATGGGACGATCACGTCCGGGCGTTTGAGGGTCATGACTTTGATTAGCGCCAGCAGGTAGAACAGGGCAAAGTCGATCAGCCTAGCGATGATGGAGGCTTTGCCGAAGATGCTTTTGCCGACGCGGTGGACTTCGATGCCGTCGACGGTTTCTCTTTTGGGGAGCGCGGCGCCTTTTGAGCCGTAGATTGAGCGGGAGGCGACGACGGCGACGTCGTGGCCTTGGGCGACCAGGTATTTCGCCAGGTCGTGGGCGTGCTGCGCGGTGGCGGCATGGTCCGGATAAAAAGCCTGATTAAGAAGAATGATTCGCATCGGGTTCCTGTGCCCGCGGGGGTTGACCCGTCTTTCATCGGCGCATGGGGTCAGGGCGTTGAATCACCGGCGGCCTGTTGGGGTTTGGGAGGCTTGGTCTTCCCGGTTCGGATGGCGCTGACTTTTTCTCTGTAGAGCAAGCCGATCATGTATTCGTACTGGCTTGTGAGGATGGCCAGGTGCAGCCCGACTCGACCGTCGAGGATGCCCAGCCTGAGGATGTACATGTATAGGAATCGCAGCATCGGTCGGAAGGGCATGCGTGGCCAAGCGTTTCGACGAAGCCACTGCCTGACGCGTAGCGTATCGCGGAACAGCCGATCGGCTTTCGCCCCGCCGCCGACACCGAAGCGGTGGCGAACCCATTCGTCGCTCTCGAGGTTGGCGTAGTGTACGTGCTTCTTGATGTACCGCTGCACAGTGTCCAGGCGGATGTGCAGCATCGTTTGCTTGAGGTAGGCGGTGGGCCCTTCGCAGATCATATGTTCGTGGACCGAGCGGTCCTCGTAGCGCGCCTTGCCCCGGCGGAACAGCCGCAGGTTCCACGATGGGTACAGGCCACCGAAGCGGATGGGCCTGCCAAAGAGGAAGAGCTTGCGGTTGATGTAGTAGCCTGTGGCGTGCCCCGGCTTATCGACGAGCAGGGCGATCTCGTCGCGGAGTTTTGCGGTGATCAGCTCGTCCGCGTCCAGGAAGTAGACCCATTCCCCGGTCAGCGGGAGGTTATCAAGCCCCCAGTTTTTCTGTTTGGCGTAGCTGACAAAGGGGTTCTCGAAGACCTCGGCCCCCGCGTCTCTTGCGAGATGTTGGGTGTCGTCGGTGCTGCCGGAGTCCAGCACTAACACCCGACCCAGTGTTTTGGCCGACCGGACCGCCAGGGTTATGTTCCGTGCCTCGTCGCGTGTGGGGATGATGATGTCGATCTTCGGCCCGCTGTCGGGCATGGGCCCGTCTGCCAGCGTCGGCTCGAAGTCTTCCGGGTTGATCTGGTAGCTCCTCTCCAGTTCGCGGATCTTCATCCCGATCCACGACTCGTACATCGAGATCATGCAGCTGTAGTGGAATCCCGCGATCCCGTCGAGCACGCCGAATTGGCCAACGAAGATGTAGAGGAACCGCATCGCGGAGCGTGCGGGCATAAAGAAGCTGGCGTTTTTGATGGCCTGCCAGCGTTTGGCGCGGTCGCGGGTGAAGATGTTTCGGAGGCTTTGTATGAGCGATCCTTCTCGGATCTGATGGCCCTCCTTGGCCTCCATGTTGGAGTACCCGTTGTGTTTGTCCAGCCAGGGGCGCATTCCTTTGGAGAATCCGTAGTGGATGAACAGGTCGTCGAAATAGCCGTACTCCCCGTCGATGACGGGGATGGGGTTGACTAGCCTTTCGAAACGGATGTGGGCGGGCTTGAAGAACCGCATGATGGTGCCGGGCGCCATGGCTCTGCGGCACCAGCGGTCCATGAAGTAGTTTTTTCTCCCGGCGTAGTAGGCGACCCGATGCTCGTCAGGGTTCTGGGCGACCTTCTGGATCGCCGCATCAAGCTCGGGAGTCATCCGCTCGTCGGCATCGAGGTAGAAAACCCAGTCGTGCTTGAAGTCGATATTTTCCATCGCCCAGTTCTGGTGGGCCGACCAGTTGTCGAATTTTCGTGGGACGACTCGGGCACCGAAGGCTTCGGAGATTTCTACGGTCCGGTCGGTGCTGAGAGAATCGAAGACGACCACATCGTCGCAGAAGCGGACGGATTCGAGGCAGCCGGGCAGGTCCTGCTCTTCGTTGAGTGTGAGGATAAGGATTGATACGCCCATGAGGGGGATATCCTAGCGATATCCGACAAGGCTTGCTGGGACGCTTTGCGTCGAGCTATGCTATCGTGATGCCTGTGTAACACAATCACGCACGACAGGAGGCGCGGGGCCGACCGACCCAATAGCCTATGACGACTCACGACAACTCACAGCCCGACCCGGCACCGTACAAGCCAGGCCAAGCCATCGAGCATCGCAGCCCTTGGTCACGCAGCCATAACATCAAGAAGGTGCTGTGGTGGTTTGTGCAGGCGACGGTGTTCCGCTGGTCTCCCCATCAGGCCTACGGCTGGCGTCGGGCGCTGCTGCGGCTGTTCGGGGCGAACGTCGGTCGGGGCGCCAAGATACGTTCCACCGCGCGGATCGAGTTGCCTTGGAACCTCTCGATCGGGCCAACGTCTTCGATCGGCGATTACGCGATCATCTACAACCTCGGTCGGGTCACGATCGGGACACACACCACGATCAGCCAGTACGCCCACCTCTGCGCGGGGACTCACGAGACCGACACGCTGAAGATGAAACTATTGTGCCCGCCGATTGAGATCGGAGACGACGCCTGGATCGCAGCGGATGCGTTTGTCGGGCCCGGCGTGACGGTGGGTGCCCGAACGATCCTGGGTGCTCGCTCCAGCGTGTTCCGTGACTTGCCGCCGGACGTCATCGCCATGGGGTCGCCCGCCAAAGAGGTCCGCCCCCGTGTACTTAAGGATACTCAGGCGACGGACGGATCTAACTGAATCGGCTGATCTGTTCGGGCATCACAGAGGCTTCTTGCAGACGACAAAGAACGATTTCCACAAGGGCCACGGTCGGCCGTAGCCCGTCCAACTCTGTGGGATCAGGTTCCACTTACGCAGGCACATATCCAGCCCCTTGCGGTCGAAGAATCGGATGTGCTGGCCAAGTGGGTCGTAGTGCCGGGTGTAGTTCGTCAGATCGATCACGATGTTTTTGATCAGGCCGTGGTAGGGCGTGGTCAGGACGAACGTGCCGCCGGGTTTCAGCAGGTCGTGGATCGCCTGGAGGTAGCTGTCCACATCGAACAGGTGCTCGATCACCTCGCTGCTGAACACCGCGTCGTACGCCCTGGCATGTTCGGGCAGGAGGATATCAGTCGAGCCGGCGTGGAACGTGATGTCCGAGTGCTCCTTGCGTGCGTACTGGATCCCGGTCTTGCTAAGGTCGATCCCTTCGGCCTGGTAGCCCAGCCCCTTGAAGAAGGCGCAGAACTCCCCGCGACCGCAACCCACATCCAGGATACGCGCTCCCCCCGGCAGGTTTGCGCGATCCTTGAATAACGTCTGGCGCATCGGTGTCGTTGGGTCGTCGTAGTCCTCGGGGGTGTCCCAGTAGGCTTCGTAATAGGTTTCGATATCTGCCATCGGATTGGGTGTCCTTTGCGGTTCACATCAATTCGCAGTAATCGCCGCGTTTGGGCGGTTCGTTGAGCATGCGGTCGTGTTGTTCGCGCTGTTCGTCGGTGCTGAATCGATCGGCGATTTTCTTGGCGGGGACGCCGCCGTGGACCTCGTAGGGTGGGATGTCTTTGGTCACGACCGCGCCGGCGGCGACGATCGCGCCTCGACCGATCCGGGCGCCTGCGATGACCGTGACGTTGTATCCAAGCCAGGCGTCGTCTTCGATGAAGGTCTGCTTGAGTTCGGGCCTGCCGGAGAAGATGATCGGCAGGCCTGGCTTGTCGAACCGGTGGTCTCCGCCGAGGATCGCGACGTTTGGCCCGAGCATGACATACTTACCCAGGCTGACGCCCGGCCCGACCCGGCATCCGGTGGCGATATAGCTGTAGGCGTCGGCACGCAGGTCCGGTGCGATCGCGGCGGGTCCGCCTATGTAGAAAGTCGGGTGGACGTGTTTGAGGCCGTAACGCCGTCGACGGTACGCCATCAGCAGCGTCCGTCTGAGGTTGTAGACCCAGCGGAGTTGTCTGGCTTTGCGCTTGATTGTCTGGATCATGCCTGGGGGTCCGTGTCCACGGGAACCATTGTTACGATCCGCAGTATATCGCAATCTCAAGAGGTCCTGCCGCTTGGGAGTCTGGCCGATGTACGGATGGTGGCGATCTGGCATGCACGAACCCAGCGGTTATAGTGTCCGACATCCCGGCGGTCGAGTTATTAAGTAACCATCGAAGAATTGAGAACTTGCATGGCAACGCCCCCTGATTCCACCGGCCCGGGAAGCCCGCCGATCCGCGTGACTATCCAGCATCCTTTCCTGTCACATTACCGCGTGCCGGTCTTCCGTGAACTGGCTGCGCGGCCGGGGATCAAGTTGCTGGTGGTCTATGGCGACACGCCGGGGATGCCCAACGTCGAACCGGATGGGTTTGCGGGTCGCTTCGAGACGATCGAGATGAAAAGCCTGATGGGCCGATCTCTGCTTTGGGTCGGCTCGCAGATTCGATACGCCACCAAGAAGAACACCGACGTTTTGATCCTTACATGGAACGTCCGGTACCTGAGCCTGATCCCGGCGTTAATCAGGGCCAGGCTCACGGGCGTCAGAACGATCCTATGGGGGCACGGCTACTCCAAGACGGAGACCGGGCTGCGCAGTTTGTATCGGCGTTGGGTGGCGCGTCTGGGTAGTGCGTTGTTGCTTTACAACCACACGTCCGCTGCGCAGTTTCGTGAGTTTGGTTGGCCGGCGGATCGTGTTTATGTGGGGCTGAACAGCCTGGATCAGACGCCGATGCGGGAGGCGAGCGAGGCTTGGGCCGATGCCCCGCAGAAACTTGAAGATTTCCGCATAGAGAAGGGGTTTGACCAAGGCCCGACCATCCTGTTCGTGTCCAGGTTTGATCCGGAAAATCGTCTGGACCTGCTTGTGGAAGCTGTTGCGAAGTTGACCGAAAAATATCCGCACCTCCAGGCGCTGATCGTGGGTAAGGGTGACGATGAACGGCAACGATTAGAGGAACTCGGTGAGTCACTTGGGGTTAGGGATCGTATACGTTTTCTCGGTGCGATCTATGGGGAAGAGAAGCTCGCCCCGTACTTCCTGTTCAGCGATGTTTTTTGTTATCCAGCGAATATCGGCTTGAGTATTTTGCACGCTTTTGGGTATGGCCTGCCTGTTGTGACCAGCGACCACATCGCGGGGCAGAACCCCGAGATCGAGGCGCTTCGGCCCGGCGAGAACGGGTTGTTGTACCGTCACGGCGACGCGGATTCTTTGGCGGAAGCGCTTGACCAGATTTTTTCAGATAAAGACGCGGCCCGCCGGATGTCCGAGCAGGCCCTGGCGACGGTCGATAACTTATTTAACATTGATACGATGGTTAATGGTATTGAGGATTCGATCCGTGGGAGAGGGTCGGCATAGAGGGGGCTGTCCCGTCGCGGTCTTTGGCGGGGGCGTGAGGTCCAAGTTACCCGGCACGGCCAATAAGCCGATCTGAATAGGCACAGATGGCTCAAAGGGGGTCCGAAAATAACCCGGTTGATTGGCGACCCGCCGGGGTTGAACCGGCGTATGGATTAGGATGTATCGACGCCTGTGGGGCGTGGCCGATTGAAGACCAAGGCGGCCTGATTTTGCTGATGGGTTTGCGTGTTAAGGCGGCGGATGGCCTTGTGGGTATGAGACGATGAATAACATAGTCAACTCGTTTATTCTCCTGCTGATCTGGGGGATCTATATCACTTCTTTTGTGATCTATGTCCGCCGGCGGCAGTTGAGCATGAATATGGGGCTGAACATCGGGATCATCCACATGGTGCTGGTTCCGCTGTCGGTGTTTGCGACTCAGGGCAGTCTGGCGGGTGCTCCCGGCGGCCTGATCCCGGGTGTGGACTGGGCGCTCAATGGGCCGGCGGTCCTGAGGATCCTAGGTATGGTGGGTCTGTACGGCGTATGGGACCTGCTGCGTCACAGCCTCCCGACGAAGCCGCCCGCGCCACCGGGTTCAGGCCCGAGCATGTGGGATGCCCTGCCGCCGCTTGGATCGACCCATTTGATAGTCGCCTTTTTTGTCGGCGCGGTGACGCTGTTCGTGGTCACCGGAGTATCGTCCGGCGGGCACTGGGCCGATGCCAAGGGCGAGTTTCTGCTGACGGGGGGCACCCCGGCCATGCTGGCGCTGAGCCTCTTTGCCGCCGTCAGGCTGGCGGCACTGATCGCGTTGGCCGCGATGTACTGGCACGATCAGATTACGCTCAAGTGGTTCGCGCTTTGGATGGGGGCGATGTGTGTTGTGGACCTCTACACGACCGGCAACCGCATCTTCACACTCCAGACACTGATCGTAATCACGGCCCTGCTGATGGTACGCGGGCGGTGGTTTCAGATCGGCGTGTTGAGTCTGGCGGCATTGCCGTTTGGTGTCCTGATGACCATGTTCCCGCTGATCCGAGTCTACATGCACCGTTGGACCGGGGGGTTTGCCCTGTCCAGCGCGACGTCGGCGTTGGGCGAGGGGTATGTGGAAGCCAAGGAATACTTCCTGCCGAACCTGGGTATCGGCGAGTTTTTGATGGGTGTCACCGAGGGTATCAACATCAACGTTCTGGTCGTCGTGGTCGAGGAGTTCCACCGGTCCGTGGGGTTGCTTTTAGGCTCGGGGATCCTGCGCGGGTTTGTGTTCTGGGTTCCCCGCTCGGTCTGGCCGGGCAAGCCCCCGACACTGTCTATCCTGATCGGCCAGCGCCTCTTGGGCGGAGAAAGCCGCGGCGTCAGCATGGGCGCGACAATCTTCGGTGAGTTCTGGGCGAACTTTGGATTTCTGGGCTTCGTGATGATCCCCGTGGTGCTGTACGTCATCAATTTTGCGATCAGCAAGCTGATACGCGACACCACGATGCGCACGATCGCGGCGTTCATCTTCGGGTACAGCGTGGTCCGTATGCCGGTTTCTGACTTTACGGTCATGTTTTTGTTTGTCATCGTGATGCTGAATATGACGCGCCTGGGTGGCGAGAGTAACGGGCTACGGACGTAACAGGTCGTCGGTGGTGAGGTGCCAGGTGGTTCCGGCGTCGTCGCTGAAGAGCATCGCCGGGTCGTGGGGCCTGACACTTTTTGGAAACGACCCCGGGCGGGTGTCTGCGGGTAATCCGTCCTCCGGCCACTTCTGTCGATACGCCCTGATCTCCTGGGCGCTGAGTTGATTCCCGTAGTACCGGTAGTCCAGAAACAGCCGATCCTGACGGTCCAGACTCAGGTGATGATACCAGTTGGAGTACATGTTTCTAAACGGCCTGACCAGAACTGTCTGAGGCTCGAATCTTCCGGTCGTGGCGTTGCCTCGGATGTAGACAAGTCGGAAGTAGTAGCCGTCCCCAGCCCAGCGTGTCACGACGTGAAGCCGATCCTGTGAATCGCAAAGCAATGCGGGGTAGGTGTGGCCTCCGGATTTGGGGTCCCGAATCTTGCCGATGCGCGTGGGGGTGGTCCATCGTGAGGCGTCGTTCGGCAAGGTGGAGCGCAGGTAGTAGAGGCTGTTGTGGTGCGACCCCAGCACGACGTGCAATACGCCTTTGGAGTCGGCGGTGATGGCGGGGAGGTAATGCGGGTCGGGCCTGCCGAAGCCGACGGTGCCCAGCAGGGTCGGGCCTGTGATGATCTGTCCGGTGTCTCTTGATAAGGCGACGACAAACTGGGATGTGCCTTGCTTATCAGATCGAGATACCGTCGAAGGGTAGACGACATACGTCCGATCCCCCAGTGTAATCACCGAGTTGCCCCCGCCGGAGTGGTTGGGGACCAGCAGCGATTGATTCGTCACCGTGGCCGCACGATCGACGATTAACGATCCGTCGTCTGCGCGCCGGGGCAGGACGATGCCCAGCTCCGTATCCTTGAAGATAAGGGCGGCGGGGGGGCGTGTCATGGTGTTGTTCCCGTCGCGGAATTCCAGCCGGGCGTGTTCAAGCGGGGGCAGTGGGTACACGTCCCATGTGACACACCCATCGCGTGAATGCAGCAGCAGAAGCCGGGTCCGGCCGACGTGCTTGAGCTTGGCCAGGGTGTAGGCGTCGCCAAGATCATCCATGACCACACGCTGGTCAACGAACTGGCCGCCCACCATCTCAAACGCGGTCGGCAAACTTTGGCGTTGAAAGTACCGTGTGATCGAGGGTGCGATTGGCCGGTTTGTCCATGTCCCGTCATTGTCCGGGGTCTGCACGGAGTTGCCCGCACGGATGTAAGGCTTGTTGTCTGGGCTAAAGCCGATGGGGTTGGGCGTGAACCGCGGCGCGTAGCTGAACAGTTCTCGCTCGCCCCGGTACATCGGCTCATGCACGATCGGGGCGACGGCGTTCTGCGCGTCGGGCAGTTCAGATTCCCCGGCTGTCGATGCGCTCGTTGAGATCAGGAAGGCGAGCAAGGCCCAGCTAAGTTGAAATATCCATTGGCGGTCAAGATTGTGCATGGTCTTCGCCTTGTGCCGGTGCGTTGCGCGTGTGGCCCTCACGCATGGGGGACCGATTGCTACACTGTGGTCCATGACTGAGGACCATTCTACACCCGGTCGCCCCCCGGAGTTACCCCCGGATATTCCCCCGGATATTCCCCCGGATTCCCCGGACCTGTCGGGCGAGGCTCAGCCTCAGGAGGGGTTGGGTCGGATCGCTATTAGGGGGACCGCGTTTGTATTCATCGGGCAGGTTCTGGTGAAGTTGACCGCCCTGTTGAACCTGTGGGTGCTGGGTTATTACCTGGACGAGAAAGCGTTTGGCTTGTGGGCGTTGGCTTTGTCGGCGGTGGCGTTGGCGGACAGCGTCCGGGACATGGGGGCGCACAAGGTTCTGATCCAGCGTGGCGGGGAATTTGAGGAGCTGGGTTCACCGGTGTTGAAGATGGGGCTGGGGTTTAATATCGCGGCGGCGGCGTTGCTGATCGGGATCGCGCCTGTGATGGCCCGGGTGTACGACGATCGGGTGATCGGCTGGCTGATCGCGATCGCGGCGTTGACGATCCCGTTGCAGAGCCCGGTGACGGTGTTGCGTGCGAAGCTGAGTATTGATCTTCGGTTCAAGACGCTGGTGAAGCTGGACATCGCGGCACAGTTCGTCAAGAACGGATCGATGATTTTGTTTGCGTTGTCGGGCTTTGGGGTCTACAGCTTCGTGTTGCCGATGTTGCTGATGGTGCTGTTTAATATCGTGACGTACCGCTGGTGCGCCGGTGCGTTGCCCCCGAGCCGGGCGTTGACCCGGGAGCATTTCGGGAGCATCTTTACCGCGGTTAAATGGATCACCCTCAGCTCGTTTTTCGGTGCCTTGATCGTCCAGGGCGATCGCCTGGTGATCGGTCTGTTTGAGGACAAGCAGGCGGTGGGCGTCTATTTCTTTGGGTTCCAACTGATCCTCTCGACGGTGGTTATTTTTGGGTCGGGGATGGTCAGTGTGTACATGCCGACGCTGTCGAAGCTGGCTAAGTACCCGGAGCGTCGGGCGCAGGCGTTTGAAAAGATGGTGCGTGTGTCGGCAGTGGTTTTTTCGGTGGTGTGTGTGCTGGCGGTGGTCACGTCGGGTCCGATGATTCATTTTTTGTGGCAGGGGCGTTGGGACGCGGCGATCCCGGTGGCGCAGGTGATGAGCCTGAGCCTGTGTGTGTACCTGATCGGGCCGGTGGCGATGTCGTTCATCGAGGCGTCGGGGCTTTGGCGTCTGCGTGCCGCGATGATGGGTGCGGAGATGGCTGGGGTGCTTTTGGCAGCTGTGGTGGGTGCGAGCTTGGGGGGGGTGGTGGTGATTGCCGCGTCGATCTCGGGGGTCAAGGCGGTGGTCAGCCTGGCGCAGTGCATGGTTGCCGGTCGGCTCGCGGGGATCGGGCCTTGGACGCTGGTCCGTGCGATCTTTGGGCCGATCCTGCTGGCGGGTGCTTGCGGGGGGGCGAGTTACTTCGGGTTCGACTGGCTCCTGGGTGGCCCAGCGTCCTGGGTGGTTGCCGCCGCAGCGATGCCGGTATTTGGGGTCTTGTTCATCGCGGGTCTGTACGGGCTGATGCGGCCGCGTTACGACGAGATGGGGGGGGGCGTCAGTCACCTGATCCCCAAGGGCCGAAGCCGAGCTGCTTGACCTTTACGGCAACGCGGCGCGGGAAGCGGTATCATCTGCCGCTGTTTCTTACCCAGTTAGGGCTGACTGTGCTCGGCCGATTGAACGTACCCGATACCTATGTCCAACGAGCCGCTTATTCAGTCAACCCGAACCCACGTTCCGCCGTTGGATGGCCTGCGGGGGATCGCGGTGCTGCTGGTCATCTGGGCCCACGTTCCGACTAATCTGGGCGGGTCGGCCGTCAAGCTGCTGAACACGGTGATTCAGCCGGGGTACCTGGGGGTCGATATTTTCTTTGTGCTCTCAGGGTTTCTGATCACGCGCATCCTGTTGTATGGGCGATGCAATCAGAAGTCACTTGTGTACTTCCTGGTTCGTCGGGCGTTTCGCATCTTCCCGATTTATTACCTGCTGATCGGGGTTCTGATTTATCTTGCGCCGGGTGAGTATCTTATCTGGTGCGCGACTTACCTGTCGAACTTCGTGTTCAGCCTGGATTACCTGTGGAACGCGGACCTGCAGAGGTGGATTGCCCCATCGAACCCGATGCGGCATACCTGGTCGTTGTGTGTTGAAGAGCACTTTTACATGATCTGGCCGTTGTTTATTTACTTCGCTCCGCGCGACTGGCTTAAACCGACGACGGTGGCGGTGGTCTTGACGGGTATGGTGTTGGCGGTGCTGGCGGTGGTGTTCGCCGAGGAACTGCCGCTCTATAAGCTGCTGTACAGGGGCACCCCGTTCAGGATGACTTCGCTTGCGCTCGGCGGGCTGTTCGCTTTGTATGAGCCTTCGCTTGGGATCGGCACATCACGCCCGTGGCGATTCGCCGGGGCGTTCTTTGTCCCCGCGGTTATCTTTCTGACGGTGGCGGCCCTGCTGGAAAACCCCTGGACCCAGGCGATGAAGATGATCGGCTTCTCGCTGATGTCCAGCACGATTTTCCTGGCGACGATCGGGACCAGTTGTATGGGGCCGAAGTTGGGGACGGTTTTGTCCAAAGGGCCTTTGGCCTACGTCGGGCGGATCAGCTACGGGGTTTATCTCTACCACTACCCGATTTTCTACAGCCTGGGGCTTCTGGACCACGAAGCCCAGCACACGCTGTGGACGACTTGCCAAGGGGTGGTTCTGACGTTCGCGGTGGCAACCACGTCGTACTACCTGCTGGAACGGCCGATCTTGCGATACGCTTCCCGATACCGCTAGGTGTGTATTTCTGCGTATCAACACGCGGACCGGCGGTTATGACACCCTGTTAATACGCCTAAATCCCTGTATTTTACGGACTTCGACCGTTTTGGGGTGTATACTTGTCCGGCGGGCGTCCAGCCCCCTACCAAGCCAGCGGGATCCATCGGACATGAACAAGTGTTGTGTGTTATTTGTGTGCGTGGTAAGTCTGTGCCTGGGGCAGGTCCAAGGAGAACCGATCCAGATATACATCCTGGCGGGGCAGTCGAATATGATCGGCAGCGGTCTGGTCGACGACCTGCCTGCCGAGCCATTTGATTACACCCAGCCCCAGCAGGTCCCGTACAGCTATGACTATGAGTTTGGGCAGAAGGTGTCGTCGGGCTTCGAGTTCCTGCGTCCGGGTGTCTTCGGTAATTCGTTTGGGGCGGAGTTGAGCTTCGGTCGACGTATTGATGAGGCAACGACAACGCCGATCGGCCTGATCAAGGTCGCCGCCAACGGGACGAGCCTGGCGAAGGTCTGGAACCCCGACGTGCCCATCCCCGAGCGAGCGATGTACCCCATTTTAATCAATCATGTCCAATCCACACTTGCACAGATCGGCGTGCAGGGGATCGACTATCAGATCGCGGGGTTCCTATGGACGCAAGGCGAATCCGACACGAATGACGTGTCCGCGCCGCTGTACCACGACAACCTGGTCAACTTCATCCAACGCGTCCGCACCGACCTGAATACGCCGCAACTGCCATTTTATATCAGTCGATTCAGCCAGTACACGAACCTGCGTAACCGATCGTTGATCCGTCAGGCGCAGGCGGACATCGCGCGGGAAGACCCGTTCACCACCGCGGTCGCCACGGACCTGCTGCCGTTGAAGCTGGACCTGGTTCATTACACATCCGACGGGCAGTTGGGTCTGGGTGAGGCGTTTGCGGATGCTGTGCTGTTGGGGCCGCCTAAGGAAGATTTCGATGGTGACGGATTGGTCGGGGACAACGACCTGAACATCGTCGTCGGCAACTGGAACCTCAGCGTCCAGCCGGGCGCGGGCAACGGAGACGTGGACGGCGATGGTTTTGTCGGTCTGGCGGATCTGAAAAGTGTCGTCGATCTGATCGTGCCGCCCCCGCCACCACTTGGTAGTGGTGATTTGACTGGTGACGGGTTCGTCGGGCTGTCAGACCTTAACCGGATACTGCCGAACTGGAACCAGAGCGTGATCCCCGGCGATTTTTCCAAGGGCGATCTGACCGGTGACGGGTTTATCGGATTAGAAGACCTCAACCGTGTGCTTGCCCAGTGGAACAGCCAGGACGTGGACCCGGAATTGTTTGAGCCGACGCTCGGGGAGATGGACCTGGACGCCAGCGGTACGGTTGAAGCGGGTGATGTGGAGATGTTGCTTGCGCAGTGGTCCCTGGTCGATGAGGGCGACGCCGATACGTCTATCGGCTCAGAGGCTTCGCCTGTCCCCGCGGACTTTAACGCGGACGGTGTGATTGATGTCGAAGACCTGCGCTTCCTGCTGGAGGTGGTGCCGACCGGTCTTAAACTCGGGGCGGCCGACCTTGATGCCGACGGGTTCGTGGGTATCTCAGACTTGAACCGTGTGCTGGCTAACTGGAACCAATCGGTCAACGCAGGCGATCCGTCTCAAGGTGATGTGAACGGCGACGGGTTCATCGGGATCGATGATATCAATGCGGTATTGGGCAACTGGAACACGGGCACGCCGCCTCCAGGTGTGTTGGTGCCCGAGCCGGCGATGGGGTTGGTGTTGCTGATCCCGCTTCTTATTCGTGGTCGTAGAAACAGGGGGCGGTTACGGACGCGATCCACTGAGGGTAACACGCGCCGGGCTGGTTTAGTTTCGATCGTCATGCTCTTGGCCCTTGCACCTGTTACCCAGGCGCAGCAGGCAGACAGTCTGATTAACTCAGGCACGCGCGACTGGGTTGCGGCCGCGACGACAGGTCGAGCGGACATGCTGATCATTGGTGACAGCATCGTGAATCACGGCCTGGGCTGGACCGGTGGCATCGCACACGCGGCGTCTTCGCGGATCGGGCTGGCGGGCACGGGCCTGGCGGCACTTGGGCTCCCGGCCAAATCACCCGGCGAAGGCGGGGGCAGCCTGATTCTGTCACAAGACTGGAGCCGCTCGGTTTACACCCTTCCAGAGGATTTATGGGGCTACTCTCTGGGCAGCCGCGTGTCCGTGTTGTGGAACGAAGAGCCGACGGCGAGGTTCTGGCAGGCGATGGGGCTGTACGACAACCTCCTTGATGGTTCTGCCGCGTACGACTGGCAACTCTGGGCCAGCGCAACGGGGGGCGTCGATGGTTCTATCCAAGGCCTGCGTGCGACGCGCGTGCTGTCGCCGTTTAACAGGCAGGTCCTGCAGACCAGCGACCCGGTCGTTGTCACCGCTTCGACCAACTCGCTGCAACTGATCGAACTGCCCTTCGCTGCCGCACCGGGGCAGGCCAGCGACTGGCAGGAGTTTGCCCTGATCAATACCTCCAAAGACACGGCTGTTTTTTATAACCGGCTGATCGCGCCCGACAAGACCGGCATCACCGTCACCGGGTGGAGCTACCCCGGCGGTACGATGAACGACTTCGTGACCGACCTCTACGACAACGGACGCTTCCACCAGGACGGTCGGGCGGCTTACCTGTCAGCCCTGGTCCAAGGCAACTCCGGGAAGCTGAACGTCGTGATCGCGATGGGCGACAACGACAGCGGCGAGACCGAGGCGAGCCTCACCCTGGGCATTACCCCCGGCTACTCCGCCGAGGCTTTTGTTGACAACGTCAAGACACAGATCGCCCTGGTCACCGCCGACTGGGCACACGCCGGGCTTCCCGCTGGCGATCTCTCGTTCACCCTGTCCAGCACCTATCAGATCGGCCCGGAGTTGCTCGGCGCGGACCGTGTGGCGCGTCTGGAGGAGTACCGTGACGCTTTGCGTGTTTTGGCCGGGACCGATTCGCGTTTTTCTTTTATCGATATGTGGGGGGCCAGCCCGACAGCCCAGGAGGCGGTCGCCAAGAACTACATCCACGACGGTGAGCATCCCTCCCAGATGGGGTCGCTGCTGTATGGCGCGCTGTTTATGAACGAGCTGCTGGAAACGGTACCGATCACAGGCGACCTCGACGGCGACGGGTTCGTGGGCTTAAATGACCTGATGATCGTATTGGGCAACTGGAATGTTTCTTTCGTGGAGCCTTGGAACAATACCTTGGCTCCCAACGATTACCGTGCGGACCCGACTTATGACGAGCTTGTCGGGATCAACGACCTGAACCTGGTGTTGGCCAACTGGAATGCCGGGGCCCCGCCGGGGACCACCAGCCCGATCCCCGAGCCTGCAACGGGTGTGGTTTTCATGGGCTTATTCAGTGCTTGGATGGGTGTCCGCCGTCGTCGGTCGTAGCGGGAAATGAATCAGCCGTACGTCAAAACATTTTGCTAATCAGTGCCCCGGACACAGCCTTTCATCAAACCCCGGGCAACTTCCGGTCGTATTGTTAAGATCGTGGCTTGTACCAGCCGGTGTATAACGCCTGGCTCTCGATGGATCGATGCGGACGGGATACCCGGTTGAAAAAACTTCTTGATTTTGTAGTCGAGTATCTGGATTCACCGGGCCAGGCGCGCAGAGTTCTCGCTGTGTATTGGGTGTTGTTGCTAATCAGCACGCACATGCCGGAGTTGGGTGTTGGGGAAGACGCTAATCAATTCGGGATGTTTCAGGTCGACAAGACGCTGCATGTGATCGCATTCGCGGGGTTGATGTTTTTGTTGTGGCGTGCGCGGTTGGCCGGTGCGCGGGCGACGGTTTTTTTCGGCGCGGTGGTTGCGATTTGTATCGCGGTGCCCTATGCGCTGGTGGATGAGTACACGCAGGGGTGGGTCGGCCGGGAGGTCTCGGCCAGTGATGCGGTGGCCGGGCTGATCGGGATCGTTGGTGTGTTCCTGGTGATTACCGCTGCGCCGCCGCGCGATCGAGTCAGCCGGTTGACGATCATGATCCGTGTAGTCACAGCCGGTTTTGTTGGGGCGTATGTGTTGATGGCCCTGGCGCCGTGGGGGAATGACTGGTTTAATCGGGTGGCTCACCTGTTCTTTCAACCCTGGCCTGGGATCGATAAGGCAGAGCATTTTTATATCTCGGTCGTGTTGACGCTGCTGCTGGCGGCGTCCGCCCCCGCGGGGGTTCATCGGCCCAGGCTCGGTGTTTTCCTGACCATTCTTGTCATGGGCCTGTCCGGGCCGATCATAGAGACAGCCCAGTCGTTCACCGGCCGAGGCGCCGAGATGGCGGACCTGTACGCGCACCAGGTCGGGCTGCTGGCGGCGATGCTGGGGCTGACGGTATTTACTGTTGGCCGGGCTTTGAGGATGCGCCACCGCGACCGATCACACCCTGATGGCTGACAGCACACACGATCCAATCCAGCCCCCGCCCCCGGAATCGCCCCCGGAATTGCCCCGGGTAACGCCCCAGGCTGACACACCCGACGCGCCGCGCTTTGTCGGGCATGCGGTGTTGGTTGCGGTGCTGACGCTGGTGTCGCGTGTCACTGGGCTGCTGCGTGACGCGATGCTGTTCGCTTCGTTTGGGCGTGGGCCGACCACCTCGGCGTTCCTGATCGGGTTTATGGTTCCCAATCTTTTCCGTCGGCTGTTTGGCGAGGGGGCACTGTCGTCGGCGTTCATCCCCGCTTATGCCGAGCTGTCTCGCAACAACCCCGCTATCGCAAAACGATTCGCGTCGATGTGCATCGCGGCGCTGCTGGTTGTGACCGCCGGGCTGACGCTGCTGGGCGAACTTGGGTTGTGGTATCTGGGATCGCGTGCGGGTTGGGCGGACGACACTTTGTTGGCGATCCGGTTGACGATGTGGATGCTGCCGTACATGCCGTTGATCTGTTTGGTCGCGTTGATCGGGGGGGCGTTGCAGGTGCGCGGCAGGTTCGGCCCACCCGCCGCTGCGCCGGTGCTGCTGAATTTGACGATGATCGCGGCGATCGTGTTTGCGACACGTGGCTTTTCATCGCAGGGGGTTGACGATCAGACGATGCGCAACGCGATCCATATCGTCGCGGTCAGTGTCTTGATCGCCGGTGTTCTGCAGCTTGCCTGGCAACTTGTGGCGCTGCTGCGCGTCCAAGGCCTGACCCTGGACTTTGCGCAGACGTCGGCACCTTTTAAGAAGATGCTCTGGGTGATGGGGCCGATGGTGCTGGGGCTGGCGGTATTTCAGATCAACGCGGCGTTTGACATGCTGATCGCGTGGGGGTTTGCGCCCAAAGAAGGCGGCGCGGAGGTGTTGTCATTGTTTGGCTGGGAGATGGCGTACCCGATTGCTGATGTCGGGCAGGTCGTGTCGTTGACCGGAGCGCAGCGGTTGTACCAGTTCCCGTTGGGCGTGTTTGGGATTGCGATTGCTACGGCGATATTTCCCGCGTTGGCGCACGCTGCGGCTGACCGTTCGGCGCAGGGACGGGCGGGTTTTCAGGCGATTTTGCATCAGGGGTTGCGGTTGTCGTTTTTCATCGGCCTGCCCGCGAGCGTCGGGCTGGTTCTCGTGCGCGTCCCACTGTCTCGTGTGGTCTTCGAGCACGGCCGATTCGACCTGCAAGACTCGCTGCGTGTCGCGACTATTCTTGTCGGGTACGCCTCGGCGGTCTGGGCCTACTCGATGACACACATCCTGACCCGCACGTTTTACGCGGCGGGCGATTCCAAGACCCCGCTGCGCGTCAGCATGACAATGGTATTTTTTAATGTGGCGTTGAACCTGACGCTCATCTGGCCTTTGGGCGCAGCGGGCCTCGCCTGGTCGACCGCGATCAGTGCGGTTGCTCAGGTGTTGATCCTGCTGCTGTTGGTCCGTCGTCACGTCGGGTCGCCGGTGGATGGATCGGTGATAAAAGGCTGGGCGCGCACCGCGATACTCACCGCCGTGATGGCCGGCGTGCTTTGGCCGATGCTGCTGAGTTACCCCGCTCAAGACCTGTCATGGCTTCATTGCGCACTACTACTCACCGCGATGGTCAGCGTCGGAGCGGCGGTTATGCTGATAGGTGCCTGGTTGACCGGGGCGCAGGAGATTCGTTGGCTTAGGCGCGGGCGGAAGTAGCCACGAAAAGGCACAAAAAGCACAAAAGCGAACGGTTAGGCGGTGGGTGCTTCGTCCCAAAGTCCCAGAGAGGTCTGCGACTCATCCAGTCGCAGTGACCAGGGGACGTAGCCCTGATCTGCTGACTCGGAGTGAACCAGCCTTCCTTGCCTCTGGGTCCAAGCAGCCAGTCCTGTCCGGGTGTCATGTCCAAGGTTCCGATCTGGCCGTTGACCGTTGCCGGGCCGATCAAGGATCGAGTCGGACGCTACTGCGGTACCGCGTGTATTTCCGGTCCGTCGTGGGGTTGTTGCAGTGTGAATGGCCGCTATCGGCTCGGCCTCATCCCGCCCGGTTGGCTCGCGCCTATCCGCGACAATGGTCGCATCGAGACTGGCAGGCCGCTCGACTATCACAACGGTCATCGGCGGCGTGCCCGCGTTCCAGTTGCCCAGCACTGTGTTCAGGTCATCGATCCCCACGAACCCATCACCTGATGGATCGCCTGCCAGGAGGTCGCCGGGGGCCACGTTTTGGTTCCAGACACCCAAGATGATGTTCAGGTCCGCGATGCCCACGAAGCCATCAAGGTTCAAGTCGCCTTGGATTGGCGGAGTTTCGGTGATGTTCAAGCTGTAGGTGCCGGTGTTAGACGAAAAACCGCTGACTTCGATGTAGTAAGTGCCGGGACTTGGTGCCGTCCAGTCGATCCGTGAAGCCAGGCCAATCCCCGGCGCATCGTTATTGAAGGCGATCACCGTCGTTCCGTCCTGGTCGTACAGGGTCAGTACCGAATCGGTGAGGCCGTTCAACACCGTCTGGAATGTGTAGCCGTAACCCGTTTGGGCCTGGAAGCTGAACCAATCCACATCGTCCAATTCCAGCACTTCGATATCTCCGGCTATGGAACTGTTGACGCCAACGGGGGTGGCGTTGCTGGCATCGTTGCCGTGGTCGTCGCCGACAATCGTGAACTTGCCTACGGCGTAATAGAACCGCGTGTTGATGCCGTTGCTTATCTCCGCATAGACGTTGTAGGTGTCGCCGATTGTTAGGGAGGCGGTTGACAGCAGTGCCGATACCGCAGTGCCGGGTGGGAGATTCATGGTCTGGCCGGAGGCTACAGATCCCGCGAAGTTCTGATTGTACGGGTTGGCATCCAGATCAAAGCCGATGGTGATCGTTGCATCAGTATTCAGGTCGGCGTAGTAGGCGTCAACACTCAGGGGCGATCCTTGAATAACTGATTGGTCAGCCGACAATCCTATGAGTTCGATATTGTCCCACACGTTGCCACCGCTTGCGTTAATCAAGAAGGGGCTGCGTGTTGCACCCTGGCGGGCGAGGCCGTCGGATGGGCGTTGATCGCTGCCGCCGCCTGCGCGGCTGTAGTAGTAACCGGTCTGGCTGCGGGGGCCGCGGCTGTCTCCGCTGGCGTCATTGCCCGCGTACCAATTAAAACCGTCCGGGTTGAAGTTGTTGATTACGCCGTCGGAGATCGGGCCCACCGTATCGACTGTTCCCTGATACCAAAGATGCACGTCGGAGTGCTCCTCGGTATACGCGGGGTCGGTAAAGCCACCCAGTACCGATTCGTCGAACTCGACATCGTGCGCGCCTGCGACGGGTTCCCCATCAAAATCAAGTGGCTCGAATATATTGATGCCGTCAGCCCGCCAGTAGCTGTCTGCGAAGATGACGTTTCCGGGCACCACCATGCCGCTGTCGCCCCAGTCTTCCGGGATAGCGATTGGATGTGAATCCAGGAAGGTGACTTGATCGACCCAGGCCCCGGCCTCACCCAAGTCTTCCGCCAACGCCCCGACCAGAGAAGCGCCTCGGCTGTGTCCGATCAGATGGATGGGTAATTCTAAAAGCGGCGTGCTTAGATTCGAGAAGATGCCTAAGCCCGTTATGGCATTGGCTACGAAAGCCGCTACCGCCTGTGTGGTTTGGACCCCGGGAGAAGCGACATCGGACCAGTCTAACGCCAAGACGAGTTCGCCGGATTCGGAGTCTAGCGGGTTATAACTGAACGGCGTAGTGCTAAGAAGCATCCCGCCGCCGCCGTCATCCGTTACCGTGATCGTTGCCACCGGTGCGACTTCGTTCGTAAAGCCTAATTCGCTTGGCGCGCGAACGGCGATTTCATCGCGCAATGCCGTGACCCACACAGGGAGTGGTGAACTCTGCGCGGCACCGTGCGTGATGATGGTTACACCGCTGAGCAGCAGGCGGGGTTCGAGGGGTTCCAGTCCAAACCCCGGTGGAGTAGTTGGTGGCTGGGGCTTAATACTGAACCGATCTTCCCGTGCGTCTCGCGCCGCTCGTCGGATAGACCTGTTGGTTCGCGTTTTTATATATGGCCAATTCATCCGGTTGTTCCTTCTTTTTGATATGTCCTCCAGCGAAGTGACCCTATCAGAGCGCTTGCGTCTCTACAAGGATTTTTAAACCGAGTCCGCTGTTTTTGCCCGAGTTATCAAAGAGCTAGAACACCTGCATGGCTGGCCGGGATTTAGTCGAGCGTGTTCGGATACCTGAGCCTTCGCTGCGATCAGACTCTACGGCGACCCAGCAGCGTCATCCCGCCGAGGCTCATCAGGGTGATGGCGGCGGGTGTGGGTGCGGGGTTGGATGGGTTTTGGCCAGTGTTTAGGGTGGCGGGTGGGTTGTTCAGGGAGTAGAGGACATCCAGGACGGTGCCTGTGAAGGGGCCGGTGGCGAGGAGGGTGTTCAGGTCGTCCTGATCGACCAGGCCATCGAAGTCGGGGTCGCCGGTGGTCATGCCTGCGCTGCCGACGGATTGTTGCCAGTTTGCCAGGAGGATGTTCAGGTCGTCGATATCGACTGCGCCGTCGAGGTCGAAGTCGCCTGATACCCAGGGCCTGAGTGTCATCAGCGGGTCGCCGACGACGGTGTTGACGAAGGAGAGTTGGAGCGTGGCGGCCCAGGCTGCTTCGACGAAGCTGTAGCCGTTGAGGAGCATGTCAAAGAAGATGTCTTCATTGGCGACGGCGGAGGCGCTGGCGGTGGGTTCTTCGACGTGGCCTAGCGCGGCGGTTCCGCCTTTGGCGATCCACTCGGCGACGAGGCTTTGCCCGGCTCGGTTGTTTCCTTGGACGAAGCTGTAGGCGTTGAAGCTCTCCCAGGTGTGGAAGACCGCGCCGGGGGAGATGTCGAACTGCATCTGGCTGATGAAGCCTGAGCCTGCGGCGTGTGAGCCGTGGCTGACGTAGCCGAGGATGGGCTTGTTGGCGTCGAGGATGTCGGCGGTGGTCTGGTCGAACACGGCGGCCTGGCCTAGCGGTGTGAGGATGTTGTTGACGAGTTGAGGCATCAGGTCGGCTGACGCTGCGGGGACGCTGGGGTCGTCGTCCACGATGATGAGTTGCTGGGTCGGGACGATGTAGGCCTGCTGGGCACGGTCGATGCTGGCGATGACGTCGCTGACGGTGAATGCGTCGAGCCTGGCGGACAGGCGGATGCCTTCGTTTAATGGGTCGGCGCGGTCGAAGCCAGTACGTCGGTTGAAGTAAGGATTCGCCGCGTGGTGGTCGGTGGCGAAGTTGAAGGCCGGGGGCGACAGCAGGTAGGACTGGTCGCCCATCTGTTCCTGTGTGCTGATCGTGTCGATGCGGGTGAGCTCGCTTTCCAGGCTGGAGTAGGTCTGCCACCAGTCGTTGGGGATGGTGATGTTCAGCGTCGCGCCGCGGTAGCCGGGGTAGGTGCCGGGGTTGGTGGTGGAGTTATTGATGCGCAGCGGCAGGCCCTTGGTGGTGACGATGACCTGGGTCGAGGCGTTCAGGCCGGCGAGGACCTGGGGACGAATCACGTTCAGGTAATGGTTCTGGTCGATTTCTTCGGCGGTGCTGACGCCGGTGAGTCCCAGGAGTTGCACGCCGGGGTAGACCGAGGCGTAGTAGTTTGCGATCTGGATGCCGTCGGGGCTATCGACGTTGTAAAGAACCAGGACGTCGGCGGGGTCGATCGCGGCGTGTGCGGGTGCGCAGAGCAGGCCCAGGGCGATGGCGAGGACGGCCGAGCAGAGCGCGGGAAATCGGACGTGTGAGATAGGTGTTTGCTGACTCAACTGATTGGCCTCCTCACGGCACGGTGTACTTTCGTCGGGTGCGTGATTATTGAATAGGATCGACACAGATGCAGGCGGCCTTGAGCCGGTGGGGCGATGGGGTTGAATAGGAATTTTCACGCGGCAGGCTCCCAGAGGCCTAGCGGTGGCTCATCTTCGGTGATGAGCGAGGCCGGGGTGTAGATCGTCGGGGTGTTGGCGGGATCGGGTGACAGGGATAGCGGTGGGGTCGGTCGTGATAAACCAGCAGCCCGGTTGTTCGCCGTCTGCGTGGAAGCGAGGCTGGCGGTCGATGTTGTTTGCGCAATGGCTTGCCCGCCGGTTTGCCAGTCGAGGTTGGCGAGGCGTTTGATGGCGATGGCGGTCTGGAAGGTGGTGCGATCCATCTGCCAGACGCTGTTGCGGCCGTTACGGCTGTTGCGCCAGAGGATGTCGGTCTTGCCGTCGCCTGTGAAGTCGGCAACCATCGCGGGCTGCCACTTGAAGTTGGTCAGGGGTTTGATGGCGATCCCGCTTTGGAAGGTTGTGCCGTTCATCTGCCAGACGGTGTTGCGGCCGTCGGCGGTGTTGCGCCAGAGGATGTCGACCTTCCCGTCGCCTGTGAAGTCGCTGACGCCGGCGGGTTGCCAGTCGAAGTTGGTGAGCTTCTTGATCGCGGTTGCGTTTTGGAAGGTGGTGCCCGTCATCTGCCAGACGGAATTTTTGCCGGTCTTTGAGTTGCGCCAGAGGATGTCCGCCCAGCCGTCACCCGTGAAGTCGCCGACGCCGACGATCTGCCAGGTGAGGTTGGTCAGTGTTTTGATTGCGATTCCGCTTTGGAAAGTTGTGCCGTCCATCTGCCAGACGGTGTTTCGGCCGTCGCGTGAGTTGCGCCAGAGGAGGTCGTTTTTCCCGTCGCCAGTGAAGTCGCCCGTGCCGACGAGTTGCCAATCGAGGTTGGTCAGTTGTTTGATGGCGGTCGCGTTCTGGAAGGTCGTGCCACCCATCTGCCAGACGGTATTTTTGCCTGTTTTTCTGTTGCGCCAGAGGATGTCGGCCTTAGCGTCGCCGGTGAGGTCGGCTTCGTCGGCGGGGGTTTGAGGTAGGGGTGTGGCGAGGTTGCCGAGCGTGAACGAACCGGAGTCCAGGAAGACATCGCCCCCGGCATTGAGGACACGAAGCGACCAGGTCCCGACCGCATCATCCGTCAGGGTAAAGCGTCCGATCGTAAGCGTTCCCAAATCGTTGTTGGCGGTGTCGAACCACAGGGCGTCGATTTGTGTTGTGTCGAATTGAAACACATCGCCACCCACATCGCCGGCGGCGCCAGCGACAAACGCGGTGTTGGAGCCTGCGTCGATGTAGGTGTCGAACTCAAGCGTGGGGAATGTGCCGAACAATCCGGGGTTAGGTGCGGGGATCCCGCCGGAGGCGTCCTGGTAGATCGACCCTTGGGACAATTCCAAAAGAAAAGCGGCGCTGGTCCAGTCCGTGACGGTCGTGACTTCCAGGTCGGCGGTGGTGAACCCGGTTAAGGCAGACGCGTTATTGACCGGGACAAACTCAGCACCAAGCGACCCCGACAGCAACGTCCTGGGTTCCAACGGCTGGAGACCGACCGGACCGGGCTTGTCTCGGGGGATCCGGGGGGTCCGGGGGGGCCGGGGGGGCCGGGGGCACCGGGGGCTGTGTCGTGCGGAGAAATATCCCCGTCGTGTTGACCGATTTCCTGTCATGCCGTGCGGCTCCAAATACACGCCGCACCACACCCGGAAGCACTACAAGCCGGGATGGGGGCGACTGTTTGGTGCGTGCAAAGCGTACTATTCAAGCAACATCGGCTTGATAGTCAGGCTTCGGCGAGCAGACAGATTATCGGACGAGTTTTTGGGTAGGCCATACCCGTCATGGACTGACCTAACAGAGGACAATTCAGCAGGTCTGGGTCACGGCAGTTTCACCGGGTCTTCCAGCACCGTGATTTTGCAGCCGTCTTCGGTAGCTTCTAATTCCACCATCGCGCCGATCGGGAGCGTGGCGTTGTATTTGTAGTGGCCTGCGGGGAAGTCGTAGACGACGGGGATGCCCAGGTCGCCGAAGTATTGCTCGAAGACGTCTTTCATGCTGAACTCGGAGTGGTGGTCTTCGGACTTGTCTGCTTGTGTGAACTTGCCGAGGATCACGCCGTTGAGTTGGTCGAGTTTGCCTGCGAGTTTGAGGTTGGAGAGGTAGCGGTCGATGCGGTAGGGTGCTTCGCGTACGTCTTCGAGGAAGAGTATTTTCCCTTTGGTTTGTATTTCGTAGGGAGTGCCCATGGTCGGAGCGACGAGAGATGCGTTGCCGCCGATGAGTCGGCCGCGTGCTGTGCCTGTGGCGAGGGTTTTGGGTGCGGGGACGTCTTTGGGGAAGTCATAGGTCCAGCCGGGCGTGAGGCGGTTGCCTTGGTCGTCGTAGTAGCTTGATTTCAGTAGAGCGCGCCAGAAGTATTTGGCGGAGAAGTCTGAGAGGTTGGTTTCGCTGCCCAGGCCGTACTGTGGGTTGGGCGTGTGGAAGGTGACCAGGCCTGCCTTGCGGTTGATCGCCAGGTGCAGGCCGGTGATGTCGCTGAACCCGATGAGTATTTTGGGGTTTTTGCGTATGGTTTTGTAGTCGAGCCTGTCGAGGATGCGTGTCGTGCCGTAGCCGCCGGTGCCTGGGAAGATGGCTTTGACGTCGGGGTCGGTGAAGGCGTCCATGATTTCCTGGGCGCGTCGTTCGTCGGTCCCCGCGAGGTAGCCGTACTGGCGAAAGAGGTCGTCGGGCTGCTTGATGATGAAACCCATCTCTTCGAGGCGTTGTTTGGCGAGGGTCATCCGCTCTTGATTCAGGTTGCCCGCCGGGGCGATGAAGGCGATGGTGTCGCCAATCTCAAGCGGCGCGGGCTTGATCGGACCGGTAGCCCAGACCGGGAGCATCTGGCAGCCGCCGGTGAAGATCGTTATGGCAAGCAGGATCGAGCCGGTCAACATGTTTCGGACAAAGTCGGGGTATCGCATCGCGGGCGTTCTCCAAACAGGAAAGATTGCCGGGTAGTGTACCGTGTCATGTAAGGCGGGGGGTATAATGCGGGCGTTGTGGCTGGCTGGGAATGTGGGTCGGGTTATTGGATGAAAGCGAGCGAGTCTGATGCTACGACTGTCCCTGGTTTGTGGAGTGGTGCTGATGTGCGGATTGATCGGGTCGCCCGGTAAAGCGGAGCAAGCGTCGAACAACCCCGGGGCGTCGTTGTTGTGGACAAGTGACAGCCCGACGATTGTGCGGGCACGGGCCATGCTTGAGCGGGGCGAGTTCGCACAGGCGGAAGAGCTGTTGCGCGATGGCACATCCTTGACGTTCGACGCAGATCGTGCAGAACGTGATGAATCGCTTGAGACGATCCGCAGGGTCCGGCGAGAGTTTAGTCAGACCGAAGGCGAGCTTGTTGAAAGTATCCGCAAGACGATCGAAGACTTCACCGCAGACGACCTTCGCCGTCTTGTTGATGAGGGGCAGGTGATTTGTCGAGAGATCGATGGCGAGTTGGGTTATTACCGCCGAGAACCCGGGGTGATGGTTCGGTTTTGTGATGAGGTGAAGCGTCGGCGGGGCGAGTGGGATGAACGCCGTGCTGCGGACAAGGGTGCGGTTGCATCGTCGGCCCCGTTGTTGGATGAAGACCGGTCCAATTTTACACTCAATAATCACCTCGCTGAGATTGCCTTAGCTGGGCAAGCCGCAGCCGAAGCGGGGCAGTCGCCGATTGTTGCGCCGCGGCGTTTTCGTGTGCGGTACACCTTGACCGTCCTGCCCGCCGCCGAGCAGACCGACCATGAACGGATGCGCGAGGGTTCGCAACTGAGCGTCTGGCTCCCGTTCCCGCAGGCATACCGCCAGCAATCGGATGTTGTTTTGGTGAGCGCAACGATTGATGGTCAACCCTACCAGCCACAGATTGCGCCCAACGCGACGGGCTTCGACGGGCCATTACCCATTGGCGGCTCGACTCAGCGCACGACGTACTACGAAACGACCGTCGCCGACCCTGCTAAGCCGATCGTGTTTGAGCAGGTGTTCGAGTACACCATGGCCGGGCACTACCCGGTGATTACAGAGGACAACACCCGCGAGTTGACCGAGGATGAACGCGATGCTTTTTCGCACTACCTCGCCGAACGCCCGCCGCACCTGGTCTTCAACCCCGAGCTGACCAGCCTGGCGAAGCAACTGGTCGGCAATGAGACCAACCCGTACCTCAAAGCCAAAGCCCTGTTCGACTGGTGGGACGCGAACATCCGCTGGGTTCCCGAGTTCGAGTACGCCACGATCCCCAGCTTCGCCGACCTTTGCATGAAGCGCAAGCGTGGCGATTGCGGCGTCCAGTCGCTCACCCTCGTCTCCATGATGCGCAGCGTCGGCATCCCCGCACGCTGGCAGTCCGGCTTCACCACGACCCCCGGCAAGGAAAACCTGCACGACTGGTCCGAGATCTACCTCCCGCCGCACGGCTGGGTCGTCGCTGACCCGTCCTACGGCTACCGCACCAGCGACAACCCGGATGTCAAGCACTTCTACCTCGGCCACATGGACGCCTACCGCATCATCATCAACCTGGACTACGGCCAAGAGCTTTACCCGCCAAAAAAATCTCTACGCTCCGAACCTGCCGACTTCCAACGCGGCGAGGTCGAGGTCGATGGGGTGAATCTTTATTTTGATGACTGGACGTGGGGGTTTGAGGTGGAAAGTATTGAAGTGGTGGAGTAATGTTATTGATTTGCACTTTTTGGATACGAAACAATGGCAGAATCGGAGCTAGATAGGAACAGAACGGATTTACTTGCCTCTACGGCTAAATCGATACTTGGATCAATACCATTTGCAGGGCCACTTATAGCTGAAATAGTAGGAAATATAATTCCTAGCCAGCGAATTGATAGGCTCTCGAAATATGTGGTGGTGTTGGAGAAAAAACTGGCCGATTTAAGTTTGTCGAAGATTGATGAATTATTACAAGACGAAGAATGTGTAAGTCTCTTCGAGGAGGGATTTATTCAGGCATCAAGAGCGACGACAAAGGATAGGTGGGATCATATTGCATCAGTTGTATCGGGAGGCTTGGATGATGAATCTATAGCGTATACAGAATCGAAGTATCTGCTGATGTTGCTTCAAGAGCTAAATGAATTGGAAGTGATATGGTTAAGATATTATCTGCATCCAACATTTGGCGGAGATGAGGAATTTCGGGAGAAACATAAAGTTGTGTTGGAGCCTATTCATGTGCTTTTTGGGGTAGATAGATCGCTGGTTGAAAAAGCAGCATTGCAGGATAGCTACAAGGAACATCTGGAACGATTGGGACTCATTAGCACCAATATCAGCATTGATTATGATACGGGCTTACCAGAGTTTGACAGACACACGGGCAAGCCCAAGCCTTCAAATACGGACACTACACCGTTAGGGGATTTACTTTTAAGAAAAATTGGATTGATTAGGGATGATGAGTAACACTGAAAACCATAGTGATGAGTGATTGGCTATACCCTGCTATCATGTGTGGCCCGGGCGATCGTCCGGCGGGCGAGTGGGGCCAATCCGGGGGGCTGCAGGCTCAAGCGGTTGGGCTGGTGGGCCGACTTAACTGGCAGGGACGCCGATATTTACAGACATCCCGGGCCTGTGGTGAGGCCCGATAACCGAATCTTAGGAGGCCGACGTGGCCGAGAACCCCAAGCGTGCATTGATTACCGGGATCACCGGGCAGGACGGGTCGTACTTGGCTGAGTTCCTGCTTAATAAGGGCTATGACGTGCATGGCCTGATCCGCCGAGCCAGCACGTTCAACACCGGTCGGATTGATCATATTTACCGCGACCCCCACGAGTCGGGCGCGAAGATCCACCTGCATTACGCCGACTTGACCGATGGTAACAGCCTGTCCAAGCTGGTCCGGCAGATCAAACCCACCGAGGTTTATAATCTGGGGGCGCAGAGTCATGTGCGTGTGAGTTTCGATCAGCCGGTTTACACCGCGGACGCGACCGGGGTGGGGGCGATCAAGTTGTTGGAAGCCATACGTGATTTCCAGAGCGAGTCCGGCTACCAGATCCGTTACTACCAGGCGAGCACGTCCGAGATGTTTGGTGGGATGCCCGAGAGCGCGCCGCAGAGCGAGGACACGCCGTTCCATCCGCGATCGCCTTATGGCTGCGCGAAGTTGTATGCACACTGGATCACGATCAACTACCGCGAGTCGTACAACATGCACGCCTCGTGTGGGATTTTGTTTAACCACGAATCACCGCGCCGCGGCGAGACGTTTGTGACACGGAAGATCACCCGGGCGGTGGGTCGTATCAAGCACGGCCTGCAGGAGAAACTTTACTTAGGCAACCTCGACGCGAAGCGAGACTGGGGTTTTGCCGGCGATTTTGTCGAGCAGATGTGGCTGATGCTTCAGCAGGACGATCCGGACGATTACGTTGTCGCCACCGGCGAGACGCACACGGTGCGCGAATTCTGCGAGCGGGCGTTCAGCCGGGTCGGGCTTGATTACAAAGACTACGTCGAGATCGACCCGAGGTACTACCGCCCGTCCGAGGTGGACCTGCTGTTAGGCGATCCGACCAAGGCGAAGACCAAGCTCGGCTGGACGCCGAAGGTGACTTTCGAGGCGTTGGTCGACATGATGGTCGATGCGGATTTGGAGGCGGCCAGCCGGGAGAAGACGCTCATGGATGCCGGGCACGAGGTGTCGATACCGAGCGAGCGGTGACCGTTATCCCTCAGCCCCCGGCTTTGCTGGAGGCGTGTGGAATTACACGGCGACAGCACTCCACCCCACGCCGTCGGCGTAACAAATATATAAACGCAATCGAGTACCTGCATGTCCTATCTCAAAAACAAACGTATCTGCGTCACCGGCGGGGCCGGGTTTCTGGGGCGGTTTATCTGCGACAAGCTCCGCGAGCGCGGCGTTGCTGATGAAAACATCTTTGTGCCGCGTCGTAAAGACTACGACCTCACTCAGGAGGCCGACGTGGTTCGTCTTTATAAAGACGCGAAGCCGGAGGTTGTGATTCATCTCGCGGCCGAGGTCGGGGGGATCGGTGCGAACCGCGACCACCCCGGGCGGTTCTTCTTTGCGAATATGGCAATGGGGCTGCACCTGATCGAGCACGGCAGAGCCAATGGCTTGGAAAAATTCGTCCAGACCGGGACCGTCTGTGCGTATCCCAAGTTCACGCCCGTCCCGTTTAAGGAGACTGAGCTATGGAACGGGTATCCCGAAGAGACGAACGCGCCGTATGGCGTTGCCAAGAAGGCGTTGTTCGTGATGCTCGACGGGTACAAGCGGGAGTATGGCCTAAATAGTGCGGTCGTCGTCCCGGTGAACCTCTACGGCCCGCACGACAACTTCGACCCGCACTCGTCACATGTTATTCCCGCGCTGATCCGTAAGTGCATCGAGGCGCGCGACGCTGGGGATGACCACATCACCTGCTGGGGCACCGGCAGCGCATCCCGCGAGTTTCTTTACGTCGAAGATGCTGCAGAAGCGATCGTCACCGCCACCGAAAAACTCGATACCCCCGATCCCATCAACCTGGGCACGAACATGGAGATCACGATCAAAGACCTGGTCGAATTGATCGCCAAGCTCTGCAAGTTCACCGGCAAGATCGAATGGGACGCCACCAAACCTGATGGGCAGCCGCGGCGTTGTCTTGATACCAGCAAGGCGAAAGAAGCGATGGGCTGGGAAGCGGAGGTGGGTTTCGAGGAAGGCCTGAAACGCACCATCGAGTGGTTTGAGCAGCAGGATGAGGTGCGGGAAGTGGTTTATGGGTGAGGCTGTGACGAGCTTATTTTCCTAGCCACAAGCAAGAGTAATTCTAAAACGATATGGAATGTTAAGCGGGTGCTGTGGGTGTGTGCGCTTCACGGCCACAACTCTTCGCGTTCCACCAGCGGACTTCTTCCTGGGTGGCGTTTGTTTTTTAGCCAGGTTAGTGCGTAGCGCCAGGCCTTGAGATTCAGGCAGGGGGCGGCGAGTTTGATGGCTTGGAAAAACTGGCGATCGCGGAGGCGTAGGGCGGCGCGCATCAGGCGGGTTTGTTGTTCGATGGTTTTTAGGGTTGGTGGTCGTGTGCCGGACTGGATCATGGGGCGGAGCAGTTCTTTGAGGCGGAGGATGTCGTGGTCCATGAGGAGGGGGTTATTTTGCATTTCTGATGTGCCGGTCTCGTGTCCCCAGTGCTGATCGATGAGGGGTTCGTTTAATAAGAGGACGCCACCGCGTGCGATGAGTCGGTAGAGCCACCAGGTGTCGTAGGCGGAGTTCATGTTGCCGGGGTTTTCCCAGAGGACGCCGGCCTGTATGTCTTCACGTCGGATGAGTGCTTGGACGGGCGTGCCGACCTCGAGGTCCTGTAGGTAGGCGGCGAGCAGGGCGTCGTCGGGTTCGAGGTATTCAAGTGTAGATGCTGCGCCGCGCAGGCCTGGCCTTGATAGTTCGTTGTTCACGAAGTTGTCTGCGAGGCAGAGCAGGACGGAGGCGTTGGGTTTTTTGAGGGTGGCCAGGAGCATGCGTTGCAGGCAGCCGGGCTTCAGGGCATCGTCGTCGTAGAGGGGTTTGATCCAGGGTGCGCGTGCCTGGCGTAGGACGAAGTTGTTGTTGGGGATCTGGCCGTGGTCCTCGGGGTTTTGGATGATGCGTATGCGTCGGTCTTTGGCGGCGAGTTTTTTGAGGTAGTCCCATGTCGGGCCGGGCGGTTGTTCATCGTCGGAGATGATGAGTTCCCAGTCGGTGACGGTCTGGTCGAGCACGCTTTTCACAGCCCGACGGATCATGTCCGGGCGTTTGTAGGTCGGCATGACGACGCTGATGGCGGGGGTTTTGTTTGTAGTCTCGCTCATAAGTCGGGGATTAGTATAACCGCGAAGCGGCGAAGAGCACGAAGCGGGGAGGAGGAGTTATCCGCAGATTTCGCAGATTGCGCAGATGAAGAAAAGAGGTGTGTGATCGTATTCCTAATCTGCGTCATCTGCGAAACCTGCGGATACTTCGTACTTGTCTTTCTTCACGCCTTGGCGGTTCACATGTGCTCATCCATTGGGCAAGCGGTCGGCGTCGGGGTCGTCGTTGAGGATGCGTTCGGCCAGGAGCATGGCGCGGGCGATGGCCTGGTCCATGTCGAAGTATCGGTACTCGCCGAGTCGGCCGCAGACCAAGAGGTCTTGGGTGTCGTCCGCCAGCTTGCGGTATTGGCGGTAGAGTTGAGCGTTTTCGCTATCGGGGAAGGGGTATTCGTACTGGGCGGAATCGGTGGGGGTGAAGGGGGTTTCGGTTGTGAGTAGTGTGCCGGTGATGGGCTTGGCCTCAGCGGGGTGCATCATGTGCTTCCACTCGAGTGTGCGGATGGCTTTGCCCTGGCTGTGCATGGGTGTGTTGACCTGCCCGCAGGGTTGAGCGCGATCGGCCCCCGCCCCCGGGGTGTCGGGGAGGAAGGTGTGCTTGCGTTGTTGGCCCCGGTATTTTAGTTTGCCCAGCTTGTAATCGAAGGCGGCATCGATGGGGCCGGTGAAGATGGTGAGTTTTTGTGCCTCGACTTCTTTTTTGCGATCCAGGTAATCGAAGTTTAGTTCGATGGGTAGGCCTTGGACCATCTGTTGCATCAGGTGTGCGTAACCCAGCAGGGGGATGCCCTGGTGTTTGCAGTCGGGCTTGAGGATGGGGTTATCATCCGCGCGGACATCGAAGCGTTTGCAGAGATCGGCGCTGAGTGTGTGTGCGGGGACGCCCCATTGTTTTTCGTTGTATTCCTTGATGAATTTTTCGTAGATGACTCGGGGCATCAGTGAGAGTGCGGCCTCTTCGAAGTTGGTGGGTGTGCCGGTGAACTCGGGCTGCCAGTCGGTGCCGATGTGTTGGGCGATGTAGCTGGCGGCGATGGGCCAGTTCTCGTGTTGGCCGTCGACGAGTGTTTTAAGTGATGCTTCGTACTTGAAGAATTCGGCGAATCGCGTGACGAAGTCCCAGATGCGGTCGGAGTTGGTTCTAAAGTAGTGTGGGCCGTAGGTATGGACGGTGATGCCTGAGTCGTGTTTGTGGTCGTGGACGTTACCGCCGATGTGGTCACGACGATCAACGATCAGGACGTCGCGCCCGGCGTCGGCGAGAGTGCGCGCGATGGCGCTGCCGGTGAGTCCTGATCCAACGATGAGGTAGTCTGGTTTGAGCAATACGGGCCTCTGTAGACGGCTTGGTCTGGGGTAGCCGGGGGCTACCGTGGGCTACCGGGGGTAGCCGAGACATCATAGGGAATATTTCCGAACCCCCGGGTGTCATCGGCGGTATTGAATACGTCGCCAAGTGGCGGGTTGTTCCGATCTTCTGGGGGGCGGGCGGATTCGTTTGCGAGCATAGCCAAGTCCACGGGTCGATTGGGCCGATATTTTCATGGTGTTAAACGAACTTAAAAACACGCTACTTATCGGCCTGACGGTGGTATTGCTGGCGTCGTCGGCGTGGTGGCTGAACCCGCAGGCGTCGCGGGCGCAGTTGTCGGGGGATGGTTCGGCATCGGATGGGACACCGGCGACACAGAGCCAGAACGCAGACATAGTCAAGACTCGGCCGACAACCCAACCCGCCGTTACGCCCAAGCCCAAACCCAAGCCGCCGTCGTTGCATCACCTGTTGGGCATTGACACGGCCCGCGCCCGGCTGGGCAAAGCGATCCCCACGGGCAAGGGGATCACGGTCGGGCATGTGGAGATCGGTGCGGGGGCGTACCTGCCTGATACACGTTCGCCGAGGTTCAAGGGGGTGACGTTTGTCGAGCGATCGGGGCCTTCGAGGGTATCCGGGCACGCTTTTTCGACGGCTCGTGTGATCTACGGCCTGGGTGGTCTTGCGCCGGGGATCAACGTCGTGCATTGTTTTGAGTCGCGGGACTGGATGGGGTCGGGTTATCTGAACGCGGGGACCGATGCGCCGCCTCTTGGTGGGCCGATGCGTGTGCTGACGCACTCTTGGATCAGCGATTCGCCCGGCGCGGTGGATGTGCTGCGGCGGATTGATTGGCAGGTCGATACGCACGACACCGTGGTTTGTGTGGGTGTGAATAACGGCAAACAAACCCCCGTGCCTTACATGCTGGGCACGGCCCACAACGTGATCGCGGTGGGTACGGCACAGCCCGGCGGCGCATCCGGGGGTGGGTCAAGCGGGGGGTATACGCGGATCGAGACGCGCGGACGGTGTAAGCCGGACATTGTGGGTCCGCGTGGGTTGACTAGTTTCACGACGCCGGCGGTGGCTGCGTGTGCGGCGAGGTTGTTGCAGGCCGCCGATGAGATGACCGAGCATGCGCATCGGGCTGGGAAGGCTGAGGTAATCAAGGCGGTGCTGCTTGCAGGTGCGGTGAAGCCTGCGGGTTGGAAGCCTGAGGCGGGCAAGCCATTGGATGAGCATCTTGGTGCGGGGGTGGTTCATTTTGATAACAGTCTTCAGGTTCTGCAGTCGGGTCCAGCCGATCCCGGGCGGATGCCTAAGCGTATGGGTTGGGACTTCCGGGAGATTCAGCCGGAGCAGACGTATTTCTACACGTTCCAGACGCAGGCACCGATGGGCGAAGCGTCGATCATCCTGACCTGGCATCGGCGGGTTACGGGCATGTTGTCTAATGATGAGGGCGGAGGCGCATCTGGGGGCAACCCCGGGGGCAACTCCGGGGGCGGGGGCGGGGGTTGGGTCGGGTTGCCGCGCACTGCAAACCTGAATCTTCGGTTGATTCACACCGACGACGCCGGCGACGAACACGAGTTGGCGGTCAGCAAGAGCCGTGTTGATAATGTTGAGCACATCTATCTAAAGAACCTGGACCCGGGCCGATACCGTCTGGAGGTGTCGCGTGTGGATCGGGTTTACGATGAGCCGTGGGATTACGCGCTGGCCTGGCGGGTGGCGTTGTTGGAAGGCGGCGACCCGTAAACATTGTTCCTTGACTGTGTAATCGTCATAACCGTTACAACCCAACGTCAAACCTCTAACCATGGTCCGATCACCTGTTGTTAGTGATCGGACCCGCCGATGGATAACGATAGTGATTTTCTCGGTCAGGGCTGAGGATCTGGGGGTCGGTATCGGTATCCGTGGAGGCGCGGAGAATCAGCGATGTCTGATCGGTTTGACAACACCCCCGGCAACACCCCCGGATTATCCCCCGGGATATCCCCCGGATCTCTCTCCGGATTATCCTCCGGCAAGTCTCCTGGTGAGATGACAACGGGCATTACGGTCGCGCTGCATCAGTCGCGTGTGCTGCTGGTGGATGGCGAAGACGGCACGCGGTTCCGTGTGGCCAGTGACCTTGCGCAGGCGGGGGCGTCCGTGGACTTCGCAGGTTGCGGCGATGAGGCGGTGTCGTGTGTGATTGAAGCGCAGGATGCGCATGAGTCTTACGACCTGGTGCTCATTGATATGTCGTCGTTGGGGGCGATCGGGCATCAGGCGGCGGTGTGTCTTCGTGAGGCGCAGTTTGCTGGGCCGATCCTGGCTCTGAGTGATAAGGTGTCTCGGGGTGAATCGACGCGGTGCATCGACGCGGGGTGCGATGCCCTGATTCTAAAGCAGGAAGACCCCGCGGAGCTGATCGCGACGTCGGCGACGCTGGTGAACCGCGAGAAGGCCCGGCGGTTTGGGCTGGCGGATCCCGGGGATGTCACCAGTGAGCTGGCGGCGTACCCGGAGCTATTGATGATGCTCCGTCGGTTTGTAACCACGCTCCCTGAGTCGATCGAGTCGGTGTTGTCGGCCCAACGTGAGCAGGACCTGTCACGGCTGCGTGAGGAGCTGGACCGGGTCAAACGCAACGCGACCAGCCACGGGTATCTAGAGATCCGTGCGTCGGCGGTGTCGGCCCAGCAGGAGTTAGATGAGTGCAAGAAACTGGACGCGCAGGGCCTGGTGGATGCGATCGATGATCTGACGGACCTGTGCCAGCGTGCGACCGCCTCCCCAAGCCAGCCTCCGCCGCCCAGTGATTCGCCTCTGCCGCCTTCGGGGTAGTGTGCACAGGCCTCGCCGACGTTGTCGGCGGGCTATTGAAGTGACTTGGCGCAACATGTTTTAAGCCTGAGATGTGACGCCTGAAAAGGCTTGCGTCTTGACGCTCTGATTAGGCTGCGATACCGTCGGCGTGACTTTGGCGCGCACAGGCCGTGCGGCCGGTCTGATCAGGAGGCGTCGCTATGAGATCCCACACCCCATCGTTGGTCCCGGCTTGGTTTATAGCTGTGTTAGTGACCGTTTCCGCCAGCGTCCCAGGTTGGCTTATTCAAGCGGCTCATGCGCAGGAAGTGCCCTTCACCGGCGTGGTCACACAGAACCAGACGGATGTCCGTGCGGGTGCTGCGGATCGCTACTACCGCGTGGGTGAGTTGGATAAGGGTCAGTTGGTCCATGTCCATGAGGTGATTGTGGGCTGGTACAAAATCCTTCCGCCGGAGGGTATTCATAGCTATATTTCCAAGGCTTTTGTGGATGCCAAGGGCGACGGATCGACGGGTGTGGTGAATACCGATCGCAGCAAAGCCTACGCAGCGGACGTCAACGGCGCAGCAGGAAGTTATCGGGTGCAGGCGGTTCTCAATGAAGGTGACGGCGTTCAGATCGTTGCCGAGGAAGGCAGTCATTACCGGATCGTCGCGCCGCCTAAGGCTTATGTGTATCTGCCTCCCGGCACGGTACGGCGGGCACTGGCGATGGAAATCGCTGCGATGGAGGAGCCAGTGGAGCCTGAGGTCATCGAGCCTGAGCCGACCCCGGAACCTGAACCCACCTCGGAGCCTGCCCCTGAACCTGAGCCAGCCCCTGAGCCGGTCGTGGTCGTGCCGGTGGTCCCGGTTGAACCTGAGCCGGTTGTCGTCGAGGCACCTGTTGTAGAAGCCCCGGTGGTTGAGGAACCTGTGGTGGAAGTCCCCCAGCCTGTCGTAGAGCCAGAGGCGGTCGTGGTGGTCGAGCCGGCCCCGGAGCCAGAGGTTGTGGACTCATCGGTTGAGGCCTTGGAAAACATGCTGGACGACCCGCCTGCCGAGCCGGTTATCGAGTTTGAGGTCAAGACCCTGGCTGAGCTTGAAGCCCAGATGGAATCGATTAAGGAGCTGGCGGTGGAAGATCGCCCGCTTGTTGAGTTGATCGCTCAGTATGAAGCAGTCCAGGCGGCGGGGGGGCTGACCCAGCTTCAGGCGTACCGCGTGGCCAGCCGGCTGGCGTCGCTGCGTCAAAACTATGAGATCGTCCAAGGCCTCAACGTTATTGCCCAAGCCCGTGAACCTGTCGATGCGTCCCGTCAGCCCGTCGAGACGGTCAGCTACGACGCTGTCGGTCGGCTGCTGGCGTCCAGTGTTTATGATGGCAAGACCCTGCCACGCATGTACCGCCTGGCGGACCCCGCCACCGGTCGAGCGGTCGCATACATCCGCCCCGGCGGACCGGTCGCCTCCCGCCACCTGGGCCGACTCGTCGGCGTCCAGGGCGAACGGGCCTACGACCCCGCGCTGAAGCTCAAGGTCATCACCGTCACACGCATCGATACCCTGCAGGCTGTGGAATAATACGGATTCCCTTTAACCCATAGACGGCCATTGGTCCCTCAGCCCCCGGCTTTGCCGGGGGGATTGCCGGGGGATTGGCGCAACATCAGCCACGAGTATTATCGCGATCCGTATAATCAACCTGTTCCGACTGTAACGTGTGCGTCATCCGGGTAAACAGGGTAAGCATCGATACGCTTAAATCAGGCTTGGTCCGCGCTGTTAAACTTGAGCCGGCGGGGTGGTTTCATATCTCTTGTGGCAGATCGGGTACGTCTGGCGCGGCTGGTTGCCTCACGACACCCCGTTGCCGACTCCCGTGCATAAACCTGAATCTCCGGGCTAACACACCGCGCCGCGTCCGCCGATGGTTTAACAGGGCCAGCGTTGTATCGGCCACCACAGGAGATTCAGTTTGACCAGGAACACGATCAAGATCGGGGAGATTCTCGTTGAGCAGGGCGTGCTCAGTGAGCAACAGGTCTTTGAGGTACTTCAAGCCCAGAAGCAGCACCGCATGCCGTTCGGCGTGCTCGCCGAGCGGATGTTCGATGTCACGCTGCACAGCATCGAGAACGCCTGGGTCGAGCAGTACCACCGGTTCACCGGCACCATCGACCTAAGCAATGAGAAGTTCGACAACGAGGCGCTGCGCGTCCTGAACCGTCGACAGGCCTGGCAGTTCGAGCTGTTACCGATCCGCACCGAGCCGGACGGGGAGATGCTGATGGCGGCGAGTGCTAACCGCCTCGCCCGGGCCGTGACTTTTGCCGCTAACCGGATCGACCGTGCGGTGTATTTCCGGATCGCCGAACAGGACCAGCTCCGCGAATTCCTCCAACAGCACTACCCCATGCCCGAGCTTAGCCGGGAGATTATTCAGAAGGCCAAGGATATGGCGGAGTCGGCGTAAGGCGACGACCCGCAACCCCTCATGTGAGACTTACCAGCCCCAGGCGAAAGCCTGGGGCTGTCATTTATTGATCCGGTGCCACCCGTAGGTTGTCATTCTTTCTCGGTGTAAGCATGTTCGCCGTCAGGCAAAATGTAACACTCCGGTGCAGATTGAATGATGGCGAGGTATAATACAAGCAACTTATAATATTTGATTTCATATATTAACCCGATCTCGCAACCGCTATGTAGCGATGGAGTCTATGCGCATGATACCAAATATCTTCATCAGTTCTACTATCGCCGACCTGCAATATCTTCGCGATGCTTTGCGCGATACTATTATTGAGCTGCGTTACCATCCCGTGATGAGCGAACATGGTGAAGTTGGTTATATTCGCCCCGGTACTGCTGCGGATTCTTGCTATCGAACTGTTGAACAATGCCAGATGGTTGTACTGATACTTGGTAAACGATACGGAACAGCGGGTAGCGATGGGCTTAGTGTTACTCACAAGGAGTACAGAGCGGCATGTGGGTCTGAAATACCTACAATCACCTTCGTTGAACCGCAGGTGCTGCACTACAAAGAGGTCTTTGATTCAGATACAGATGCCGATCTTTGGAACGATTTTTCTTGCATGGATAATCCCAAGAGGACATTTGCGTTGCTTGATGAGATAAGCGAGTCCGGAACTTTTAATGCCATAATACCCTTTGCTTCAATAGGCGAAGCTAAGGAAAAGCTAAAACTACAACTCGCCGATTTTGTTGGACAGCGGCTTGGTGAGACTATAGCGCCGATTAGCAAACAAATTAAAGACATCTTGGCGGAAATAAGGGCGTTGCGAAATCATATAGCCCACAAGCAGGGCGACAGCACAGAGGTGAAGAGATATCTAGTCGCAACGCGTTATCTATTAAGTGATTCCGTGTCTGAATATCGAAGCCTTCTCGAAAAACTATTTGATGACATGGATATGGCGGTCGAGAAAATATGTTCACTTCCAGACTTCGGTGCTGTCATTGAAGGTTCTGGGTTTTCACACGAAATGCTTGAAGAAGATCAAATGCCTTTTTTGGCACGGATTAGAGATGAACAGAAAAATAAAAAGCCTGAGTTCAAGCACGGAACAGTCGTTTGTGCAATGTCTGGGATAAATGGCTCTTACACGGTAACAGATCAGAAGCACTTGAGCATCACTCAAGTACTATATGATGCGTTTGATAAGGATCAGAAATCTTTATACTCCAGAACCAAATTGATATAACAGATTTTTTTTACAATTAATCTCGTATTTAATAGACGAGTATTGGCGAAGTATAATTCTAATGCAAGTATGTTACGCAACCTTACCAACAAACTAATCATCATCACCGGTGCCAGCTCGGGGATCGGGGCGGCGACGGGGTTGGCTTGTGCGCGGGCGGGGATGGATGTGGTGTTGGCGGCGAGGCGGGTGGATAAGCTCGAGGCGGTGGCGGAGAAGGTGCGAGGGTTGGGGAGGCGGGCGTTGGTGGTGGCGTGCGATGTGACGGTGGATGGGGATGTGGCGGGGTTGTTTGAGCGGGCCTGGGCGGAGTTTGGCCGGGTTGATGTGGCGTTTGCGAATGCGGGGTACGGGCTGTTTGGCTCGGTCATGGAAACCGATCTGCAAACCCACCGCGATATCTTTGAGACGAATTACTACGGCACGCTGCGCACCTTGCGCGAGGCGGTGCCGTATCTACAGAAAACTGATGGCGGGCTTAAGCACCTGCTGATCTGCTCATCGGTCGCCAGCGAGATCGGCGTGCCGCAGTTCGGGGCGTACTGCGCGACCAAGGCGGCGCAGGACTCGATCGCCGGCGCGATGCGCGCGGAGTTGGCAGATGAGGGGATCGTCGTGAGCAGTGTCCACCCGGTGGGGACGACCACGGAGTTTGGTCAACAGGCCCGCGAATTTTCGCCGGACAAACGTGCTGCGGAGCGCGGGTCGAACACGCCTAAGGCTTTGACGCAGACCGCGGAACATGTGGCTGACAGGATTGTTCGTTGCTTACGCCGACCCCGCCCGGAGGTCTGGCCCTCGCCGATGGCTCGGCTTGCGGTGGCGGCGGCGACGGCAAGCCCACGCTTCGCCGCCTGGGTGATGCGGCGACACATGCGCAAGATCAGTTCGGATTAAGTGCGCCCGCTTGAGCGAGCTCAGTACAAGCGTAACGTTTGTCTTGGTCCTAGCCGCTGGCTTACAGCCGGCGTGTCCGCCATCTATAAGATGGCGGCTATCAAGGCTCGCTACGTTTGGGACCAAGCGGGACCAGCGCGACCGCGACGGACACGATAATCAACAGCCCGGCGAAGAGGATCGGCAACTGGGCCAGAAGTTTGGGCTGCGCGAGCATGATCGTGATCCAGATCGCGCACAAGGCGTAGCGAGCGGCGACCAGGCGGCCTATCGCTGGCGGCACCTCAAACGTGCCGGCTGATTGTGTGTCCGGACTCATCAGGGATTCGAGCATCATCACCGCGATGACAGCGAGCATCAGCGCGGTAGTCCAGCCGGCGAGGGTGTTGAGGTGTTGCTGTTTTACAGCGTGCCAGAGGATCTCCTGTTGTTTGATCATCAGGAGGTGTTGGGGGATGGCGGCGTCGGTTAAGCCGACCTCTTGGAGGGTCTGGGCCTGTGCTTCGATCTCGGTTTGGTTCTCAAAGAGTGCCTGTTTCTGTTCCGCTCCGCCGACGAATGCGTCTTCGTAGATCGAGGGTGCGAGGCGACCGAGTACTGCGGGGCCAAGCAGGATGCCCAACACGATCCCAGCGATCAAGAGGTAGAGTCCGCCGAGGTCCGGGAACGGGCTGACCCAGCGCGTCCCGTCCCCGGATATTTCCCCGGATGTCCCCGTGGGTGCGTTATCTTTATGTGGCTGTGAAGTCATGGTGCAACACCATCGCACAGCGGGGCGGGTGAGGCAAGGCTTGGTCTGTTGGGCCAACGCGCGGATCTGGGATCCGCCGCTAAACGGCAAGCCAGGGTTCTGCGGGTTAGGTTATGGGGTAAATCGAGGGTGTGTTTATCGTGTGCATCTGTTGCAGCGAGTATGGATATCTGCGTAGCACCGCATTCCCATGCGGGGTTCACGGATAGCAGACGCGGTATGAAAACGAGCATTGGGAGTTAGCCGAACATCTGTGGCGTGACGGGTGCATCGGACCATTCATCCTGTCCGAGCGAATTCTCGCGGACGCGGACCAGGACACAGATGGTCAGTTCGACATAACTTTCGACCTGCACGTTCTGGTGTGGGTCGATGATCGAGTCGCCGGCGGCTTCCATGAAGAGTTGTTCCAGGATCATGCGTTTGATGGTCGGGCGGAACTTGGTGACGGGTCGATCGGTGCATTCGTTGACCAGGCGGATCAGGCCGGGCAATACGGTGATGACTGGCGAGAGTTCGGGCGAACACACGGGCGTCTGCTGGCTCTGCTTGCTTCGGCTGGTTTTTATTTTTTTACGTTGGGCGGGGTTGTTAAGCCGTTCCCATTCTTCGTGCAGCAGCGCGTGGTGTGTGGGGTCAAGCCCGGTATGGTGGAATTGCATGGGTCGCCTCCCAAGTCCGTTTGGGACTGGTCAGGGTGTTCGCATCCGCCTTGCGATATTTACGCCGGGCATACATACCCGGGGGATGGTCAAGATGGGGGCCAGCCGATAAAACACGGGCCTAGGTAACAGTATCCCTCTGGGGGGTGTCGGGTCAATGGCTGTGGAAAATAAATGAGTAGTTGGTGGAGAAGTTTGGCAATGGGGGAAGGGGGGCGGCAAAGAGGGGGTGCTGAATTGTGATTGCTGAGGTGGGGATGGGGATGGGGAGAAAGCAATCCGCCCCTTCGCGGACTCAGGGGGCGGCGTTGGGGGAAGGGGGAGGTGGGAAGGGGCGCTAAACCGCAAGCGAGTGTTGGATGGGGTTGGGGATTGGGGTGTACGGGTTGGAAGCTGGGGAGGCAGGGTTATATCCGGGGGCTGGGGGAGGTGGGTCGGTGTGTCAGGGGACCAGGAAGCTGTCGAAGGGGTCGGTGGTGGTTTCTTTGCCGGTGTAGACATTGATGCCGTTGGCTTTCCAGATGTTGTCCATTTGTTCCTGGCCGAAGGGATCGACGGTCGGGTGGATGCGCCAGGCGACGACGCCGTTGGCGGTCAGGACGTTTTGGCCTGTGCCTCGGTGTGCTCGGCTGGGTGCGTTCATGGGGATGGAGGCGTCGAAGACGATGTGGTCGTCCTGGTTGACATTAAATATCGGGTTGCGGTCGGCGAGGATGGCCATGTCAGGCGCTTCATTGAGCCGAGGCACCTGTAGTGCGTACTGGTTCTGGTAGCTGAATGACACGGCCCGAGGCCCGGCCCAGTCGTGTTGGCCCACGGCGTGAATACCGCGGTCGGCGTGAGCGTTTTCCGGGCAGGTCAGGTCGGCGGCCTTGATGTAATCATGGCTGACCAGGCGGAAGAGGTGAGCGGAGTTGGAGTATTCCGCGTTGCCGTTCGTGGAAGCGGATTGCCCGACTTGCCACCAGGGCATGCCCGGCCTGACGTTGCCGCGTGGCATCTGCCCGAGGTTGTCGGTGGCGTATTGGGCCATGGCCCGTCCGGCGAGGTGCAGGTTGCCTGCCCCGGCGATGCGGCGTGAGTCGGCCTGCTGGCGTGCCATCATCGGCATGAGTAGTGATGTGCCGATGATGAGCACCGCGGCTGCGGTGGCTATTTGATGCCAGGCGATCCCGATGGTTCTTCGAGGCTCAGTGAGCATCTGGAGCTGTTTGGTGAATCGTTGGCGTTGTTGGTTTGCACGGATGGCTGCGAGTGTTCGGGTGGTCAGGTCGCTTGGCGGGTCTTGTGCTGTGTCCAGGTCCAGCAGGCTTAGCAGTTCACATACTTTGTCCGTCCGCTCGCTAAGCCCGGCGGGCACAGGGCCACGGTCGGTAGGGCCGGTCCCGTCGGTTCCCTCGGCTCCCCCGGTTCCCCCGGCTCTGGCTGCCAAGAAGGCGTCCAGTGCCTGGGCGTCCAGATCGCACAACGGGCGGATCGGCCCCCCCGGATTGTTCGGGGTGCCTGGGGTCTTGGGAGGCTCGGGTTGATGCGTGGGGTCTGGCATGGTGAATACTACTGAGTTTACGGTTCCTGGGGCGTTGGGGTTCTCATAAGGCTAGTTATCGTCATCCCGGCTGGCCTGGGCCTTCCAGAGTTCGGCAAACGTGCCGACGGCGGCGTGAAGCCGACTCTTAACCGTGCCCAGGGGGATGCTGAGGTTTTCAGCGATCTCGCGGTAGGCCATTTTGTTAAAGTACGCTAGTAAAAGGACTTCTCGGAGGTGTTCGGGCAACGACGACACGACATCTCTGACGATTTGGCCTGTTTCCTCTTGCTGGGCTTTCTCCTGTGGCAGGGGTAGGTCTGCCTCTAATAAGTCGATAAACGATCTGCCGCCGTCCTGGTTCTGGTCCACCGAGGCCGAGAGGCTGGCGGCTTTCTGTCTCTTGTTCTTACGAAGGTGGTCCCTTGCTTTGTTCGCTGCAATTGTGAATAACCAGGGTTTAAATCGTCGGGAGATATCGAATGTGCCGGCTGAGATGTGAACCTGGATAAAGGCTTCCTGGAAGATGTCGTCTGCGGAGGTGCGGTTGCCCAGGAACCGGGCGAGGAAATGGAACAATTCCAGGCGATACCGCTCGATTAAGACCTCGAACGCCCCCTCATCCCCGCTGCGGTGCCGACCCAGCAATTGCTCGTCGGTGAGGTCTACCAGGGGTTGTGAATCTGGGGGGTCCGGCATGGGTGAAGATTGTACGAGAAGTTGGGGAAAAGGTCTGTGAGCGGGTGGGTTGGCGGATTGCCGGGCGGCCATGTCCGCCCCCCTCCCCCGTTTATCAGCGTATTTATTGGTAAGAATAAGTCTAGTCATGGTTTACATTCTGTCCGCCTGGGAGGGGTAGGCCGTCCGGCTGGGTCTGTGTTCTTTTAAGGCTGTTTTTCGATGTCCGCCGTGTGGCCGTTGGGGTCAAACGGGAGGTTGAGGTTGTCCGGGGTTGTCCGTGTGGCCGGGTTTGATTGTGGGCAGTTGCCAGAGCATTAAGCACGTCCTCTATTAATAGGGCGAAGGGTCGCGTTGGTGCGCACGGATTCGTCGGCGAGGGGATTGTTGGCCGGGTGAAGCTGTCAACAAATCCCCGAAATCCTTAACGGGTATTACAAGGCTATGATGTGGGGCTTGTGTCGGGGGCGTTGTGTCATGGCCGACGGCTTATATGGATTCAGGTTAATCCTCGCGCGTTCAACCGCTGATCGGGCTGGGGTTTCAGGGAGATGGGTTGCTTGGCCTGGCCGCTTGCGGCCAGTACCGGTCGCAAGCGACCGGGCTAAACACAGGTGGACCGTGCGTTTCGTAAACGCGATGGGATTAACAGGAATCCGTATAACTGCCAGCGAGCCAGCCATCGATAAGATGGCGGCACTTAACCACCCGCTGCCGTTGAACGGGGCAACTTTTTTTAGGAGATGTAATCGGATGAAAAAAACAATAATCGCGGTCACGGCAGTTTGTGCGGTTTCGATGTCGTTCGTGTTTGCGCTTGGGGGTGAAGAGGCGGGGCACGACCAGCAACTCACACAGGGCGGCGGGGAGACATCATTGCACGAACAACACGGGCAGGCGGCGGACGCAGTGGAAACTCAGCCAAGCGAGGCAACGGGGGCGGCGGCGGGGTTGTCGGCAGACCTGCGTGACCTGCTGCGTCAGGAGATGGTCAGCCTGGACCGTGCGATGGGCACGCTTGGTTCGGACATTGCGCAGGGGCGATGGGAGTCGGCCTCGAAGACCGCTGGGCAGATGCGCGACAGCTTTATTCTTAAACAGGCCTTGACTAAAGAGCAGGCTCACGAGTTGCACGCCAAGCTGCCTCAGGGTTTTATTGAGCAGGATGTTCGGTTTCACAAGCAGGCGGACAAACTGGCGGACGCTGCGCATCAGCGTGATGCCGAGTTGAGCGTGTTTTATTACGGGCAGATGATGAACTCATGTGTGCGGTGTCACACGACCCACGCGCCGGGGCGGTTCCCTGGGTTCCGTCTGGAGGAGTCGGGTGGGCATGGGCATGAGTAGTAGGTTGAGATAGGTGACGCTATTACCGCAGGGCGGGCAGCAGGATGAACGCAAATCCACAGAAGAGGCCTACGGATACGATCGGGGCCAGCAGGACCCACACACCCGGTCGACGGGACGCGTGCTGAAAGATGATTGCGAGGCTGATCGCTGAGAGGGTGATGTTGATTAACAGGTAACGCATCATCATCTGATTTTCCAACACCGATCGGTACTGGGTTTGCCAATCAGGAATGTTAAACAACATAGCCATAGGATGGATCAAGGGTTTATAGGGTATTGGTAAATATGCCATGATCGAGAGTGTTAGCACAGTGATAAAGGGGATCACGATCAGCAGCACATTTGCTACACGCAACCACATTGGTATGAGCCGGATCGACTTACCGACATCCGCGTGAATCGTATTGCCGCACTCGGGGCAAGCTTCACTGCCTACAGGCCACGAACCACGCAGGTCATAGCCGCAACTTCGGCAGGAGCCGGGCGGGTGCCAATTCTTGATTGCGGTCAGCCATGCGGTAGCGACAAGCAAGAGAATTAATATCTGCGGGAAGATCCAGGGGGCCGGGTCTTCAAAATGGTGTATGAAATTGGGATTTGGATGGATGCGACATTCAATCTCTAGCCAACTATTGATTAGTGGCAGCAGGATTAAGGCGGAGAGAACCAATAGTCTGCTAGCAAGCCGAACCCGATTTTTTTTAGTGTAGAGCGCCATCGTTTCAGTGGACCCTCGTAAAGTTCACCTGTTTTGCTTCTCAAACCCCATCACCACCAGCATGGGCCAGCCGATGTATTTTTCGGCGCGGGGGAATTGGTTTGCGAAGAATTGGTCGGGTTGGTGTTCGCTGATGTGTGTGAGGTGGAGGTTGGCTTTGAGTGCGGCGTTGAGGAAGTCGCTGATGGAATGGGGGAGGCTGCCTGGGGTGATGAGTTGGCCGGTGGTTGGGTCGGTGAAGCGGGCCTGGGTGCCGCGCAGGAATAGGGCGGGGTGCATGGCGGAGACGACCAGTTGGCCATCGCCCCCGCCCCCGGATTCATCTGCGGATTCACCCCCGGATTCACCCCCGGATTTGTTTTTGGGGATCAACACACGTTTTGCTTCGCTGAAAAACAGGTCGAGGTTGCGGATGTGTTCGAGGACTAATCCGCTGACGACGGTATCGAATGTGTTGTCGTCAAACGGCAGGGGTTCGTGCAGGTCGTGGACTTGCCAGGTGACGGCGTCGGCCCCTTGTTTATTGCGTGCCTGATCGAGCATGCCTTGCGAGAAGTCTATTGCGGTGACTTGCGCGCCTTGGGTTGCTAGCCATAAGGCGTGTCGGCCTGTGCCGCAGCCCATGTCGAGGATGCGTTGGTTGCGTACGTCGCCTAGCAGGGCGCGGACGCGGGGTTGTTCGAGTGCTTGCAGGGGGTTGGCATCGCAGTCATAGACGGGTGCCCATTGGTCGTAGCCGGTGCGGGTTTGTGCGAGTTGATCGTGGTGGGTTTTGTCAGGCACGGGAGGGACATGATCGGATGATCTGCTGGGGATTACAAGCGGTATCCACACGCGGATCTGCGATCCGCCGTTAAACGGCAAGCCTGGGTGCGGCGGGTAGAGTTGATCTGTTGGATTAACACGTGGCTCGGAGAAGCACGAGTTTGTGGTGGGATGGGGTCTTTGGGGGCGTGTGGCTGCGCATCCGGTTTAATCCAGCGGGTTGATGACCAGGCCTGTGGCGAGTTTGGGGTAGAAGAAGGTGCTTTTTTGGGGCATCAGTTCGCCGGCCTCGGAGACCTGGCGGACGGAGTCTAGTGGGGTGGCGCGGAGGATCAGGCCTAGTTGGTAGGCGTCGGTGTTGGTTAGCTCTTTGAGTTGGGCGATCTCGTGGGGGAACTTCCAGGTGATTGTTTCGTCTGTGGTGCCGGGGGTGCAGAACGTGGGTTGGCAGATTTGTTCGACGATCAGGTGCTGGACGATGGCGACGTCGAGTTGACGCCAGGCGTCGGACTGGTCGGGGTGGGTGGTTTTGAGTGGGTCGTTGTCGAGGGTGGTGGCTATCGATAATGGGGCATCGGGGTTGGATGGGTCGTACAGGCCGATGGCGTGGGGGTGGTTGGAATCGGCGAGGGCTTGTTCGAGTTGTGCGGGGTCATTGCCTGCGACGGGTTCGATGTTCAGTTTGCCTTGGGCTGCTTTTTTGAAGGCATCCATGTTGAAGTTAGGCATGTTGCCCAGGACGCGGTGGGTGGGCAGGACGATCATGCCTGGGTCTTGCATGGAGATGAGGACAAACAGGCAGTAGGCGGCATTGCCGACGGGTTTGTTTAGTGTGGTGAGTTCGTTGAAGTGGTTCAGTGCGGTGTTGTAGCGGTGGTGGCCGTCGGCGATGAAGAGGTCTTTGTTTTGGATGGCTTGCTGGAAGGCGTTGATGCGTTCGGCATCATCGACAGCCCAGGTTTCGTGGAGGACGTTGTCGTCGTGAGTTTTGCCGGTGAAGGTGGGTTTGTCGGCGTCGATGACAGCGGCGAGCAGGTGTTCGATCGCCTTGTCGGGGTCGGAGTAGAGGCCGAAGATGGGGGAGAGCTGGGCCTGGGTGGCGCGCATGAGCTTGAGGCGGTCTTCCTTGGCGGCGCTGAATGTTTGTTCGTGGGGGTGGATGCCGCCTTGGCCGTCGGGCGATGGGCCGAAGGGCTGGACCTTGACGTTGGTGATGAGGCCTCGGCGTTTGAAGGTGGTGCCCCCGGATTTCCCGGTTCCCCCAGCGACGGTGTAGGTCTGCTGGTAGACGAAGAAAGCGGGGGTGTCGCGGCGGACGAGGGTGCCTTCGTTGAGCCATTGGCGGTAAGTGTTGCCTGCGCCGTGGTAGGCTTCATCTGGGCCGACGGTTTTGGCGGGGAGGTGGGGGAGGTCGATGACGCTGATGTTGTTGGGGCTGGCGGCGACGAGTCTTGCTTTAGATTCGTGGTCCAGCACGTCGTAGGGCGGTGCGATCCGGTCGGAGATGTCGTTGCCGGTTTGAGTGGAGAACGTGACCGCGGGGATGGGTTGGATATCGGGCATAGTGGGTGTGGGGTATAGGGTCTGGGGTCTTGGGTTTGGGGGGGCTTGCTTATTGAGGGCGGGCAGGTCTTTGGGCTGACAGCTTACCGCCGGAGGGGCGAGTCGGCTAACTGGGGATTACGGGGGGATTAACCGGGGGCGAACCGGGGGGATTGTTGGGGCGTAGGAACAATCCTTGCCTTTCGGGCGTTAGACCTGGGCAGACCTTGAACCTGAAAACCGGTATGGAATCCGGATGGAATAGAACTATGAGTCATATCGCTGAACACATCGCCTCAAACATCCCAGACACCCCGGTCGCCCCGGTTCCCCCGCCCCCGGTTCCCCGGGTAAGCCGTCGGCAACGCGCCAAGGCTCTGGTCGCCCGGCTGCGTCACAAGCAACTGCTGACTGCCTTGTCGGGCAGGGTGGTCGAGTCCGCTATTTATGCCCGGCGTGCGTTGCGTGTCCGGCGTGCGTTCTGCACCTGTGCGTGAGCGTGCAACGGCCGATGAATCGGCCTGGGCCGGGGGGCATAAGTCATGTTGCGATTCGAGATTGAATCCTCCGCTATCATGGATACGGCAAAAACCAGGTGGTTCGTGTCGGCCATGAGGTGATCCATGCAGATCGGGTTGTATATAGCTGGATTCTTACTTGTTGCCTTTATAGCATTTGAGTTTGCACTGTGGACTCTAAATCGCTTCGGTTTGTCGGCGACAGTGAGTGAGTATCGGAGTTTTGTCCGGGTGTTTGTCCGTGCGGGATACCCGGGCTATAAATTGTACTTTAAGCATAAAGAAACCGGTCATGTGATCAAGCTGGCGAAGCTATACATTCCGTTTGATTGGAAAGGTGAATTGACGGTCGAGCTAACGGTAATGATCCCGTCGGCCTATCGTCTCGACCAGATGGAGAATATTTGTGACGTACTAAAACAATATAATCCGGGGGCTGGGATGACAAGGCCGGGAGAATTGTTAGCCAACTTCCCGAATGATGAGGAGCTATTATCTGATGTGGTTCGATCTTTACTTTCAGAAGGCTTCGGGCTTAGCTTCGGGGCGCAACTGAAAGTATTTCAATTTGGCCCGCTATCGATAAAGGAGCTTGTGAAGTGTGACGAGCTATAGCTCGTCCTGAAACGGAAGGCGGGAAAGGTGAGGGGTACAGTTTGGGTGATGGGTTTGGGGGTGGTGTTCGGGGATGGTGTATTGGCTGGGCGGGTGCGGAGGGGGTAGGTTACGGCTGATGACTCAACTTACTGCTGCGATTACTGTGCATAGCCTGGAGCAAGCTCTGGGCGCCGCTGTCCGTGCTAAGGAACTTGGTGCGGACCTGGTGGAGTATCGGATTGATACGTTTACTGACGATCCGGATGACGTGACGGAGTTGGTGCAGCGGTCGGCGTTGCCTTGCATTATTACCTGTCGCCCGGTGTGGGAAGGGGGGGCGTATGATGGGGATGAACAGACGCGGTTGAGCTTGCTGGAGCATGCGGGGGTTGGGGTGCGTAAGCCGGTGTATATTGATTTGGAGTTGTTGGCCTGGCAGAAGTCGGCGAATCTTCGGCAGAAGATTTCTCTGGTGGTGGATGATCCGGGCCGGCCCAGGGAGACGGACACGGGGTTGATCTTGTCGTCGCATGATTTTGAGCGGAGGCCTAGTGATTTGTTGCGTAAGGTGAGGGAGATGGGGGAGGCTTCGCTTTGTCGGGTGATTAAGGTGGCTTGGCATGCGCGGTCGTTGCGGGATAATTTGGAGGCGTTTGAGTTGGTGGGTCAGCAGGTTAAGCCGACGGTTGCGTTGTGTATGGGGGAGTATGGGTTGGCTTCAAGGGTGCTGGCGAAGAAGTTTGGTGCGATGCTGACGTTTGCTTCGATTGATGGTGATGCGGGGACGGCGCCGGGGCAGCCGACGGTTGGTGAGATGAAAGGTTTGTATCGGTGGGACGCGATCAATTCTCAGACGCGGGTGTTTGGTGTGATTGGGTATCCGGTGGGGCATTCGATGAGTCCGGCTATTCATAATGCGGGGTTTGGTGCGGCGGGTGTGGATGGTGTGTATCTACCGATGCCGATCCCGCCGGAGTATGAGCATTTTAAGGCGACGGTTTCGAGCTGGCTGGGGATGAAGGGGTTGCATTTTGGGGGTGCGAGTGTGACGATTCCGCATAAGGAGAACCTGTTGCGGTTTGTGAAGGAGCATTGCGGCTCCGGGGGCCGGGGTGAAGTCGAGGAACTGGCTGAGCGTATTGGTGCGGCGAACACGTTGCATGTGCGGGAGGATGGTTCGTTGTATGCGTGCAACACGGATTATGCTGGGGCGTTGGATGCGGTGTGTGATGGGTTGTCGATTCAGCGTGAAGGGTTGTCGGGCAGGCGTGTGGCGGTGATCGGTGCAGGGGGCGCGGCGCGTGCGGTGGTGGCGGGGTTTGCGCATTACGGTGCGTTGGTGACGGTGTATAACCGGACGCTTGAAAAGGCGGAGGCGCTGGGGGAGCGGTTTGGTGCGGAGGCGAAGGCGTTGGGTGATCTTTCGGCGAGTGAGGCGGAGGTGTATATCAACTGCACGCCGATCGGGATGCACCCGGAGGTGGATGCTTCGCCGATTGACATCAGCGATGAGCGGTCAGCGATCAGAAATCACTTCGGGCCGGGTGTGGTGGTGTTTGACACGATCTACAACCCGGTGAAGACGAAGTTGTTGCGTGATGCGGCGGGTGCTGGTTGTGTGACGATTTCGGGGACGGAGATGTTTGTGCGTCAGGCGGCGGCGCAGTTTGAGTTGTGGACGGGGGAGGCTGCGCCGCTTGGGGTGTTTCGCGGGGTTCTTAATGAGAAGTTGAAGCGTACTTCGAACGGGTTGTAGGGGTATTCTCCACGCCAAACCCTGGCTAAGGTCTGCGATTTATAACATTAGATTTAACTTAAAAATAATAAAATAACGAGCAGCACCTGTCGCTTATTAGGCCCGATTTTCGGCCTTAATAGCGGGGCCTTAATATTTTATTTAAGTTAAAAGTGGTCTATTGTGGGGGTGAGTATGGCGTTGATGCTCGTCGATCTGCTGGAGAGGATCTGGGCAATCTGTTCTTGTGACGATCAGATGTGCGAGTCGAACGCTGCGATGTAGTGTCGTATCACGGGTTTGGCATCAGGTGGGAGGTTGATGGCGACGACGTCGAATCGGATGGGGTGGGCTTGGAGTTTGTATCGCCTGACGACCTGGGCGGCGAGGGATGTGAGTCGGCGTTGTTTGTGGTGGTCGACGCGCAGCTCGGGGAGGGCGTTTGTGTCTTGGGCTGTCTTGACTTCGACGATGACGACGGTTTTGCCATCGGGTGCCAGGGCGATGATATCGATTTCGCCGAAGCGGTTTCGAAGGTTGCGTGCCATGAGGCGGAAGCCTTTTTTCTTAAGCATTTTTGCGGCGATGCGTTCGCCTTGATCGCCGAGGGATATTGGGCGTTGGAATCTTAGTCGGAGTTTGTCGATGAGGTCGGTCAGGCGGGTTAGGAGGCGGTGTGCCATGAGAGGAGTTTGGATACCCGGCCCCCCGGTCCTTCGCTGCGCTCAGAACCGGCGTTGAGGGGTGTTGGGTTGTTGTTGAGGGGGGTGAGCTGCTTGCGAGCGGTGTGAGGGGTTGGCTGTTGTTTGGCGCGATAAGTCGTGTCGTTTTATGTGAAATAACCGCTAGGGGTAATCGGAAGGCTCTCTAGCGTCCGGTGCTGGCGTAGCGGTCGGTGGCGATTTCGAGGAGGGTGAGTGTCATCTTCTCGATGGAGTTGTAGCTGCCTACCTCAAACAATCTTTGTCGGTAGCGTTCGGAGTGTTCGCGTAGTTGTTGTTCTCTAAGAGTTTCCTGTATGCGTACCTGGACATCCATGAGTGATTGGCCTTTGGGTTGTTCGAGTTTTTCGACGCAGACGAACCAGATTTTGCCATCGACGTTGATTGGGCCTGCGCACTGTCCGGGTTCGAGGCTGAGGGTTGCCTGGTTGATCTGGGGGTCGGCGAAGAGTTGGTCGCCGGCCATCGCGCCCATGAGTCCGCCTCGGTCCTTGCGGAAGAGGTTGCGTTCGTCTTTGGCAGCCTCGGCGAAGGGTGTGCCGGTGTCGAGCAGGGATTTGAGATATTGGGCGTCATCTTGGGACTCGGTCTGGATGACGCGGACGGTTCGTTGTTGGGGTGCGTTGAACTGGTCGTAATGTTCCTGGTAGTAGCGTTTGACGTCTTTGCGTGTGACGTTGACTTTGGGCATGAGTTTTTGGCGCATGTAGCGTGAGACGACGGCGGCCTGTCGCCACTGCTCGATGGTCTGGCTGAGGTTCAGGCCGGTTTTTTCGATGAGGTTGGCCTCTGCGAGCGCGGGTGATCCTTGGCCGTGCTCGCGGAGGAGTTGTTCGCGGAAGCGGCTTTGGGCGACGGTGAGGCCTTGTCGTTCGGAGTCGGAGAGGTCGCGTTTGGCTTCGCCGTAGACCAGTGCGTCGGTGACCATGCTGTTGAGTTTGATGGCGATGCGTTCGGCGGCCCGTTGGCGGAATGTCTCACGGGGCAATTCCTTGCCCCAGCGTGTGAGTGTTTCGCGGAGTTGCTCATCGAGTACGGCATTGGTGTAGATCGCTCGGCCGTTGACCTGCCCGATCATGCCGTCGACGCTGTAGGTCTTGGCGGTGACGGGGGCTGCGCTGAGGCACAGTGCGAGTGAAAACAGGGAGATCCATGTCAGCCGAAGAAGGGTATTCATGCTTGGCAGTGTAAGAATCGCGGTTTGGCGGGGCAATGTGTCGGTGCCGGCGGGTGAGGGTTTGTTGGGGTGGTTGTGGCTAGATTTGTGTGTTTTTCGGGTGGTAATTCACCTATTGGGCACCGTTTGGGTACGGGTTTGAGGCGGGTGGGAGCGGGGGTTTATTGTTAATAACCACTTTAATTTAATGTAGTTATAAAATTAACCCCCGATTTACCCCCGGCGAATGCAGGCTCTGGCATCCGTTGAGGGATTGCAACAGGCTAACCTGTTTGTGTTGTTAAAATTTTGTTTTTTACAGGAGAATTTTGTGTCGCAGCGTGGTCTTGAGCCTGTTGGGCGGTGCGGCGTGAGGTCGGGGGTGGCGTTTTTATGGGTCGTATTTTTTTCAGTGTGGTGTTGAATCGGGTCGAAGTCAGGCCACAGGTGCCACGCCGGATCGGCGGGCGTGTGCTGTGACGGTGTCGACTTTGTCACCGGATGAATAGTTCGTTATTGTTCGCAGCATCAGGCTTGCGGCGATTCGCGTGAGTCTGGGCGGGCGTAAGGAAGCGCCTGGGTATCTACGAAAAAGAGGCGGACCCGTATTCCTATTATGTCCAACGACCAGACCCCGTCAGATAAGTTTATATTCCCGAGGTGGGCCAACTACCTGTTGCCGCTCATAGTTGTGTGCGTTGCGGGCGGCGGTGCGGTGACGCCGGCGATTGTGGGGTTCGCTTTCTCGGCGAACACGCTGAATCTGGGGTACGCGCCTGAGCAGCCGGTGGCGTATAGCCATGCGTTGCATGTGGGTGAGCTTGGGTTGGATTGTCGGTACTGCCATACGACGGTGGAGGATGCGTCATTTGCGGCGATCCCCCCGACGCAGACGTGTATGAACTGCCACAGCGGTATCCGCTCGGACAGTCCGAGGTTGGAGGCGGTCTTCAAGAGCAACGAGACCGGCGAGCCTGTGCCTTGGGTGAAGGTCCACGACCTGCCTGACTTTGTGTACTTTAATCACTCGGCGCATGTGAACAAGGGTGTGAGTTGTGTGAGTTGTCACGGGCGGGTCGATAAGATGACGGTCGTTTCGCAGGCCAAGCCGCTGAGTATGGGCTGGTGTTTGGATTGTCACCGCGAGCCTGAGAAGCACCTGCGTCCGCTGGACAAGGTGTATGACTTGGCTTGGAAGCCAACGCCGGAACCTGGTGAGACAGCCGAGGACGCTCAATTGCGTGTCGGTCTTTACCAGAAGCAGAAACTTTTGATCAACGACGAAGCCTATATGACGAGCTGCTCAACTTGCCACAGGTAAATGACAAAACGACGGGCAGCGCTTACTGGCGCAGCCTTGAAGAGTATTCGGCTGATCCTAAGGTCGCGGAGCTTCTTAAAGAGGAGTTCGCGGGCTATGACCCCGACGAGGTGCTGTCGGTATCGCGTCGGCGTTTTGTGCAGTTGATGGCGGCGTCGATGTCGCTGGCGGGGTTGACGTTGACGGGGTGTCGACGTTGGCCGGAGGAGAAGCTCGTGCCGTTTGCGGCGAGGCCTGAGGGTCGTACGCCGGGTGTGCCGACGCATTACGCGTCGATGATCGAGCGTGGGGGGATCGCCAATGGCGTGCTGGTATCGAGTTTTGATGGTCGGCCGATCAAGGTCGAGGGGAACCCGCTGCATCCCGGTTCGCTGGGTGCTACGGATGCGTTTACTCAGGCCAGTCTATTGCAGATGTATGACCCGTATCGCTTGCGGCAGATCACCCGCGGCAAGGAGGATGGGGACGGGACCAAGCCGAACTGGGCAGAGTTCAAGACGTTTTCTGATGACCTTGTTGAGAAGATCAAGAAGAAGCCCGGCTCGTTTGCGGTGCTTAGTGAATCAAGCTCCAGCCCGTCGCTGCAGCGGATGAAGGACGGGTTGCTTGCGGCGTTCCCGGGTGTGAAGTGGTACGAGTACGAGCCGATCAACCGTGACAACGAGATTCTGGGTTCGATCGACGCCTTTGATAAGCCGGTGCGTCCGCAGTATCACCTGGACAAGGCTGAGGTGATTGTCTGCTTTGATAGTGACTTGTTGGGCGACCATCCCAATCAGGTGCGTCACGCGCATGACTGGGCTTTGGGTCGAAAGAGTGCTGACAACGGCAAGATGAGTCGGCTGTACTCGGCGGAGTCGGCGATGTCGATCACCGGGGGGGTAGCTGACCACCGCCTGCCGATCCGCTCGGCGAAGGTGGGCGAGTTGGTGGTGGCGCTGGCACAGTTATTGAAGATGCGTCCCGGCAGCACGAATCTCAACGGCTCGAGCGAGTTTGTTGAGGCGATGGCGAAAGACTTAAAGGCGCATCCCGGCAAGAGCGTGGTGGTTGCGGGGCCGAACCAGCCGCGCGAGGTCCATGCCATGTGCTGGGCGATCAACGATGCGTTGGGCAATATCGGGCGGACCGTCGATCTGATCGAGGAGCCAGTATCCGTCGGCGGTTCCGGCAAGGGCTGCTTCCAGGACATCGGCGAATTGAGTAACAGGATTTCGACCAACAAGATCAAGCATCTGCTGATTTTGGGGGGGAACCCGGCTTACGACGCGCCGACTGATCTGGACTTGGCGGACAAGTTCTCCCGGCTGGAGACAGCGATCCATCTGACCGAATACGGCAACGAAACCTCGCGGCTATGTGGCTGGCAACTGCCGCGTGCGAATTATCTGGAGTGCTGGGGTGATGGTCGGGCGTGGGACGGGACGCTGAGCATTCAGCAGCCGATGATTTTGCCGATTGCGCGCAAGGGTAGCGAATCCAAGAGTCCGGTCGAGTTGATCGCGATGATGCTTGGTGAAAAGGCGACGGATGGGTACACGATCACCCGCCAGACATTTGCGCAACTGATCCCGACCGCTAATTTTGAGAATGCCTGGCGTAAGTCGTTGCACGAGGGGCGTGTCGAGGGATCGGCGCTTAAGCCTTTGAGCAATCGACCTAAGACCGCGGATAACTTCCAGCCGCCTTTGGCTGAGCCGGGTGATTTTGAGTTGACTTTCCATGCGGATGCGAGTGTTTATGACGGCCGGTTTGCTGACAACGGCTGGCTGCAGGAATTACCCGGCCCGCTGACTAAGATGACTTGGGACAACGCGGCGATGATTAACATCACCGACGCGAAGAAGCTGGGCGTCAAGCAGGGCGATGTGATTACGATCACGTTGGGCAAACGGACCCTTGAGATTGCTGTTTACCTGATGCCCGGTCAGGCTGTCGGCTCGGTGGCGTTGCCGTTGGGTTATGCCCGCAAGCACGCTGGGCCGGTCGGGGTGAATGTGGGTTTCGATACCTACTCGCTACGCACCAGCAAGCGTCCGGGGATCGCACGCAACGCGACGCTCGCCTCCACCGGCAAGAGCTACGACTTGGCGCTGACGCAGAACCACCACCTGATCGACGACATCGGCATGAAGCTGACCCGTGAGCGCGTCGGGGTCAAGAGCCAGAGCGGGCTGATAATTAAAGATGCCTCGTTCGCTGAGTATCAGACGAACCCGCACTTTGTGAAGAAGGACAGTCACGGCGATGTCACCCTGCAGCTTTGGGATTCGCCTTACAAGACCGATCCCAAACACCCGGACGGGCCGAAGGCGTTTAACCATCCTCATGCTTGGGGGATGTCGATCGACATGAACTCGTGCATCGGCTGCAATGCTTGTGTGGTTGCGTGTCAGGCTGAGAACAACATCCCGATCGTCGGCAAAGAACAGGTTCTGATGAGTCGGGAGATGCAGTGGCTTCGGATCGATCGGTACTTCAAGACGGATGTGAAAGACACCGATGCGCAGCGGCCCGAGGTGGTGTATCAGCCGATGATGTGTCAGCAGTGCGAGAACGCGCCATGCGAGCAGGTCTGCCCGGTTGCGGCGACGGTGCATGATGCTGAGGGGTTGAACGTGATGGTTTACAACCGTTGCATCGGCACGCGGTACTGCTCGAACAACTGCCCGTACAAGGTTCGTCGATTTAATTACTTCGACTTCCATTCGAAGAACCCGCGCGGTACGGGGATCCCGGGTATCCAGGCGAAGCCCTGGCTGCCGATGGACCCGCTTAAGGCGTTCCCGGATCAGCAGCAGGAAAACTCGATCGACAAGATCAAGCGGATGGTTTTCAACCCCGACGTCACGGTGCGGATGCGTGGTGTGATGGAGAAGTGCTCCTACTGTATCCAGCGGATCAAGCGTCAGGCGATCGACACCAAGAACCGCTTCGCCCGGGGCGAGCGCGAGAAATCGACGGTGGATGATGGGTCGATCGTGACCGCCTGCCAGCAGTCCTGCCCGACCAAGGCGATTGTCTTCGGCGACCTGAACGATGCACACAGCAACGTCTCGGAGCTACAGAAAACCCCACGGTCCTACGGCGTGTTGGCGGTCTTGAATACCCGGCCACGCACGGAATACCTCGCAAAACTGCGTAACCCAAGCCCCTTGCTGGCACATAAGACAACCGGCGACAACGGGCATACCCAAAGCCCCGCCCCCAGTTCCCCCGGCTCCCCCGAACATCAGGGGGCAAAAATTTAAGTTATGGCGAGCATCACCACCCAACCCGAAGTCCCCAAGCCGTTGATTGATAACACGGGCGACGATCCGACCTGCCGAGCGCCGTTGGTGCTGGGGGATAACGACTTTACCTCTATCACCGACAAGGTCACGAGCATTGCTGCGGGCAGGCCGCCGATCAGTTGGTGGATTGCTTTTGGTGCGGCGTTGTCGTTGTTGTCGTTCCTTGGTGCCTTGATCGGGTATTTGGTGACGACGGGTGTGGGTGTCTGGGGCAACAACCAGCCGGTGAGTTGGGGCTTCCCGATTGTGAATTTTGTGTTCTGGGTGGGTATCGGTCACGCGGGGACGCTGATCTCGGCGGTGCTGTTTTTATTCAGGCAGAACTGGCGGACGGCGATCAACCGGTTTGCCGAGGCGATGACAATTTTTGCGGTCATGTGCGCTGGGCTGTTCCCGGGTATCCATATTGGTCGGCCTTGGTTGGCGTTTTGGTTGGCACCGATCCCTAATCAGATGGGGATGTGGCCTCAGTTCCGTTCGCCATTGCTGTGGGACGTGTTTGCTGTGGGTACTTACGCGACCGTGTCGCTGTTGTTCTGGTATGTCGGGATGATCCCTGACCTTGCCACGTTCCGCGACCGTTGCAAGAACAAGTACGGGCAGTTTGCTTATGGGCTATTTAGCCTGGGGTGGACCGGGTCTTCGCGTCACTGGCATCGATATGAGAAGGCGTACCTGCTGCTGGCGGCGTTGGCGACCCCGCTGGTGTTGTCGGTTCACTCGGTGGTGTCGTTCGACTTCGCGGTCGCCCAGCTTCCCGGCTGGCACACGACGATCTTCCCGCCTTACTTCGTCGCCGGTGCGATCTACGGCGGTTTCGCGATGGTCATCACGCTGGCTGTCCCCGCACGGGCGATGCTCAATCTCAAAGACATCATTACTGATCGGCATATTGAGAACTGCTGCAAGGTCATGCTTGGGACCGGGATGATTGTTGCGTATGCTTACTCGATCGAGTTTTTCATCGCCTGGTATTCTGGGCAGCACTACGAACAGGCGGCGTTCTTAAATAGGGCGCTTGGGCCTTATGCGTGGGCGTATTACACGATGATTTTCTGCAACATCATCGGCCCGCAGATTCTTTGGTTCAAGTGGTGTCGGCGTAATGTCTTCACGATCATGTTCGCGGCGATGTGCGTGAACGTGGGTATGTGGTTCGAGCGTTTCGTGATTGTTATCACCAGCCTGCACCGAGACTTTTTGCCTTCCAGTTGGGCGTTGTTCACGCCGACGTGGGTGGATATCGGGATGCTGGTTGGTTCGTTTGGTTTGTTCTTCACGTTCTTTTTGTTGTTCTGCAAGTTTTTGCCGGTGATCGCGATGGCGGAGATCAAGACGGTGATGCCACAGGCGCATGACATCGTTCACGAGCCGGGCGAGCCTCACAACCCCGACGAACACCAGGCGGATTACCGCCCTGACCGGCCGATTACTGAGACGGAGGGCCACTGATGGCACAGGTCCTAGACTCGCCTGACATCTCGACTGCCTCCGATGCTCCCGCGAAGTTGCACGGCATAATCGCTGAGTTTGAGACGGTCAACGACATCATGCGCGCCGCGAAGAAGACCCGCGACGAGGGGTTCAAGCGCTGGGATGTGCATAGCCCGTTCCCGATCCACGGGATCGATGCGGCGATCGGTATCCGCCCGACTATTTTGCCCTGGATCGTGTTGGCTTGCGGGCTGACCGGGACGATGGTGGGGTTGATGCTGGTATTGGGGACGATGGCGACCGACTTTGACGTGCCTGGGCTGCCTGGGGCTGTGGCACCGATCCGTGGGTACAAGTTTTTGATCTCCGGTAAGCCGTTCAACAGCCTGCCGGCGTTTATCCCGGTGATTTTTGAGACGACGATCCTTCTGTCCGCGTTTGGTGCGGTCTTTGGGATGCTGATTATGAACCGCCTGCCCAAGTTGGCGAACCCGTTGCTTAAGAGTGTGAACTTTCGGCGATCGACTGCGGACCGCTTCTTTATTGAAGTGGAGGCGCGCGACCGCCGGTTTGACAAGGACAAGACGGCCGAGTTCCTTAAGGGATTGGGCGCTGTGTCTGTTGAGTTGATAGAAGACTGACTATGGCTGCGTGTGGGCTGACAGGCCTGCGTGCAACGTGAGAGACCGATGCTCAAGTGGATCGTTGAAGAACTGAAGTTGCCTGCTCCGCCGTTCTGGTTGATCGGTGGGCTGTTGATTTTGATGTGCCTGCCGTTGGTGCCTTTGGCGTTGGCGATGCGGGCGCGGGTATCGACTTCGCCAAAGACGCGTCCGCATTACATATTGGATATGGATAAGCAGACCAAGTTCAAGGCTCAGTCGGACTCGCCGATATTTGCGGATGGCCGGGCGATGCGTCCGCCGGTGCCGGGGACGATCGCCTGGGGCAAAAAGGTGGATGCGCCCAATGCCGACCTGCTCGCCACGGATGACCACTACTTCCGCGGCTACCGTCTTGAGAATAACGCGACGACCGGCGGGATGGACACGGTTTATTACACGGGCTTCCCCGGACGGATCAAGGTTGACCAGGCGTTGATGTTGCGTGGCCAGCAGCGGTTTAATATCTACTGCGCCCCGTGTCACGGTCTGGGCGGGCAGGGCGACGGCGCGATCTATCAGCGGTCGTTGGATATTCAGGCAGGTTGGGTGCAGCCCAGCAACCTGACCGATGATGAGCGCAGATTCAGGCCTGAGGGGCACTTGTTTAATACGATTACTAACGGCATCCGCAACATGGCGGGCTACGGCGCACAGGTCCCGGTGCAAGACCGCTGGGCGATTGTGGCGTACCTGCGGGCGTTGCAGATGAGTCAGGACGCCCCGGACACCCCGGATGCCCCGGCGGAGTTGGCTGGCGGCGTGGAATAGCCGGGACAGAGATATTGGGCTGACTCGTTGGACGGGTCGGTTAGAGATTTTTTAGAAGACTGAACCAAGCAGGAGCGAATTACTTTGGCTCACCATCACGAGCCCGTACTGAAAGACGACGACAAGCGCCGACTGGGCGCGGGGGCGCGGTCGTTCGGCCTGACCGCGATCGTTGTCGGCATCATCGCACTGCTGGCGGCGGTGGGCGTGTCGCAATTGAAGGGTGTCGGCGGCTGGGAGCGGTTCGGCTATGCCTACGTCGTCAACTACAGTTTTTTCCTGAGCATCACGCTCGGCGGGTTGTTCATGGTGTTGATCACGCACCTGTTCCGGGCCGGCTGGGTGGTGGCGGTTCGACGGATCGCTGAGGTGATAGCTGCGAACATGCCGGTCATGGCTGTGCTGTTCGTGCCGATCCTGCTGTACGTCTTCATGGGCAACGGGATGCTTTATCCTTGGGCGCAGGGGGATGGCGACACGGGTGCGGGTCATGCATTGGTTCAGCCGTATGACGCGCAGATCGTCACCGTTTCGGCTGAGCCTGCGTCACACGACGAAGCCCAGGCAGGCGAGGGCCATATCCCAGGACACGGCACTACGGCTGATGCGGGGCAGGTTAGCGAAGCCAAGGATGCTTTTTTCGCGAAGCGAAGAGAAGCTCACGCATCGCTTGAGCACATCCTGATCCCGATTAAGAGCGCTTACCTTAATCCCGGGTTCTTTACTGGGCGGTGGGTTTTTTACCTGCTGGTTTGGTCGGGGCTGGGTTGGTACTACCTGAAAAACTCGGTCGCACAGGAGTCCGGCAACAGCGTGAAGCTGACCCGCAGGCTGGAGAAGCTCTCTGCCCCGGGGACGCTGTTGTTTGCGTTGACGATCACGTTTGCCGGGTTCGACCTGCTGATGTCGCTGGACCCGGTGTGGTTTTCGACGATGTGGGGCGTGTACTACTTCATCGGTTCGATGATGAGTGTGGTGGCGACGATGATTTTGGCGTTGCTGGCGTTGCAGCGGTTTGGGTATTTGCCGAGCGTTTCGGTCGAGCACTACCACGACTTGGGCAAGCTGTTGTTTATGACTGTGTTCTTCTGGGGTTACATCGCATTCAGCCAGTTCATGCTGATCTGGTACGCCAACCTCGCGGAGGAGACGTACTGGTTTGAGAAGCGTGGGGTCACGACCCAGGAAGGCAACCCGTTTATATCGGGGTGGACCTGTGTGTCGCTGGTGCTACTATTCGGTCACTTGTTTATCCCGTTCCTGGGGCTGTTGTCGCGGTGGATCAAGCGTAGCCGAAAGTGCCTGGCGTTTTGGGCGGTGTGGCTGCTGGTGATGCACTGGATCGATCAGTGGTGGGTGGTGATGCCGAACTATTCATCGCCGAGCGTGCCACTGCCGACGGTAGAAATTTTGTGTTTGGTGGGACTTGGCGGCGTGGCTGTGGGTACGACCGTGCTGCGTGCGACCCGTCAGGGTTTGATCGCGGCGGGCGACCCGAGGCTGGGCACTTCGCTGGGCCACGTCAACCCGTATTAAAGGATCGAAACGATGCCGTCTGGCTCACACGATATCAATGTCAAGCTGCTCGCCCTGATGGGCATCGTCAGCGCGATCCTGTTGGTCGCTTTGATCGTCGCGACGCAGGCGTGGTTCCGCTACGAGTTTGCGCAGGAGAACCAGCGGAAGTACGTCGATGTCCCGTATGCTCAGTTGGTGTCGTTGAACGAGGCGCAGGCGGCGAAGCTGAACCGGGTGGTCAAGACCGGGCAGGTGGATGGCAAAGAGGTTGCTGTGACCGTGATTCAATGGGGGATGGACCAGGCCATCAAGCAGCAGGATGCTGGGCAATAAGAGATTTACGAACGCGTAATTGTTAAGTAAGTGACCGAAATGCGATTGACTGTGAACCCGACAACCCGACTGCTGCCCGTGATCGCGGGAGTCTTGCTGATGGCCCTGATATCGGGGGTGATGCCTGGGGTAAATCCGGGGGCGCAGGTTGTCTATGGTCAGGCGTACGCCCCGCAGGAATCCACGACGCCGGCGGACGCTGAATCAAGCCAGCTCAAGCGGGTGGACATGGACTACCACCTGGGGGCACAGGTTTCAGGAGACTTGGTCTTTACCGACTCCGATAGCCAGCGCGTCAAACTCAGTGATTACTTCGACGGCGAACGGCCGGTGGTGTTGCAGCTTGGCTACTACCAGTGCCCGATGCTTTGTGGGCTGGTGTTCCAAGGCCTCCGCGAGGTGGTTGGAGAAACCAACCTGGACCTGGGGGACGATTACCAGATCATCACCGTCAGCATCGACCCTGCTGAGCAGCCTTCGCTGGCGAAGATGAAGAAGGAAACGATCGCCAAGGATCTGAAGTCCGGTTCCGGCAAGGTGGGGGCTGAGGACAACTGGCACTTCCTGATCGGCGAGGCCCACATGATCGAACAACTGGCTGACGAGGTCGGGTTCGGGTTCAAGTGGGTTCGTGAGCAGCAGCAGTTCGCCCACCCCGCGGTGATTATGATTTTGTCCCCCGACGGGACGATCACCCGGTATCTGTCAGGGGTGAAATACGCGGACGATGAACAGACATTCAGGCTGTCGCTGGTCGAGGCGTCGGAGGGTAAGGTTGGTTCGCTGGTAGATCAGTTTTTGTTGACCTGTCTGCACTACGACCCGAGCCTGGGGACATACTCGGCGACGGCGATGGGGATCATGCGACTCGGGGGCGCGTTGACGGTTTTTGTGATGTTGATTGTGGTCGGGGGATTTTTGTGGCGGGAACACCGCCGACGACTTGCGAACGAAACAGACCCAGCTGCGCACGGCGCGGCGCAGGGCTAACGCCTAAGGAACGGGAACGCGGATGCTGGCGATCCTTGCACAAGCTGAGAAGACTTTTTTCCTCCCCCCCGGGCGGTCGACCGTTGCCGCGTCGCACGACGGGCTTTATCAGTTTGTCCTGTGGATGAGCGTGATCTGGTTGATCCTGATTGCTGGGGTGATGATTTATTTTGTCATCAAGTATCGGCGTAAAAGCCCCCACGACAAGCCGGTCGGCCCGACGCACTCCACCGCGATCGAATTGGGGTGGACGCTGCCGCCGTTGATTTTGGTGATGATTATTTTCGTCTGGGGCTTCCGTGGATTCATGGATATGAACCAGGCTCCCAATGGCGCGACCCGCAACCAGGTCATCGTCGCGGCGAGCAAGTGGAACTGGTCATTTACCTACGCAGGGGGGCAGAACGACGGCACCCTGCACGTTCCGGTGAACACCCCGATCAGCCTGGTGCTGACCTCCAGCGACGTGATTCATAGTTTTTACGTCCCGGATTTCCGCGTGAAGAAGGACGTGGTCCCCGGGCGGTACAACAAGACATGGTTCCAGGCGACCGAGGTCGGCGAATACAACCTCTTCTGTGCTGAGTACTGCGGTCAGCAGCACTCGACGATGGTGACGAAGGTGGTCGTCCAGTCGCAGGAAGATTACGACGCCTATATCAGGAAGCTCGATGAGATCATCATGACCATGCCGCCGGTCGAGTTAGGTAAGCGGGCATACAAGGTCTATGGCTGCAAGCAGTGTCACTCGCTGGACGGTATTGCGGGCACGGGGCCGAGTTGGAAGGACGTATTTGGCAAGACCCAGACGTTTGCCGATGGTTCGAGCCGTAAGGTTGATGAAAATTACGTCCGCGATTCGATCCTGAATCCGGGCAAGGATTTGGTGGCGGGTTACGACAACGTCATGCCGACCTTCCAGGGCCAGATCAAGGAACAGGAAATCACCGGCGTGATCGAGTTGCTTAAGTCGATCAGCGCCAACTACGACGGGCCGATCCTCGATAAGGCGCCCGCCGCACCAGGTGATGAAGCCGGTGCAGATGCCGGGGACACCTCCGGGGGCGGGAATGATGAGACAGGCGAGACGCAGCTACAAGAGTAAACGGATACACCAACGCCCCGCGTGGGCAGCCGCAGGGTTTGCGGAGTGAGGATTCAGCGATGTCGGTCATACAAGACCAGGTCAAAGTCAGCGGCTACGGCGGGCAACAAGGCCCCGGCGAGACGAACTACATCAACCACAGCAAGGGCATCATGTCCTGGCTGTTGACGCTCGACCACAAGCGGATCGGTTTGATGTACATGATCGCTGTGCTTACCGCGTTTTTGGGCGGTGGGTTGTGCGCGATCGCGCTGCGGACGATGCTTTATATGCGGTCGGCTCCCGATGTCGCGCCGATCACCACGGGGACGCAGGATGTGTACAACCAGTTATTCACGCTCCACGGTGCGATCCTGGTATTCATGTTCATCATCCCGGCGGTGCCGGCGATCCTGGGGAACATGATTCTGCCGTTGATGTTGGGTGCGAAGGATGTGGCGTTTCCTCGGCTGAACCTGTTGAGCTGGTACTGCTATATGGCTGGGGCGACGTTTTTCCTGTTCGTGCTGTTAAGCGGCGGGCTGGATACCGGCTGGACGTTTTATACGCCTTACTCGACCTCGACGAGTACCAGTGTTGCCGCCGCGACGATGGGGGCGTTTATCTTAGGGTTCAGTTCGATCCTTACGGGGCTAAACTTCATAGCGACGATCCACATGCTGCGGCCCGCGGGCATGGGCTGGTTCAGGATGCCGTTGTTCCTCTGGGCGTTGTACGCGACCAGTATTATTCAGGTGCTGGCGACCCCGGTGCTGGCGATCACGCTGATGCTTCTGGCGGCTGAGCGCATCCTGCATGTGGGGATTTTCGACCCGGCACTGGGCGGCGACCCCGTCTTGTTCCAGCACTTCTTCTGGTTCTACTCTCACCCGGCGGTCTACATCATGATCCTGCCGGGGATGGGGATCATCAGCGAGTTGATGGCGACGTTCTGTCGGCGTCAGGTTTTTGGGTACAGCTTCATCGCGTTCAGCTCCATCGCCATCGCGCTATTAGGCTTTTTGGTCTGGGGCCATCACATGTACACCAGCGGTCAGAGCGCGATGACCAACGCGATCTTCAGCCTGATTACGTTCAGCGTGGCGATCCCTTCGGCGATCAAGATCTTCAACTGGCTGGCGACGATGTACAAGGGCAGCATCAGCCTGGCGACCCCGATGCTTTATGCGCTGGCGTTCATCTGGCTATTTACCATCGGCGGGCTGACCGGCGTGTTCTTGGGGGCGCTTTCCTTAGACATCATGGCCCACGATACCTACTTCGTCGTCGCTCACTTCCACTACGTCATGGTCGGGTCGATGCTGACCTCGTTCATCGGCGGGATGTACTACTGGTGGCCGAAGATGTTCGGGAAGATGTACAACGAGACGGTGGCGAAGGTTGCCTGGTTCCTGATCTTTTTCGGGTTTAACCTGACATTCTTTATCCAGTTCATCGCAGGCAGCCAGGGGATGCCTCGAAGGTATGCCGACTACCTCCCCGAGTTCGCTATCTATCATCAGATATCGACGCTTGGGTCGTACGTCTTGGCGATCGGGCTGTTCCTGGTGTTGTACAACTGGATCCAATCGTTGGTGTCAGGCCCCAAGGCCCCGCAGAACCCATGGGGCGGCAACACGCTTGAGTGGCACACCAGCAGCCCGCCGCCGCACGAAAACTTCATCGAAGACCCGCACGTCACCGAGCCTTACGAGATGCGTGCGTGGGATTATGACGAATCGATCGACGGCTACGTCTACGACAAGGCCAAGGCCATCGAACTGGACAAACAGAGCCAGCACTGAGATCACCCCCCCCCCCCCGGCACGACCCGGCCACGGGATATGACCGCTTATGAGCAACGAACAGAAACATACCGGCGACACGGGCCACGGTGATAACCACCACCCCCCGGATCATCCGGCCCACCTGGCGCACCACTTCGAGACACCCGAACAACAGTTCGAGTCCGGGAAGCTGGGGATGTGGGTCTTCCTCGCCACCGAAGTCCTGATGTTCGGCGGACTTTTCTGTGCCTACGCCATCTACCGCGGCAACCATCAGGATGTTTTTCTCTACGGCTACGGGGCGCTTGACAAGATGTGGGGCGCGACCAATACGGTTGTGCTGCTGGCCAGCTCGCTGACGATGGCCTGGGGCGTGCGTGCTGCGCAGAAGGGGCAGCAGAAATTGCTGCTGACGATGCTCTTTCTAACCTTCATGGGCGGCGTCGGGTTCATGTGTATCAAGGGTGTTGAGTACAAAGCCAAGTGGGACCACAACTTGTTCCCCGGGACGATGAACGCATTCTACTACGAGGCTGGCCAACCTAAATACCCCGAGAAACTTGAGCACGCGATTGAATTTATCGATGGGCGCAACTCCGGGGGCAACTCCGGCGGCGAGGTTCAGGGCGGTGGGGGGCATGGGCTTTTAGATGCAGACGTGCCGTATGACGAGTCACCTGCGATTGAGCACGACGCACAGCAGGTCGGTCACGACGGTGCTGGCCATATCGTTTCCGCTTCCCCGGTCATACTCACCGCTTCGTTTGGCGCTCCGGCTGACATGTCCACGATCAAGCCTCCGGCAAGTCCGGCAGATATGGGCGTGAATGATGCGGTGATCGATCATGCAGGCGTGTTGACGACGCCTAGTGCCGAACACACGCAGGTTCTCTGGAGAGACCTTAGCAGTGCTGAGCAGAAGAAGGTTCACCTGTTCTTTGGCATCTACTTCATGATGACCGGCCTGCACGGCCTGCACGTCCTGATTGGGATGATCTTGATCGCCTGGTTGTTCTGGAAGGCCAAAAAAGGGGCGTTCAACAAAGACTACTTCGCCCCCGTCGATATTGGTGGCCTGTACTGGCATCTGGTCGACCTGATCTGGATATTCCTGTTCCCGCTGTTGTACCTGATTCATTAGGGAAGCCATTAGCTGTTAGCCGTTAGCCATTAGTTCAGACCTTAGACCCTAGACCCCAGACCCAACCAACATGAACGCACACACGAACGACGACCACGGGATCGGACACGTCAGCCCCATCTGGATGCTGCTTGGCGTGTTCGCCCTGCTGATTTTCTTTACCGTCATGACGGTGGCGGTGACGTACATCGATCTTGGGCCGGCGAACATCTGGATCGCGTTGGGCGTTGCGGTGATTAAGGCCACGCTGGTCGGGCTTTACTTCATGCACCTGCGTTACGATTCACCGTTCAACAGCCTGATCCTGGTCTGTGCGTTCCTGTTCCTGGCGCTTTTCATCGGCATCGCGCTGATGGACACCGGCGAGTATCAGCAGAACATCGGGCCTCCGGACACGGTCCGCCCGGTCGCGGGGTAATCTTGTCGCAATCGGGGAGCGTGTTTTGATAGCTGCTGGCAACGATCGCACGGCAGGTTTTCCGCGGGCTATGGGTTTGTCTATATTGTGATGGAGAGATGAATACACCCGCAACCGACAAACCCGGCTTCTTCGAGGATCGGCACACCCACCTGCCAGCGGGCACGGGCACGCTTGGGATGTGGCTGTTCCTGGTGGCGTTAGGCATCCTCTTCGCCTCGTCGCTGGTTGCGTATCTGGTTATCCGACTGATGACGCTCAATGCTGTCACTGATCCCCTGACCGGGGCGGTTGCTCGCCAGGCTGGGCCTGCGTTGGGGTCGATCCACATGCCCTCGGGGCTTTGGGTTTCGACCACCGTGATGCTCGCGTCCAGCTACACGATCCACCTGGCGTTGCGGGCGATTCGGCAGGAGCGTCAGGAAGTTTTTCGCCGATGTCTGACGGTGACTGTGGCTTTGGCGGCTATGTTCCTGTTGATCCAGATCCCCAGCCTGATGACGCTGCTGGGCGAGCACACGGCCTACCGTGAGCAACTCCGATATGAAGCCAACCTCGGCCTGATGCCCTACGGCCTGGTCTTCTTCCTGATTATCGTCCACGCCTTGCACCTGGTCGGCGGGGTCATCCCCCTGGGCATTGTCACCCATCACGCCTGGCGGAACCGCTACGACCACGAATCGCACAACCCGGTGCGCTACGTCGCGATGTACTGGCACTTCCTGGACGTCGTCTGGCTCTGCCTGTTCTTTGGGCTGCTGCTGATCGGGTGAGTGGGCAATAACGTGAACTGTGCGAAACCCCCGCCTCCCGGCGGGGGCTAGGGTGGGTTGTGTGTGCGGTAATCACATCGCGCAATAGCCCCACGCGGAAGCGTGGGGTTGCGTGAATCCGCCTTCTACATCAACCCCACGTTTTCAGTATCCTTTACCCATCATGCCCTGCTACCTGTTCACACTGCACACCTACAGGTCGTGGATGCCGGACAACCTGCGGGGTTTTGTGAAAAAAAGCGAGGGTGTGCAGCCGACCAATCCCGCGTTGGCCGAGTCGTACCGTGATGCGGCGTCCGATGAGCCATACGAGTTTGACGATCTGACACAGCGATTTGTTGTCGAGGTGGTTCGTGGTATCGGTGCCCGCCACCGCTGGCGGGTCCACGCCATCGCGTGTGAGCCGACCCACATACATCTTCTGGTGAGTTGGGAATCCGGCGAGGCCTGGTCCTCTGTGCGAGGGAAATTCAAGAATATTATCTCACTTGAGTTGTCCAAACGCCACGAGCAGTTAGGAAGACGCTGGCTATCAACAGGAGCGTCGCGCAAGCGGGTGAAGGACCGTACTCATTTTGACTACCTGATGAAGACCTACCTGCCCAGGCATGGCGGGGCGTGTTGGTGCGAGGGGAGCGTGAGTGAAGGTGGGTGAAGTTGTGCGAAACCCCCGCCTCCCGGCGGGGGTTATGGCGGATTGTGTATACGGTAATCACTTCGCGCAATAGCCCCACGCGGAAGCGTGGGGTTGCGTACAACCACCTTGTACCCTCGAACTGAAATGCGTGCGTCGTTGCTACGTCTCTCTTACTGGGGGCCGGTTCGGGGGACCATGATGGACGCCGATGTGTAGCGATGAGACATAACCTCAACGGAGACAAAGCCATGTGCAAAAATATTTTTCTGCTAATCGCGGTGTTGCTTGCGGCGGGCTGTTCATCTGCGGCATCGCATTACCGCAGTCACGGTGACGGACCTTCGCTATATCGGGTGCTTCATGAGGATATCCGTGATGGTCAGAGCCTGGAGCAGGTGAAGTCCCATCTTGGTCCAGGCGATATCCCCAGCAATCAAGATAAATATCGAGATATCCAAAGGCGGATTTTAGCAAAGAGGCCCGCCGTACTACCCAGCGGGGTTGAAGACAAAGACCAATTCATTCAGTGGCAGTACGACGGGAACCCCTTTATGATTCTTCAGTTCAGGGGCAACCTGCTTGTGAACCATCAACCCCGACACTTTCAAGAGTACAAACCGTTTACGTCGGTAAGATAGTCAGCCGGAAGGTAAATTACGCATTTTTAGGAACGGATCCACCTACCCCCAGATGGCGTTCGGTTTTGTCTTGAACGACGAATGGGCTGCGAGGATTGGTACGCACGATGACAAGCACTGAATCCACCATGATGTCCGATTGCGGATAGGGTTTTTAACGTGAACCGTGCGAAACCCCCGCCTCCCGGCGGGGGCTATGGCGGATTGTGTGTACGGTAATCACATCACGCTATAGCCGCACGCGGAAGCGTGGGGTTGCGTTAATCCACCTCGTGCTTGATACCCGGGCTTACGGTGTCTATTGTCGGGGGCAGCCGAATCAAGCGGGTTTGGCTGTGAAGCGAATGTTTATCCTTGAGTGACACCCCTTCCATAAAGGTTGTGCCCGGCGACGGGAAGCTGCGTGATGCCCAGACATCTAACGCCCGGCTGGTGCTGCGCCTGTTGCGGATGGGCTGGTCTTACCGGCTGCCCGCTGTTGCGGTGGTGAGTCTGCAATTCCTTTTGCTGGCGCTGATGCTCATGGGGCTGGGGCTGACCGGGTTGGGTATTGATGTGATCCGCAAGGGTCTGGACCCGGCTGCTGTTGATCCGGCGTACCCGTTTGGGCTGACGCCGCCCGGCGACTGGTCCGCGATGCACACGGTCTGGGTGGTTGCCTTCGTGGTTCTGGGTGTCGCGGTGGTGCGCTTCTTTTTGGACAAGACTTCAAGGATCGCCAAGGCGTTACTGATCCTGCGGATCATTGTTGACCTTCGTGCCAAGGTTTACGACAAGATGCAGCGGCTTAGCTTTGGTTTTTTTGATGCCAACAGCTCAGGCTCAATCATCAACCGCGTGACCTCTGATGTCCAGGCGGTGCGGATGTTTGTCGATGGGGTGTTGATCGAAGTGCTGATGCTGATGATCTCGATGGTCTTCTTCGTGGGGTATATGCTGAGCATCCACGTCTGGCTGACGGTCTGGTGCCTGGCGACGACGCCGTTGTTGTGGCTGATGACCTGGCGGTTTTCGCGGATCGTTAAGCCGGCGTATCGCAAGAACCGCGAGCTATTTGACACCACGATACTTCGGCTGTCTGAGAACGTGCAGGGCGTGCATGTTGTTAAGGGTTTCTCACGCCAGGCTCAGGAGATCGAGAAGTTTCGTGAAGCAAACTCGGCGGTGCGCGACCAGAAGCGTTGGATATTCTGGCGGGTCTCGACGTTCGTGCCGTTGATCGGGTTCCTGCCGCAGATCAATATGGTGGTGCTGATGGTGTACGGGGGGAGGCTCTTTATGACCGACCCCAGCTTCCGGATCGGAAGCGGATTTTTTGTTTTCGCAGGGCTTTTACAGCAGTTTTCGGCGCAGGTCGGGAGCATCGCGATGATCGCCAACAGCGTGCAGCAGAGCCTGACCGGTGCGCAGCGCGTGTTCGAGGTGCTGGATGCGCCGTTACATATAAAGAGTCCGCCCAACGCGGTGCGCTTGCCTCGTGCGCGGGGCGAGGTTCGACTGGAGTGCGTGACGTTTGGGTATCAGTTGGGCGAGCCGGCGGTCGCGTGTGTCAGCCTTGTCGCCGAGCCGGGGCAGACGGTGGCGATTCTGGGGGCGACGGGGGCGGGCAAGAGCACGCTGCTTAGTCTGATCCCCAGGTTTTATGATCCCCAGCAGGGGCGGGTGTTGATCGATGGGAAGGATGTGCGCGGGTACGACCTGGATGATCTTCGGCGTAATATTGGATTGGTCTTTCAGGAGAGTTTTTTATTCAGCAACACGGTTGCGGCCAACATCGCTTTTGGCTACCCGCAGGCAACGCGGGAGCAGATCGAACGGGCGGCGAAGATCGCATCGGCGCACGGGTTCATCATGGAACTGGAGCGGGGCTACGACACCGTGCTTAACGAGGGCGGGTCGAACCTGTCGGGGGGTCAGCGTCAGCGGTTGGCGATTGCGCGGGCTGTGTTACTTGAGCCGGCCATCCTTTTACTGGATGACCCGACCGCGGCGATTGACCCGCAGACCGAGCATGAGATTCTTGAAGCGATGAACAGCGCGATGCGTGGCCGAACCACGTTTGTTGTGGCGCACCGGCTCAGCACGCTTCGGCGGGCGGATAAGGTGATCGTGTTGGAGAAGGGCCGGGTCGTGCAGACCGGCACGCACGAAGAATTGATGAACACCCACGGCCACTACCGGCACGCGGCAAGCCTGCAGATCGCCGACCACGAGAGCAAACGGTTATTGGGCATGCACACAGGCGAGCGGGGGGGTGAGGCATGAACCCGACTACCCAGGCCTCCACCCCCAAAACCCTGACGCACGTTGTCCGTGACCGCGAGGCGCACAAACGGCCTCTGGATATGAGACTGATCCAACGAGTACTCGCACTGACAAACGCGCACCCGCGGACACGGGGCTGGCTGTTTTTGATGTGTGCGATCCGTGCGCTGCAGTTGCCCATGCTGGGTTGGTTGATGGCGGCGGCGATCAACGGGCCGATCACAAGCGGAGATTCGGCGGGGGCGCTTCGGATGGCGATCTGGTTTGCGCTCCTGGCGGCGTTTACCGCGGCTATCTTCCACGTGCGGATGCGGTTGGGGTTGGAGTTGGGTGAGGCGGTGGTGTTCGAGCTGCGTAGCCGGATTTTTGAGCACCTTCAGCGGATGCCGATGCGGTTCTACAACCAGACCAAGCTGGGGCGGATCATCAGCCGGATGACATCTGATGCTGAGGCGATCCGTGCCGGGGTTCAGGATGTCTTGTTCGTTTCGCTGGTTCAAGGCGGGCAGATGTTCATTGCCGCGGTGATCATGCTGTACTACGACTGGGTATTGTTCCTGGTGGTGCTGGCGATGGCGCCGGTGCTGCTGCTGATCAGTAACTACTACCGGCATCGGTTGAGTGAGGCCTGGCGAAATATCCAGGAGAGTTTTAGCCGAGTGACCGCGACGTTGGCGGAGTCGGTGACGGGGATCCGTGTGACGCAGGGGTTTGTGCGTGAAGATGTGAATGCGGTGATGTTCCGGGATTTGGTTGCGGACCACGCTGACTACAACCTTCGGGCGGACAAGCTGGTGGGCGTGTTCTTGCCGTTGGTGGAGCTGAATAACCAGTTGTTCATTGCGGTGTTGCTGGTGCTCGGGGGTTACAAGGTGTTGGTCGGCCTGCCGATCGGCGGGGGAACGGCTGACGAGCAGTTTGCGGCGATGTGGGTGTTCTTCTTTATGGTCCCCAGTTTCTTTGGGCCGATCACGATGATTGGTCGGCAATACAACATGGCCCTGACCGCGATGGCGGGTGCGGAGCGCGTGTTTGCGCTGCTTGATACTGAGCCGGAGCAGCTTGATGATGATGACGCCATCGACGCGCCACCGATTAAGGGGCGTGTGGAATTTAAGGATATAGGTTTCCAGTACGTCAAAGACACGCCTGTATTGCACGGCATCAACTTCGTCGCTGCGCCCGGTCAGACCGTTGCGCTGGTGGGTCACACCGGCAGCGGCAAGAGTACGATCACCAGCCTGATCGCCAAGTTTTACCTGCCGACCGAGGGCGAATTGCTGATTGACGCTATGGACATCCGCAAGATCCGTGGCCGATCGCTGACCCAGCAGATCGGGATCGTGCTGCAGCAGAACTTCCTGTTCACCGGCACAGTCATGGACAACATCCGCATCGGTCACAGCGGCGCGAGTGATGAGCAGGTGATCGAAGCGGCGCGGAACCTGGATTGCCTGGACCTCTTCGAGTCTCTGCCTCAGGGCCTAAACACCCAGGTCGGCGAGCGCGGCGGGAACCTGTCTCTGGGGCAACGGCAACTGGTGTGTTTTACCCGGGCCATGCTTGCGGACCCGCGCATCCTGATCCTGGACGAGGCGACATCGAGCGTGGACACGATGACCGAGGCGCGCATCCAAAAGGCGCTGGCGACACTGTTGCAAGGCCGAACCAGCTTTGTTGTCGCGCATCGGCTGAGCACGGTTCGTCACGCCGACATGGTGCTGGTTCTCGATCAAGGCGAAATCATCGAACGCGGCACACACAACGAGCTGCTCGCTCACGGCGGAACCTACGCGAACCTGTATCGCCAGTTTATCCATGCGAGCGAGGCGTAGATTGGTCGTCCAGCACCTTAAATACCTGGTCGATTTCAGTGACCACGTCGTAGAGTTCACGGTGTTTGGGTTTGGCGAAGTTTTGTTCGATAAAGTGGTCGAACAAATCGACCAGTGGGTCGTAGAACCCGTGGCAGTTGAGGATGATGATTGGGCGGTCCTGGTATTTGAGGATTTTCAGGACCAGGACCTCGGCGAGTTCTTCGAGTGTGCCGAACCCGCCGGGGAGTATGACAAAGGCGTCGCCTCGGGTGAACATTTCGGTTTTGCGTTCGCTCATGGTTTCGGTGACGATCAACTCATCGGAGAGTTCATAGGCGAGTTCGACGGTTTTAAGTGATTCGGGGATGATGCCGACGACCTTGCCGCCGTGTTTATGGCAGGCTCGAGCGACCTCGCCCATAAGCCCGATTTTTCCGCCGCCGTAGATGAGTGTGTCGCGGCGTTGGCCGATCGCGGTGCCGAGGTTATGTGCGACATCGAAAAACCGTCGGTCGATGGTGTCGCTGGACGAACAATAGACACAGATGTTGGTAGGCATGGTGCTGAATTTATACCCGAGGAGCCGGTGTTGAGCGAGATGAAGCCGGGAAAAAGTTTGTGGTCTCTCTGGCTGGACGATTTGTTGGCGTTGGGGGTTCTGGGCGTCTTGGTTGGGACACTGTTTAGTCTGCTGGGGCGGTTCTGGTGGGTTGCGGACCTGGCCTCACACTTTACGGTGTATTACGCCTTGGCCGGAGGCGGGTTGTTTATCGTGGCGGTGCTGATGCGGTGCCGGATACGGGTCGGGCTGGCGCTACTGGTATTGATCGTCAACGGCTTACTTGTCTGGCCTGTCTTTATGCCCATGACTCCACCTGATGCGACCGGGTCTGAGGTTCTAAAACTGGTGCAGATGAACGTGCTGCACATGAATCGTGACAAGAGGCGTGTCGGTGATTTTCTAAGGGGATGCGATGCGGATTTTGTGATGGTGCAGGAAGTTGATCCCTGGTGGGACCGCACGCTGCGTGAGATGGATACCCCTTTTAGTATGGCGGAGTCTCAGCCCAGAGACGGGTCGTTTGGGATGGCGTTGCTGGTGCGCGAAAAGTTGGGCGATGACGCCGCGATCACGTTGTTGGGGACCCGGGTTCTGGATATGGCTGACGGATTTGATGGTGACGAGCGCCCGTCGATCGAAGTGACATTGTTGTTAGAGGGCCGGCGTGTCCGTGTGTTAGGTATCCACCCGCCGCCGCCTGTCTCGGCCCGGACCACGGCGCTGCGCGACTCGGTGCTGCGCTACGCCAAACAGTGGGCGGATGAGCAGAGTGATCCGCACATCGTGATTGGCGACCTGAACACCACGCCCTGGTCCTACGCCTTTTCGATCCTCGCTGGCGACGGCCAACTTAGTAGCACACAGAACGGCTATGGCAACCAGGGGACCTGGCCGACCCGCCTGCCGATGCCTTTGCTGCTGCCGATCGACCACTGCCTGATCAGCGGGGAATGGTTATGCACGGGCCGGCGGATCGGTGAGGAGACTGGGTCGGACCATCGGCCCCTTGTGGTTTCGCTGGCACTACGGGCCGACTCGCAAGCCCGGTCAGCGATCCCGCTAGATGGCCCGCTGGTCCCGGCAGAAGGCTTGTCATCGATCCATGAGGATATCCCTGCTGGACCGGCTACAATACCCCGATGAGTGAAATACCCGACGACAAGCGGATTACACTGCGCGACCTGCGCCGCTGGGCCAGGTCGGGCGACCCCTTCGCCATGCTGACCTGTTACGACGCGACCACGGCGAAGTGGTTGTATCGTGGCGGGCTGCGCACGATATTGGTGGGCGATACGGCGGCGCAGTTTATTCTTGGGCACGACTCGACGCTGCCGGCACCGATGCCGTTCATGTTGGAGATTACCAAGGCTGTCCGCCGTGGTGCGCCCAAGGCGTTGATCGTCGCGGACATGCCGTTTGGGAGTTACCAGTGCGGCGTCGATGAGGCCATGAAAAACGCGGTGGCGTTTGTCAAAGATGCCGGGGCGGACCTGGTGAAGCTGGAAGTTGATGAGACACACGCGGCGTTGGTCGAGCGGATGAGCCACGCTGGGGTTCCGGTGATGGCGCACCTGGGTTCGCGTCCCCAGCAGGTGAGGGCGACGGGCGGATACAAGGCGGCCGGGCGTTCGCCGCGTGATGCGGAGTTGATTGTGGATACGGCGGAGTTGATGATCGCACGGGGTGTATCGGCGTTGCTGCTGGAAGCGGTGCCCGATGAGGTGTCGCAGCGTGTGGTTCGGGTCGCGCGGGGTCGTGATGATGGGGAGCCGATCCCGGTGATCGGTTGTGGTGCCGGGCCTGCGTGCCACGGCCACGTGGTGGTGCTGCACGACCTGCTGAAGCTATCGGACTGGCAGCCCCCGTTTGCGCCCCCGGCGATCGACATGGGGAGCCAGGTTCAGGCCGCCGCCGCCGCCTGGGTCATGGCGGTATCGCGCGGTGAGTATCAGCGCGACGGTGGGGCGTACCACGTTAACCCGACTGTCACACCTGCCCGTCAATCAGACCCCAAAAAGGCTGGCGAACCTACGCGTCCCGGCGTCGTATAAATCTCGGCCCCGAGCGTAAATCGGTCGATACTACTAGAGGCATCGTGTCCCGACAGCGGGCCGTCGCCGAATACTCGGCTTTATTAATCAACCAAGACGCATCAAGATCGAATATCAGGAGTTCACGATGTCCCGAATCCGCTGGTACGGCCCGACCCTTGTTCTGTTGCTCACCGTTCTGCTGGTGATGATTCTAGGCCCCGGGGTCGCCAGGGAGATCGCCTACACCCACACGCAATCCCGTGTCACGTTCGTGAAGAACAGCCTCACGGAGAACCCTTTCCTTGCCGAGCTTAGCGAGTCGTTCCGCAAGGTCTCGCAGGCCGTCGAACCCAGCGTCGTTGCGATCCAGGTCCTGGCCCGTGCCGACTTCAATCCCCACGGCACAGCCCGCCGACTCTTCGATCCCGATGCAGATACCGATGGTCAACCACGGTCAGGTCGTTACGACCGCTACGCACCGCCGCGTCTGATCGGCTCTGGCTCGGGCTGGGTCTACCGATATCAAAACCCCGAAGACCCGGACGACTACCAGCACGTCATCATCACCAATCACCACGTCGTGCGCAATGCAGACGTCATCAAGATTCGCTTTCACGATGGTGCGGAGTACGAAGCCAAAATCTTGAATACCGATGACCGTACCGATATTGCGGTCTTGACCGTGGACGTGAAGAACCTCGTCCCCGCTTCGATCGCGCGGGAAGGCGTGCAGCAGGGCGACATGGTCTTTGCCTTCGGTTCCCCGCTTAGCTTCGACTTCTCCATGAGCCAGGGCATCATCTCCGCCACCGGACGCGAGCTTGGCATCATCAACGTCAAGGGCGGCGGCTACGAAAACTTCATCCAGACCGACGCCATGATTAACCCCGGCAACTCCGGTGGGCCTCTGACCAATATCTACGGCGAAGTCGTCGGCATGAACACCGCCATCGCCGCAGGCAACGGCCCACGCACGCCCGGCAACGGCACGTTCGTCGGATTGGGTTTTGCGATTCCTGTAGATATGGTTGTTGAGATCGCGGATCAGATCATCGCCGACGGGGAAGTCCGCCGCGGCTTCCTGGGGATTGCGCTCCCGGTAGACGATCTGGATGAACGCATGGCCCAGACGTTCGGATTCGACGGGAAGGGCGTTTTGGTCAGTGGTGTTAATGTAGATGGCCCCGCAGGCCTTGCCGGGATCAAGCGCGGCGACATCATCACCAAGATCAACGACAAGCCTACTCCGACGATCGCTGGGCTTCGCAGCCTCATAGCGCGGTACAAGCCCGGGGCCGAGGTTGCTGTCGAGTTGTTCCGTGACGGTGAGATTGGCACCATCAATGTTGTCTTGGATGAGTTCCCGAACATGAGTCTGGCTGCCGGGCCTGTGACAAATCCCAAACACCCCGACGCCACCGCAGAGGGCATGAGCACGCTGCGGAAGCTGGGCATCGCGGGGGTACAGGACTTCACCGAGCGGACTGCTGAACGGTTCGGCGTCGAGTATTTCCCCACCGTGATAATCACGTCCATCAGGCGCAACTCCGTCGCCGCTGTTGAACGCCTCGACAGTGGCATGCTCATCACCCACGTCATGGGCGAACCCATCGCCAACGTCGATGAGCTGATTTCTCAGATCGAGTTGCACGACCCGACACAAGGCATCCGTATCAGCACCAAGACCTGGCAGAACCGGGAACTGGTCACGCAGTTCGTGATCCTGAAATTGCCAGCGGATTTCACCACCCCGTAACGCCATCGCAGATGACGACTCAGCCGTAACGGGTAAATGCGTGATCAGGTGTTGAGACACGATCTATCGATCGACTCCTCGACTCCTCGGCTCCTCGGCTCCTGTACCCTAGACCCTAGCCCCCGCTATCATATCCCCATGACCGCGACCGCCACGCACACCGTGCCGAATGAGGCTCCGCCTTCTAACGCCCAGCCATTGCTGAGTGTTAAGAATCTCAAGACCTACTTCCCGGTCAAGCGAGGCCTGATGCGCCGGCTCGTCGGGCACGTCCGCGCAGTCGATGATGTGTCGTTCGATATCGGCCAGCGCGAAACCCTAGGCCTGGTCGGTGAGTCCGGCTGCGGCAAGTCCACCGTCGGGCGAACCATCCTACGCCTGATCCCCGCCACGGAAGGCTCGGTTCACTTCGAGGGTCAGGATGTCCTCGCCAAGAACGCAGGCGAGATGAAACGCCTTCGTCAACGGATGCAGATCATCTTCCAGGACCCCGTCGGCTCATTGAACCCGCGCATGACTGTTGGCCGAATCATCGGCGAACCGATCGTGGTCCACAAACTCGCCAAAGGCTCTGAGCTGCGCGACCGGGTTGCCACGCTCTTAAATAAAGTCGGCCTCGAACCCGACCACGCCTTTAGATACCCCCACGAATTCTCTGGCGGCCAACGTCAGCGCATCGGCATCGCACGCGCACTGGCGCTCGAGCCTAAGTTTATCGTTTGCGATGAGCCAGTCAGTGCGCTGGACGTCTCGATCCAGTCGCAGATCCTGAACCTGCTGGCCGACCTTCAAGATGAGTTTGGTTTGTCGTATTTGTTTATTGCGCACAACCTGGCTGTGGTCGAACATTTTTGCGACCGTGTGGCTGTGATGTATTTAGGCCGAATTGTCGAACTCGCCGACCGCGACACGCTGTATCGAAACCCGTTGCACCCTTACACGCGTGCGTTGCTGAGCGCCGCCCCCAACCCCGACCCGACCGGCAAGAAGCAACGCATCATGCTCGAGGGCGATGTCCCCAGCCCGATCCACCTCTTCAAAGACAACGCCCCCGCCCCCGCCCCCGGGAGCAAGCCCGCCGCAGCTAATACCTCCTGCGACCCCAGTGAACACACCGAAGACGGCGTCACCCACATCACCCGTGAAAGCCTGCTGGACCGCCCGCCGTTACTAGAAGTCCCCGGCGAACCCGGGCATTTCGTTTCGACGCATGGGTTTGAGTAGAAAAGTGCTGTCTGGTCGGGGTTAAAATAATTCACGCCAATATATTGACTATCCATTCAACAAATACTATGCTTGTGGGATGGTTCGAGGTCGTCCCCGAGAGTTTGATGAGAAGCAGGCTCTTGAGGCGGCTCTGGAGGTGTTCTGGCGCAAGGGCTACGAGGGGGCGACGTGTGAGGAGTTGTTGTCCGCGATGGACATCAACAGCGGCAGTATGTATGCGGCGTTTGGCGACAAGAAGGTGCTTTATGATCGGGTGTTTGAGTTGTATTGCCAGAACGCGTTGGGCCAGGGGATGAAGGTTCTGGATGGGCCTGGGTCGCCGTTGGAGAATGTGAAGGCGTTGGTCCGGTGCTGGGGCGGGTTTATGTCGTCGCCTGGGTGCAAGGGTTGTTTTATTGACCACACGCTGATCGAGTTTGGGAACGAGAAGAAGGGGGTGGCGCAGCTGGCGCGTCGTGCGATGAAGCGGATGCAGGATGCGATGGAGCAGAAGCTGATCGCTGCGCGGGACAGCGGGGAGTGGGTGGGGGAGGTCGGCCCGGCAGAGATGGCGGCGTTCCTGGTGAACACCAAGCAGGGGTTGAGCGTGATGGCCCGGGCCGGGGCTGGGAAGAAAGCGATCCAGGCGGTTGTGGATACGACCCTGTCCTTGATGTGAGCCGGCGGGTTCAGGTTTTTTTGGTGATTTATTGAATGATGATTCAGGAATAAGATTGATTGAGGATGGATACGTCACGGCCCCGGTGTGGGGCGGTGCTTGATTGGCAGTGGATCGTGTTACTTACTTAAAGGAGCGTGTTTTGAGAACGATCGATTTCATCAAGGCGGGTCTTGAGGGCGGCAAGAATCTGACGCTTGGGTTGCTGGACGACATGAAGGATTCGCCATTGGCGCAGCCGACCTCTAAGGGGGGCAACCACCCGCTTTGGATACTGGGGCACCTGGCTTATGCGGAGGCGAACATTGTCAACCACATCATCCTGGGGAATGAGAACCCTCTGATCGGCTGGAAGGAGATGTTCGGCGGCGGTGTCGAGCCGGTTGCCGATGCGGAGAAGTATCTTCCGTGGGATGAAGTTCGAAAGAAGTTTGATGAGGTTCGCGAGCAGACGCTGAGTGTGTTGTCGGGGCTGACCGAGGATGATCTGGATCAGCCCAGCAAGAACTGCCCGCCTGGGCGTGAAGCGATGATGGGGACGGTGGGTGCGTGCTTTGGCGTTCTGATCCTGCACCCGGTGATGCACCGCGGCCAGGTCGCGGACGCGAGGCGGATGCTTGGCCGAAAGCCGTTGTTTGCTTGAAGCCATGTTGTCGTGAAAAACGCAAATATATAAACACCTAAACACCGGAGTTAAACAGGATGCCTAATAAGCTGATGTTTGTGAGTTGGGACGAGGTGCTTGAGCGTATCGACCTGTTACAAGAGGCGGGCTATAGTAAGGAGGGCAAGTGGTCGCTGGGCGAGAACTGTAACCACTTGGCCAGTATCATGGAACTCTCGCAGTATTATGGCGAGAAGCGCCTCGGTGCGTTTGCGGAGCGGGTTGGTATCCCGGTCTGGGTCATGCGGTTTGGCCGTTTGGCCGGTTGGCTTGGTATACGGGTTCCGACGCTCCCGTTTGCGAAGCCAAGGCAATTCCCAGACACCGATGATGCTGGTGGGGTTAGCCGCTACATTAACGCGGTTAAAAAACAAAAGTGCCGAGTGAATGCCAAGTCGTGCAATCGGTTCCAGCTATGGCACTGCGCGCATCACTTGGGCTACTTGATTCCTGAGTTCAGGCATGTGCCGTCACAGGAGAATATACAAGCAGAGGCGTTGTCATTGAACTGAGTCTCGCCTCGCCCCTTCAATCCGATTTTTACCCTATGGAGCGGACTATGTCAGACATTAAGAAACAGATTCTTGAAGCAAATAAATCGTACGCGGATGGTTTTGGCGACAAGGCCGACCTGCCTATGCCGCCCGGTCGGCACTTTTCCATCTTGACCTGTATCGATGCAAGGTTAGACCCGGCCAAGTTTGCCGGCCTCACGGAGGGCGATGCCCACGTCTTTAGGAATGCGGGGGGCGAGCTACGGACGACGCGATTCGCTCTCTGGTTGTATCGCACAAAATGCTTGGGACACGCGAATGGTTCGTCATTCACCACACCGACTGTGGTATGGAGTACTTCGACGACGCAACCATCGCTCGCCTATTAAAGACCAGCTTAAAGACGGCCACATACAACGGAAAGGTGTGGCGTAACCAAGACAACGACGGTGGCTCGACCGAGGCACAGTTTGTACGTTGGCTTTCCATCTCAGACCCCGAGGCGGCGGTGGTCGAAGATGTTCAGCGTATTCGAAATCACCCCCTCGTGTCGCCCGATGTTCGCATCCATGGCTTTCTTTTCGATGTAAAGACCGGCCAACTCATCGAGGTCAAAGAAGCATCAGAGGCCGGGCAAACACTGGCCGTGTCGAGTGATTAGAAGAGGGCTGGGCAAGCTCTAGTTCGCCGCCACACCGGCGAGCGCCTGGTTCATCAATTTGTAGGTCTTATGGTCCTGCACGCGGACGGTGAGTTCCAGGCCGTGGTCAAGGAGTTTGTAGTCTTGGACGCGGGCGCGTCGGCGATGATCCAGCTCGATGACGGGCTTGAACTCCAGGTGCTGGAGTTTTTCGAGCCATTCTCCGACTTCGGTTGCGCGTGAGTTGCCGCCGGACATTTGGCGGAGGTGTTTGCCGACTGCGTTGGCGGGGACGGGGAGGGTTCCGACGAGGAAGCGTTTCATGGATAGCTCGGCCATGCCGTCGTTGTGGATCTGCAGGTCGAACCTCCCGGAAACAATCTGAGCGAAGCTGCCGAGCTGTAGTTGAAACGCCATCACCAGGCTGCCATCATCGACGGCGACCAGCGGGTCGGTGATCTCGGTCGGCTTGTCGTAACCCCGATCGCTCATCCAGTCTTCCAGGCGAGTCTGCACGACGGCGGCGAGTTGGTCGTTGGTGAGGGTAAATACCTGATCGATGTTGATGTGAACGTCCTCGGGCTTGACCTTGGCCTGGTTGTCGTCGGGTCTATCCGAGCCGGCGAGCGCATTGAGCGACTGCATCGCGGCATCGGCTTCGCGGTCGATCGGATCAAGTCCCAGGTTGGCGAGGGATTGCAACTGTAAATCAACCTGCTCCGCGAGTTGTTCGAGTTGCTCGGGCGTAGACTCACGGAGGAATACCTGATGTTCTTTCCAATAGGTCGGCTCGGAGCGCGCGAGGTAAATGATAATCGCGGACCCGGCTGCGACTAGCAGCAGCAACACCAGAACGGCCCGCAGCGCAAACCTAAGCCAGCGTCGGTTCGTGGTTTTGCCAGTCTTTGGGTCGTCCGTCACGCCGTCGGTTTGATTGTTGTCCATGGATCACCACCCGATAATGTAAGCCTCGAAAACCCGCGTCTGATGCACACAGCCACTTATAAAATTTCGGCTAAACGGTGCCCCGACGTTACCTGTATATGCAACTGGCTGGTGGCAACGACGTTTTAGCGCATTCCCAATTCAGGCGTAGCGGCTTATACCAATCCCGAAAAGAACTCGTGCGTCAGTTAGAGCAATTTGCAGAAATAGTTTTCATTTGTCTCAACGAACCGCGACCGTAAGGGGGCGGACACACGGGAATCCCGCTCCCTTACGGTCGCGGCTCGTTAGGAGAAAAATGACGCGAATTGCTCTAGTAGTGCCGTCCCACGTTCGGGCGAGCGTGGTCTTCACAGGCGCACGAGTATTTAATGGGATTGGTATTACTTGTTAACCGTGAACGAAAGCCCGTGATAGAACCCCCGGCTTCCGCCGGGGGCTATCGGTGAGTCGCTACGGTTGGATAGAGGGCGGTCTAGAAGCTCTCGATCGCCTCTTCCAGGTCGTCGAACATGTGGAACACGTTGTCCAGCCGTGTGACCTTGAAGAGGAATGTGACGTTGTCCTGGCAATTCACCAGCGCGATCTGGCCCCGGCAGTGCTCGACTTCCTGGAGGAACTCGACCAGCGACCCGATGCAGGCTGACGCGAGGAACTCGACCTGTTCGAGGTCGAAGATGAAGTTTTGTGCGTTGTTGTAGCGGATTTTTTCAGCGCACTCCTGCATCAACTCCTGCATGTCGATGTGTGCGACCTCCGTGGCGCGTAGGTATGCGGTGACCAGTTGGCCCGCCTGCTCGACTTCGAATCCTTCGGGGAGCATAATAATCCTCCGCGCCATCAGCGCGTTGTATTGCCTCACTATCTTTATCGGATGGGTTCGGCGGCGGCTGAGGCGGGTGTGGTCGGTTGCCTGGATTCTCTACTTGCCCGGGGTTCGCCAGAGGTAATGACCCCTGCAACCGGCAGGACCGGGTGTTTACGGGCTGTGGCAGCGGTGTTTTGTTGTTGTGTTTGGGTGGTGAGGCGGCGGGATTAAGAAGGGGGGCCGTGGTGCAGGGTCTGTTCCTGGGCGACGGGTCGGCTGGCGTGGATGCGTTTGTGTGCCCGCAGCAGTGCCGCGATCATCGGCGCGTAGCCGCGTGTTTGTCGGGCGGGTTGTAGATTGCGGGGTGTATCCGAATCAGTTGGGCCTGTGCGGTTCTGGTGCGGTTTGGGTCGGGTCCGTCTGTCGCGCAGTTCGGCGATGGCGTTTTCGGTGCTGTCGTATAGCCCCAGCACCTTGTCCAGCTTAGTCATCTTGAAAAGAAACTCGACATTGGGTTGGCACTGTGCCAGCGCGACGGACCCGCCTGCGGCTCGGGCATGTTGGTGCAGAACAATGATCCTGCCCAGGCAGCACGAGTCCATGTGCTGGACGTTGCTCAGTTCGATCACGACGCTGTCGGCGTCACCCTGATCGATTCGCTGGCAAAGCTCGACGACAAGCGAGGCGAGGTCCGCGCCCATGCACTGGGCACGGTTTGGGCGGGCTACCAATACCCGGCGGTCCCGGTCGATCTGGTACGCCTGTTGGTTCATGGTTGCTCGTTTCTCCGTGATGACTCCCCAGCATTAATATCGGCGTGATACACGTTGAAACAACAGCCACAGGATACCACGATCAGCCCGATCCAGGCACCGTATTTCACATCATCAGGCATCGGGTTTTACCCGCAGGACTATCGGACATACTGCCTAGGCGGGGGGTATATGACGGCCGATTATCCCGTCTGGCTGGGTGTTAAGTGATCAATCGGCCGCAGGATCCAGGAAGCGAAGGCCTTGGACGGATGCTTTGACAAGCCCACCCTCCGCGGGGATCAGTACGTTTGTCCCCGGGCTGTGGTGCCCCCATTTCATCACGGCAAAGACCACGGGTGTGTGACCCAGCAGCGGAGAGATCGCGGAGCTGGTCACCCCGCCGATGATTTTGTGTGTCGCGGCGGGTGATTTGGTGTCGTTGCCTTTGTGGTTGTCGTCTTCCGCTGGTTCGGTGACCTGAGTGCCCGCGACGGGGAGTTGATCGCCTTGGACACGAAGCCCGACCAGCACCCGCTTGGGATGGCCCAGGCTCTGCATCCGCGCGACGATCTCCTGGCCGAGGTAGCAGCCCTTGGTAAAGCTGACCGCCACGTCGAGTATGCCGGTCTCACCCGGGAGCGAATCGTGTCCGAAGTCGACGTGGAAGATGGGCGAGCCCGCTTCGATGCGCGCGGTGTTGAATGCCGACCAGCCGATCGGCCGACCACGCAGGCTCGCGCGTCGGCGTTGGGCAAACTCCGCCGCCGCCTTGGGGTCTGTCTGGGCGTCCGGTTGCTCCAACTCGTAACCGGATGCGCTCAATAGTGATTGATATATCTCTGTCGCTTTCGCTGATGGAACCCACAAACCAAAACCCATCACGCCGCAGGTATCCCAGCGATATACCGTCACTTTCACCCCCGCCAGTGTCAGCACATGGTGCGTCCCGGGCATGTCGGCCATTGTCTGCGGGTCTTCCTCGCAGACGGCGCGCAGCAGGTCAATCGATGATGGGCCGTGCAGCGCCAATGCTGTGCGCTGGTCGGTCCAGTCCTCGATCTTTACATCGTCTACAAACAGGTGCGATTCGTACATCTCACGGACTGCGGGCAGGTCGAACCGATCCATCTCCAGCCAGGTGTCCACGTCGCCGTGGTGGACGATGATGTCCGCGATGACCCGGCCCTTCTGGTTGAGTTGAAAGGCCCGGACCGTCGAGCCGCCCTTAAGGCTGTTGATATCCTGGGTCAGCATCCGGTGCAGGAAATCCTTGCAGTCGCCGCCGGTGAATCGCAGCACAGCCCGTTGCGGCAGGTGCATCAGCCCGACGCGCTGGCGTATCGCGGCGTACTCGGCCTCGTAATGCCCAAAGCCCTGTGAAATCTCCACAGCCCCGGATTCGTCAGGCCCGTAGCCGATGAACTCGGCCCCGGCATTTGTCTGGATGTCGTGAAGGGTCTGCGTACGGGTCATAGTCGTGTCCTGTTTGATCGGGCAATCATAATCCTCGTATGACTCTAGGACGGTGCTTCACTTATTACCAATCACTTCCGCCGGTATCCCCCGGTATCCCCGGCTCCCCAGGGTTCCCAGCGAATTGGCTAGCCCATGACCGAGCGAATTCTCGGGGTGTGTCGATATTTTTACACACATGGGCTTGAATGCCCGTGGCGGCTGACTATTATGCCTATTCCAGTTTTCAGCCCCCTTAATCTTATTTACAACTCGGAGAGACCGATGCCTAAGAAGACGATTGCCGATGCCGACGTGGCGGGCAAGCGTGTGTTGATGCGTGTGGATTTTAATGTCCCCTTGCAGGACGGCAAGATCAGTGATGACAGGCGGATACGCATGGCTATGCCATCGATCACAAGTGTTTTGGATGGCGGGGGTTCGCTGGTATTGATGAGCCATCTGGGCAGGCCCAAGGGCATCGGCCCGGAGCCGGCGTTCAGCCTTGAGCCTGCTGCGGACCGCCTGGGTGAGCTGTTGAAGATGGAGGTGTTGTTCGCCAGCGATACCATCGGCGAAGATGCCCGCATCAAGGCCCTGTCGCTTCAGCCCGGACAGGTGCTGGTGCTTGAGAACCTGCGATTCTCCAAGGCTGAGAAGAAAGGCGATGCGGATTTTGCCCAGACTCTAGCCGGCTTCGGCGACCTCTACTGCAACGACGCTTTCGGCACCTGCCACCGCGAACACGCCTCGATGGTGGCTGTGCCTAATGCGATGAAGGCTGCGGGTAAGTCTGTGGTCTGCGGGTTCCTGGTCGAAAAAGAAATCAAGTACCTCACCGATACGATCAGCACCCCCGAGCGTCCCTTCGTCGCGATCCTCGGCGGCGCGAAAGTCTCGGACAAGATCACCGTCATCGAAAACCTCCTGAAGATCTGCGACAAGGTACTCGTCGGTGGGGCGATGGCGTACACCTTCTTCCTGGCGCAAGGCAAGCAGGTCGGCAACAGCCTGGTCGAGAAGGACCGGGTCGAGATGGCCAAGCGGATACTCGAACTCGGTGGCGACAAACTCGTGCTCCCGATCGACACCCATTGCGGCGACGCGTTCTCCGGCGACTGCAACAAGCAGATCGTCACCGGCGATATTCCCGACGGCTACGAGGGGCTGGACATCGGTCCCAAGTCGATCGAGCTGTTTTGTGACGCGGTCAAGGACGCCAAAACAGTCGTCTGGAACGGCCCGATGGGCGTCTTTGAGATGCCCCCTTTTGACGCCGGTACCCAGGCCGTCGCCCAGGCCATCGCCGATGCTTCCGGGGGAGGTGCGACCAGCATCATCGGCGGGGGTGACAGCGCCGCCGCAGTCGAGCAGCTCGGGTTTGCCGACAAGGTCAGCCACGTCAGCACAGGTGGCGGCGCAAGCCTGGAGATGCTCGAAGGCAAGAAGTTTGCCAGTGTTGAGCTGCTAGACGAAAAATAGATCACACCCAACCATTTTGCCCCCCCTCAAAGCCGGGCCTGAGTTTATCGAAGGTCTGGCTTTTTTATGCGCGGTATACTTCAGCACGTCCAGTCTTCATGCTTGTTGGTTATTTTGGGAGGTGTCCTTTGGCTAAACAACTCATCCGTGCCCTGATACCGGTTTGGCTCATTGTAGGTTGCGTTTCAGTTTCCCATGCCCAGACCGCCTCGACGATGCTGGCTAATCCTTGGGCGGCCGAGCGGGCCGTGGATTTTACAGCCGACGCTTGGGGGCAGTCTAAGGGTGATACCGACCAGACCGGGATGGATGTTCGGTTGTCTCGCTATCAGGCGGCGGGGCGGTGGCGTCTGGAACCCAACGACACGCTCTCGCCCAGTTTCGCTTTCAACACACACCGCTTGGATATCCACAGCCCCGACACCGCGCTGCCCCAGCGTCTGGTTGATGTCTCGTTCGCCGGGGCGATGATGTTTGATGTCGATCCGGACACGACGCTGCAAGTCATCCTCGGCGGCGGGTATGCAGGGGACAATGCCTTCGGCGACGGCGGCGCGTACTACGGCCTGGCGGACCTGATCGTGACACGCAGCCTCGGCGAGCATCGGGGCTACAAGCTCATCCTCGACTATGACGGCCACCGCACGTTTGCCCCGGACATCCCCCTCCCCGGGTTCATCTACTACGATCGGCTCGACGACCAGACCACCTACACACTCGGCTTCCCCTCCAGCAGCATCACCTGGAAACCCAACGACAAGACGACCCTGCGCGCCACTTACTTCATCCCCACCACGATCAAGGGCATCATCGAGTACGAAGTAACACAGCCCTGGTCGGTCTACGCCAGCTACGACAGCAGCCTCAACGCCTACAAGCTCGACTCCGACCCAAACAATAATCGCCGACTGATGTTCGCCCAGCAGCGCATCGAGGCCGGCGTCGTCTGGCGCGGCCGAGAGGGTGACAGCTTCCCGGGCGTGGAGCTACGTGTGGCTGGCGGCTACGCCTTCGATCAGGCGTTTACCCGCGGCTTTGATGTGCGTGACACCGACACCGTCCGCGATATCAGCGATGAACCCTATGTCCGTGTCGCGATCATCAGCCGGTTCTGACCCCCGTTCTTGCGCCGGGCAAGATGGATAAGAAACGCTTGGGAGACCCGTCAATTCATTCCGATACCCTGGACCCCAGACCCGACCACCCGCTATCATACCCCCATGCTCGACATTACCCAGCCACCCACTCACCCCCTGATCGCCGCGTCAATCCTGTCCGCAGACTTTGGCGCGATGGCCAAGGACTGTCAGGACGTATTAGGCAAAGGCGCGGACCTGTTGCACATTGATGTGATGGATGGGCACTTCGTGTCGAACCTGACGATGGGTGCCGACATGATCCGTGGGGTACGCCGTCACCTCCCGGATGTATTTCTTGATGTTCATCTGATGGTCCAACGGCCCGGCGATTATGTTGACTCATTCGCGCAGGCCGGGGCCAATCTGTTCGCCTTCCACGTCGAAGTATGCAAGCCCATGCGTCCCGATGGGGTTGATGCCGGGGAATTGATTAAGCGCATCCGTGATGCAGGCATGTCCCCCGGGATGGTCGTCAACCCACCCACAACCCTGCAACAACTCGAACAGGGGATCGGCCCGCACCTTAACGACCTCGATCTCGTCCTGGTCATGAGCGTGATCCCCGGCCGATCGGGCCAGAAGTTTATCCCCGAGGTTCTTGAAAAAACCCGTTGGCTCAAAGAGCGCACCGCACCCGGCACACGGATCGAGATGGACGGCGGACTCAATGTCGAAACCACCCCGCTCGCCGTCGCCGCTGGCACGGATGTCATCGTCACCGCCTCCGCGCTCTTTGGAAGTGACGACCGCGCCAAGGTGATCGTCGCTATGAAAGCTGCTGGCGTATGATCCGCGCTATCGTCTTCGACTTTGACGGGTTAATCCTCGAAACTGAACGCCCCCAATACGAGGCGTGGCGGGACGTGTTCGCTTCCTTCGGCCGGGATCTCCCGGTACAGGCCTGGCTGGACGTGATGGGTAAGCCCGTGAAGATTGACTTGTTCCCCCGCCGGCTCGCTTGGGAACTGCAGCGTGACCTGGACATCGATGCGTTGATCGAGCAGTACCGCGAAGCCGTTGCCAGACTTTTAGCGGCGCAGCCGATCCAGCCCGGTGTGCAGCGGGTTATTGAAGACGCCCGGGAGATGGGGTTAAAGTTGGCCGTGGCGTCAGGCTCGACCCACCGATGGGTGGATGGACACTTGCAGCGTTTAGGGTTGTTTGATTTCTTTGACCACACCACCTGCAGCGAAGACACCGACAAACACAAGCCCAACCCCGATCCGTACCTGCACGCCTGCCGAGCGCTGGGTGTTCCACCTGAATCCGCGCTGGCGTTGGAGGACTCGGCTCTGGGGATCACCGCCGCCAAGGCCGCGGGCATGTTTACCGTTGCCGTCCCGACCGCAATGACCGGCTATCAGTCGTTCGACCACGCCGACCTGACACAGGATTCACTTGACCAGACGCCTCTTGCCCAGTTGCTGGTGCGTCTGGGTTTGACCGCCTCTGATGTGGAGTAGGGGGCCTCACCGGGGCGGACCTTGACGCCGGGCGGACCCAGCCTTAGCATCTTCGCCGTAAGTATCAGGGCATACGCCCAACACCTTGGCCCATGGTGTAATTGGTAGCACGAGTGGTTCTGATCCACTTAGTCGGGGTTCGAGTCCCTGTGGGCCAATTTTGAGCATTTTGTAATCTGGGGGAGATAATCCAATCATGTCCATCGAATACCCCAATGATGCGGATGGTGATGCCCTGCGTCGCGTTGCATCAGATGGAAACGGTATGGCGAAGCCGATGTCTATCGACTTTCCGGTCGTGTTGGCGGACGAGGACTTGGCCCACCAGTTTGCCGGAGTGGCTAAGTCGCACGGCTACCAGCCCCGTCTTTATAAAGATGAAGAAGCAGAGGGCTGGGATGTGATATGTGTCAAGGAGATGATTTTGACTTACGACACTGTGATTGCAATGCAAGATGAACTGAATGATCTTAGCATGCCTTTGGGTGGTTACTCGGATGGCTGGGGCACTGCTGGTAATCTAAATCCATGGCCCAAGACTTGACTCAATCCACCCGCACACCCTGCTTCTTCAAGAAATCTTTCAGGTCGCCCATCTGGGTATCGAAGACCTCGTGGTCGTAGTCTTCTTCGAGCTTCTGGATGTGTTCGAGCAACTCTTCTTTTTTGCTCACCGCCTTGGTCAGGCGCTTCTCCCAGCGGTCGCTGGTCTTGCGTAGCTTGTCGAAGTTCAGGCTCAGGTCGAGGATTGCGGCGAGTTTGCGGGCGACGGCCTCGATGCTCTTGGCGTTGATCCCCTCGATGTACGCCGGGATCTCCGCGGACAGGTTCGCCATCGTCATCCCCGCATCATCCGCGCGGGTGAGCATGTGCGTCGCCACACTGGCTGGCCCCTCGTAGTTGCTGAACTTGATGCCCAGCGTCTCAAGCCCCGGCTTGATCGATGCGCCGGATACGGTTGCAAACAAGCGAGGCTCGCGCGTGTGAGGCACCGCCCCGCCGAAGCTGCCGATGAAATAGATAGATTCCACTCCGATCTCTTTAGCGACGTGGAACACGCAGTCGGTGTAGAGTTGCCAGGCGTTGTTCGGCTCCTCCCCCTGGAACATAACAAGGTTGTGTTCCTCCGAGGTGTAGAACGTGTTCGTCGGCTCCTGATACTCAGCGATCAGCCCCTCTTCGATGTTCACATGTGGCCGAAACATCGCGGTGACTTCCATCGACCCGGGGAAGTTCACCAGATAAAACGGGTCCGGGTCCATCCATGCCGCCTCTTCCGCACCGAGTTGATCGATTAACCAACCCAGCGTCCCGGTCGAAACCTCTCCGCCATCCATCCACCCTTCCAGTGCAAGCACCATCCGGGCACCGGGCATCTTCGGCAGTTCATCGTAATGCAGCGGTTGAGGTTTCATGGGTTCGGGTATCGAGGTTCGGGTATCGGCCAGATCAGATTTCAGAAGCTAAAGGCTAACGGCTCTTGCCTCCCCCCATTCTACCCTGATCGTTGATGCACTGACTGACCAGTGCGGTCCACCCGGTCTGATGGCTGGCGCCAAGCCCCCGGCCTGTTTCGCCGTGGAAATACTCATGGAACAGCAGCAGATCGCGGAATCCCGGGTCGTTTGCGTAGCGCGTATCACCACCGTGGCAGGGCCGATGCCCGCTTTTGTCAAGCTCAAACAGCCGAACCAGCCTGCGGCGTATCTCGTCCGCCGCCTCCCCCAGGCTGACTTTTACGCCCGAACCCTTCGGGCATTCCACCTGGATCGTCCCGCCATAAAACCGATCGTATCGTTCCAACGATTCGATCAGCAGGTAGTTCACCGGGAACCAGACCGGCCCGCGCCAGTTGCTGTTGCCACCAAAAAGATAACTATCGGATTCGCCCGGCACATACCCCACCGAATACCCCGCCCCGTCCGCCAGGAATCGGTAAGGCTTATCCAGGTGCGCCCGTGACAATGACCGGACACCATAAGGTGACAAGAACTCACTCTCGTCAAGCAGGTATTCGAGGATGCGTTCGAGTCGACCGCGCGTCGGGATTGCCAGCAGGTACCGGTCGTCGCCGCTGCCGTCCGCGTGGCTCATGCAACTGATCGTCCGCGCCAGGTCAGGCCGGTTCTTGATAAACCACTGCATCCGCTTCTTAAACCCCGGCAGCCGATCGATCGTCTCGCCTTTTAGGACTTCCACCGCAAACAGCGGGATCAGCCCGACCATCGAGCGCACCTTTAACGGCGTGCTCTGCCCCGCGAGCCTGAGTTGGTCGTAATAAAACCCATCCTCTTCATCCCACAACCCCTCGCCGCCGAGGTTGTTCATCGCGTCGGCGATGTGGATGAAGTGCTCAAAGAATTTGCTCGCGAGGTCTTCATACTCCGGTTGTTCTAGCGCTAGTTCCAACGCCATCGACAGCATCGTCCCGCAGTAAAACGCCATCCACGCCGTCCCGTCCGCCTGCTCAAGCGTCCCCCCGACCGGCAGCGGCTTGGAGCGATCGAACACACCGATATTATCAAGCCCAAGGAACCCGCCGGTGAACAGGTGCTTGCCGTTGGCGTCTTTGCGATTGACCCACCATGTAAAGTTCAGCAGCAGCTTCTGGAACGCCCGCGTCAAGAAATCGCGATCACGTTCACCCCGCTTACCTGTCATCTTGTACACACGCCAACACGCCCATGCATGCACCGGCGGGTTCACATCCGACAGCGCAAATTCGTACGCCGGCATCTGCCCGTTGGGGTGCATGTACCACTCACGCAGCATCAACAGCAACTGCTTCTTGGCAAAGCCCGGGTCCAATCGGGCAAAGCTGATCGTGTGAAACGCCAGATCCCACGCCGCGTACCACGGATACTCCCACTTGTCCGGCATCGAGATGATGTCACGGTTATATAAGTGCGACCAGTCCGCGTTCCGACCGGTGTGCCTCTCTTTCGGGGGCGCGGGCTGCGCCAAGTCGCCACGCAGCCAGTCACGCACGACGTAGTAGTAAAACTGCTTGCTCCACAAAAGCCCCGCGTCCGCCTGTCGGCTGATCCGCCGATGTTCGTCGCTCAGACCCGTCGGCGTACACGATTCATAAAACGTGTCGGTCTCGGCGATCCGCTTACTAAGCACTTTTTCAAACGCCTCCCCGAACGGCTCAGCAGGTGCCTCATCATTCGATGACAAGCGAAGATTCACACTCACCGATCCGCCCGCTGGCACGTTTAGCTTGTAATACGCCGCCGCCTTCGTTCCTGTTTTTTCAGGGTTGACCGCGCCTTTTTCGCCATGGACGACGTACCGGTCGAACGCATCTTTAACGTAGTCGCTCTCGTTCTTGCCGTTGTACAAACGCTTGTGATTCGTATCGTTTTCTGTGAACAGCCAGTCGCCCGTTGTCCCGTCTGATGCGGTGTCGGCATGAAACCGAAACTCGCCAAGCGTGCTGTGGCCCGCCTCGATACCCCGCCCATCCGCATCCAACTTCAACGTCGGTCGATGCCAACACCCCTCGTCCCCGCAGCCCCATGACCAGGTATTGCGGAACCACAACGTCCCCAGCAGGTGCAACTCGGCATCCTTTGGGCCACGATTGTGGATCGTCACCCGGATCAACACATCGTTCGGGGAACCCTTGGCGTACTCCGCAAATACATCAAAGTACCGCCCCCCATCAAATACCCCCGTGTCTGCAAGCTCGAACTCCCCCTGGGCCTTGCTGCGTTTTGCATTCTCTTCAACAAGCTGCGCATAGGGGTATTCGCGTTGCGGGTACTTGTACAACGCCTTCATGTAGCTGTGTGTCGGCGACGAATCCAGGTAATAGTAAAGCTCCTTGACATCCTCGCCGTGATTGCCCTGTGGCCCGGTGAGTCCGAACAACCGTTCCTTGAGGATCGGGTCTTTGCCGTTCCATAACGCTAACGCGAAACACAATCGACACTCACGATCACTGATCCCAAGCAACCCATCCTCGCCCCAGCGATACGCTCGGCTACGCGCGTGGTCGTGTGGCAAATAGCCCCACGCATCCCCGCCCGCCGAATAATCCTCACGCACCGTCCCCCATTGCCGCTCCGCAAGGTAAGGCCCGAACCGTTTCCAGTTCTTCTGCCGCGCGGCGTCCTCGGCAAGCCTGACACGCTCCGGGTTATTATGAAGATCGGGTTGGGCCATAGGTTTTCTATCGGCTGATGTCGCCCCCACCCATACGATACAACACCTGCCGGATCAGGCCTCCGGCGTACGCACCACCATCAAACGGACCTCGGTCATCTCCTGAATCGCATAGCGGATGCCTTCACGCCCAAGCCCGCTGGCCTTGACCCCGCCGTAGGGCATGTGGTCGACGCGCCAGCTCGGGATGTCTCCGATGATGACCCCGCCGACCTCTAGCTCATCCCAGGCTCTGTGCGCCTTGTAGAGATCGCGTGTGAAGACCCCGGCCTGCAGACCGAACGGGCTGTCGTTAACTATTCTAAGTGCTTCATCGAAGTCACTGAACTTCTTTAACACCGCGACCGGGCCGAACGCCTCCCGACACCAGATCGCACGATCGCTCGGCACATCTTCAAGCACCGTGGCTTGCAGCATCGAACCTTCGCGCCCACCGCCACAGAGCAGCCTCGCGTCGCCATCTACCGCCTTATTGATCCAGCCCTCAAGACGCTTCGCCGACTTCTCCGAGATCATCGGCCCAATAAACGTCGCTTCATCCTTGGGATCCCCGGCCCTCAGCGCCTTTGAAGCCTCCACAAACTTACGCTTGAACTCGTCATACACAGACTCGTGTACCAATACCCGCTGCACCCCGACGCAGCTCTGCCCGGACTGGTAAAACGCGCCGATCACCATGCGCTTCACCGCATCGTCCAAGTGTTGGCCGGTGATATCTTCATCGACGATACACGCCGCGTTGCCCCCCAGTTCGAGCACCACCTTTTTCTTACCCGCTCTGGCACGCAACTCCCAGCCCACCGCCGACCCGGTGAATGAAAGCAACTTGATCCGATCGTCTTCGATCAGCGGCCCAGCCAGCTCATTGGTGGTCGGTAAAATAGAAAATGCGCCTTTGGGCAAATCAGTCTCAGCCAGAACCTCGCCAATGATCAACGCCCCGATCGGCGTATCAGGCGCAGGCTTGAGTACAAACGGACAACCCGCCGCGATCGCAGGTGCGACCTTGTGCGCCACCAGGTTCAACGGGAAATTAAACGGCGTGATGAACGAGCAGACACCGACCGGGACTCGTTTGGTCATCCCCGAGTACCCCGACGCCCGGGCCGAGATATCCATCGGGATCACTTCGCCACTGATGCGTGTCGCTTCTTCTGCGGCGATCTTGAACGTGTCGACCAGCCGGGCCACCTCGCCGCGTGAATCCTTGATCGGCTTGCCCGCCTCGATGCACAGGCCCTGCGCTAACTCCTCCGCCCGCTCGCGGAACCGTCGCACGCAATGCTCCAGCACCGCCTGCCGTTCGTACGCCTTGAGACGGCGCATGGGTTCGGCTGCGTCCACCGCAGCGGCGATCGCTTGTTCAATCGCGTCGGCGTCGGCGAGTGCGGCGCGCGTTGCGACCTCGCCGGTGTATTTATCTTTCACCGGCAGATCGATGTTGGGTTGCTTCGGCTGGTTCGCCAGGTAGTAGGGATAGGTTTCTTTGAGCATGCGGTCCCGGGCCTCCGTGCCGATGGTGCTTGCCTGACTATGTGATGATACCACCACCGGAGCAACGGGGCAGTGGGGGGCGGGGCGATAGGCAACCGGCGAGGCCAGGGATACACGGGGGAAGTATCCGGGGGGCCGGACGCCTCAGTTCGCCTCGCCGAAGTACCGCTGCGTGCCCCCGGCCTCGACCGCCTCACCGATCCGATTTAGCGCGTGGGCATACGCTGCCGTCCGCATGTCGATCTCGTGTTTCTCCATCAGGTTGTAAACCGCGTTGAACTCGGCCCGCATGATCTTTTCGAGCCGATCTCGAACCTCTTGCACGGACCAGTAAAACCCCTGGCGGTTCTGCACCCACTCGAAGTAGCTGACCGTGACCCCGCCGGCATTAGCGAGGATATCCGGGACGACCAGTGTGTCATTTTTTACTAGCGCCGCGTCCGCCTCCGGGGTCGTCGGGCCGTTGGCGACCTCGACGATGACCTTGGCCTTGATGTTATTCACGTTCGCCGAGGTGATCTGATTCTCCAACGCAGCTGGGATCAGTATATCCACCTCCAACTCAAGCAGTTGTTCGTTGCTGATCGAGTCGGCTTCGATGGCTTCGCAGACCGAGCCGTCGCAGTAGACCGCCTTGAGCTTGCGCGACTCGTTCTTGATCTGGATCAGGCTGGGCACATCGAACCCCTCGGGCTTATAGATCCCGCCTTTGGAGTCACTCACAGCAACGATCTTATACCCATCGGCGTGCAGCAGTTTCACCGCGTTCTGCCCGCCGTTGCCGAAGCCTTGCACCGCGACGGTGATATCGGCGGGGTTCCAATTTCGTCTCTTCTCAAGCTCCTTGATGCAGTAATACGCCCCGCGTCCGGTGGCGTCGTCGCGCCCCAGGCTGCCGCCCAAGGGGATCGGCTTGCCGGTGATAACCGCCGGGCTGTGTTGGCGTTTGATCTTGGAGTACTCATCCATCATCCACCCCATGATCCGGGCGTTGGTATAAACATCCGGTGCAGGGATATCAACATCAGGCCCGATGAAGTCGGCGACCTGCTGGATGAATCCGCGCGACAGCCGTTCAAGCTCCATGTGCGACAACCCGTGGGGGTCCACGGTGATCCCGCCCTTGGCTCCGCCGAACGGGATGCCCACCACGGCACACTTGCACGTCATCCAGAACGCCAGCGCCTTGACCTCATCCAGCGACACGTTTGGGTGATAACGGATCCCGCCCTTGGTCGGGCCGCGGTGATTGTTATGCCGAACGCGGTAGCCCTCGAATACTTTAAGCGAGCCGTCGTCCATCCGCACGGGGATCGAGAAGTGCATCACCGCCTTGGGGTGCTTCAACAACTCGACCACCTCGGGGTCAAGCCCGGCGATCTTCCCAGCCTGATCGAGTCGACCGATAGCGTCTGCAAAAAGCGTGTCTGATGAAGCGTTGGCTGTGTTGGTCATGGCTTATCCTTAATTAGCTGGTGGTTGTGAGGATGGTGGTGATGGTGGGGTGTCTATGCGTGCGTGGTCGGGTTTGGTGAACGTGGATTCATCGGGTTCAATAAATTGGTAGTTGCTAAGCTCGACCCGCCCGAGCACCTCGCCGACCTTGCCTGTGCCTGATTCCCAGTTCCACAAGCTAAAGCGTGTCGGCAGGATGACGCCATCGATATCCTCGAACGCTTCGTAGATAGCCATGTGAGGCTCTTTCTCCGCATCGTGCGCGGACTTGCTGTAGGTCACGATGTACGCCATCGCCGCCAGACGATCGGTGTCGGGATCACGGTAAACGATGTACCAGTCCTCGGGCGAGTCGCCGGTGCCGGGCGCGAAAGAGAGCTTGCCGGCGGGCAAGGCGCGCCCGGCGTCCAGGGGTTTATCACCCGCGTCGTCGATGTGTGTCCCGGGGTCGGCGAGCTTAAAGGGCGCAGCCACGAAGTAAGGCCAGGTCAATAACTGAAACCTCGCCATCCCCGGCGGGACCGGCGCATCGGCTGGGCTGACGTAGGCATCCTTCCCGTCAAACACCATCACCACCCCGTCCGCCGTTTCGATCCGCGACTGGCCGACCGGGGTATCGAAAATGATCACGCCACTGAGTATGACCTTGCCGCCGAAGGTGACGGTGACATCGGCACGCAACGCCGTGTGAGACCGGTAGGCGTCGGCCCCGTGGGCGCTACCAATCTGGTCGGCGAACCTCTGGTGGAACGCCGCGTCCTGCGCCAGGGCCGGCGACCCGATCGCCAGAACAACAATAAAAATAAACTTCAACACACCATTCATAACACGCCCTTACCAGGATTAAGTTCCGACGGTCTTCCCATTCACCGTCAGCTCCGCCATCCGCACCGGTGAGGCCCCAAGTGTATCAATTCCCAGGACTTCACCTGTATTCCGGTTGATACGCCCAAAGCTCAGCACCCCAGTCGGGCAGGACTGGACGCAGGCCGAGCATCGCACGCACTGGGGGTCTTCCATCGGCAGGCCCTTGTTGGCGAAGTTCATGACGTCGATCCCCTGATGGCACACGCTGGTGCAGACGTTGCAGGAGATACATTTTTTCTTGTCACTTAGGATGCGGAACTGGCTGAACCGTGCATAGATGTGCATCAGCGCCGCCAACGGACAAGCGAATCGGCACCAGACCCGGCCGGAGAACCAGAAGTAAAACGCCACCCCGAATACACCCGCCCAGAGCAGATCGACCGACCAGACGTAGTTAAAATAACGCATCAACCCACCGATCGGAGAGCCGTTGGCATCCTTGCCCTCGAAGATCAGGTTGTACGCCGCGGTCGCCCAGCCCCCCGGAGTACTACCGGGGGTGATCCAGGACACAACGCGCAATACTAATAGCGCGGTGATGATCCACAGGAAAACCTGCCCGAGCATGTTCAAGCGGTTCCACTTTGGGCCGTGCGGCATCTTGTGGCGGTGGGCATCACCCATTGTCTCAGCCAACGCGCCGCAGGAACATATCCACCCGCAGTACGCACCCTTGCCCCAACGCCAGACGATCAGCGGGATCAGCACGAAAGTCTGAAGCGACCCGATGACCAGCCACGCCCAGATGGGTTGGTAAGTAAACACGTTCCAGAACATCAACGGCCAAGCCAGGATAAACCCGACGCTGCGCCAATACTCTCGCTCGTGGTTGTCCCACTGTGTCAGCGGAAACAGCGCATCGGCAAAAGATTTGCTGACACCATCATTAAACAATCCGTTGTGCCCCATCCACGGAAGCAGGATGTACGGCAGCAAAAACAACGGCACACACTGGATCGACATCAATGTCAGCGTCTGCAACTTAACGTAGGGCGTTCGCCGGCGCTTGATCCGCTTGATCCCGAAGATCACGATACACAGGCAGTAGGCCAGCGAGTACCAGAAGCTGGGCTTCTGCATGGATAACGCCAGCGTCCCGATCAGGTTCGCCGGGTTATCCGGGCCTGCGATATTGAAGGGGAACCAGTGATAATCTTTGAATATCCCCTTGAGGTCGAACCCGGCACTACTCTTCCAATGGTAGAGGAACACACAAAATACGAAGAACAGCGCGAAGCTGACGTAGCTACTGACCCGCCACTCACCCCGGATCGGGACGCCGCTACGTCGAAAGAAATCCAGCGGCGCCTCTCGACCGATCATCGTGAACACCGCGTCGTTTTCTATTCTCTGGTCCACGCCGTCCGCGTCGGTGACGACGACCTGGTCTTCGTGGATTTCCTTGACCTTGCTCGCCATCAACAACGTCACCGACCCGGGCTTGCGGTGGTCGTTCATAAACGCACCGGCGGCGGTGGTGATCCGCTCGCTGCTGGGTTCCTCGACCACGGCATCCTCCGCCATCGGGTCGTCCGCCAACATCCTCAGCTTCTCGACGTTCTCGGGCTTGGGTCGGCTAAACTCCGGCTTGCGGTAGCTGACGGTGACATGGCTGCCGCAAGCGCCCAACGCGATCGCGGTTTCCATCGCCGTGTCACCCCCGCCGACGATCAGGATTTTCTTGCCGCAGTAATCTTTGGGGTCGTGCAGGCGGTTGGAGACTTTGCCTAGTTCTTCGCCGGGCACGCCGAGTTTGCGGAAGTTGCCCGACCGCCCGATCCCGACGACCACGCGATGGGCCAGCAGGTTTTCGCCGTCGGGGATAACGACTTCGAGAAGCCCGCCCTTGCGTGTGATGCGCTCGGCCCGGATTTGACGCGGCTGGATGTCGTATTTTTTCAGATACCCGTGGAGAGCATCGACCAACCCCTCCTTGATCGACGTCGATTCGCCGAACTGCAATTCCCCAGCCGGGGTCATGTCGGTTGGATAAGTGAATATCGGTTTGCCCTTGGGGAAGTTCACCACGGTTGAGAACGGCTCGGACGCTTCGAGCAACTCAAAGCTAAGATCGTTCTTCCGCGCCTCGATCGCCGCCGCCACACCCGACACACCCGCGCCGACGACAACCAGGTCAAGCACTTTCTTCCCGTCACGGCTGACATCTTTGTCGCGTTTCGCAAAACCCGCATCCGCGACAATCGTCTGCACCGCACGCGCGCCGGTGTCGGATGAAAACTTTAAGAGCGGGACCCCCGTGATGTCTCCGACAACATACAACCCCGGCACAGCGGTGGACCCGTCGGGGTTGATTAATGGGAGCTTTTCAACGTGGCCCGCCGGCCAACGTGTGTGCAGCCAACGCATGTAACGGGATATCGGATTCATGTCAGCACGTCTCCCTGATCATGACGGGCATCATACCCCACGACACGGGGGTCGCCACCGTGTAAACACAATACGCGCTGGGGCTTGGGATTATTCCCAAAGGGTGGGAGTCCGTTGTTCGGATACAATCGCCTTGGAGACGAATGGTGATGCCTGAGAACAAGAAAATAGCTGCGGCGGCCGACCTGCCATTCATCGGCCTGTGCTGTCCCAAGTGCGAGTACAACCTCACCGGCACGACCGAACCCCGCTGCCCGGAGTGTGGTGAAACATTCGACCCGGCAAAACTGCGCCCACCCAAGTCGAGCTGGCGCAGTGGATCGTGGTGGCGCTGCCGGCCGTCGTGGTGGGTTACACTGTCGTCGGTGTTGCTGGCAGTCTATTTGCCCAACACATGGATCTTCTGGATCGATTATGGGTGGGGCGGGTACCGGATGTTCTGGGTAAAGATATTTCCGACCTTGCCATCGGTGGTGCCGACCATGTGGTGCTTGCACCTTAGGGGTGACCGTAGCGCCTTTAGCGATTCGGAGATCGTTATGATCTTTGGGGTCGCCACAATTATCTTAATGTCTGCCTGTGCCCTGCTGGGCAGGCGTTCGCGTCGGTGGCTCTTGGCCGTCTGTATCGTGATGTTCGTGTTACAGATATTCAACGGGTTGGGTTCTTACGCGATCTTCCGGGCGTGACCGTCAACCGGATCGCATCGCCGCCGCATCGGCCAACTCCCGTCCCTCGATCGTCACGCCAATCCCCCGCATCTCACGAACCTTCCGCGTCACCGTCCCGACCCGGTCGTTGTCGAAGCTCAGCACATCCATCGGGCAGACCGTGACGCAGATGCCGCAATGGATGCAGCTTGTGTTGTCGTTTCCGAACGATTGTTGGTTCTTGGCAAACGCCATCACATCAATCCCGACCTCGCAGTACCGCGAACACTCCCCGCAGGTGATGCACTTGTCGTCGCTTGAGATCTGCAGCGTCCCGAACCACTTGCTGGTCAGTTGCATCCACTTCGCCAAGGGGCACCAGTATCGGCACCAGATTTTCCCTCCGTAGATCGGGTATAGCGCCACCGGGATGATCCCCACCAGCCACAGGTCCGCGAACTGGGCGTAGCCCTTAAATAGGTATGTCGTCATCGCGCCGTGTTCGCCGACGGATGGCGAGACAAACGGCGTCCCCGTCACCCACTTGCCCAGCCCGATCTTTCCTGCCACCAGCACAATCGCCGCGACCGCCCAGATAAGGACCGCGAAGTTCATCCACTCCCAACGACCAGCGACCTTGCCCTTGGGCGCCAGGTGCCGCCATGGGTCGCCCAACGTTTCCGCCAGCCCGCCGCAGCCGCAAAACCAGGTGCAATAGCGTTTGCCGTGCCGGATCGTCAGCAGCGGGATCACGATAAACGTCGCCGCCAGACCATAGATCAGATACAGCCAACCGACATCCCAGAAAAACTGCCAGAAGAATAGTGGGAACGCGTACTCAAACCCCGAGGCGTGCCACCAGTTGTCGCGGTTGCCAAGCCACTGATTGTCACCGAACATCCCGTGCACCCACCACATCAGGACGTTGGGAATCAAGAACGCTAACAGCCACTGCACGGAGATCAGTGACAGAAATCGTTTCTTCTGGTAATCGTCGTTGTGCCGAACCCCCCAGCGGTGGTAAGCCTTGAATCCGAACCACGTCATGACCAGGCAGTACGACAGGCTGTACCAGAACGAGCCGTTGAACTTGAACGCCCAGTTACCCTCGCCGACATGTAGCGTCTGCCACCACGCACCAAAGCCGCGCGGCACACCGTCCGTCGCAGCGAACAGGCTCGACTTGATATTAAATGGCCAAAGCGGGGGGCTGGCCTTCGCCCCGTAGATAAAATACGAAATCAACGCCGCCACTCCCAGGATCGTCCACCGCTTGACGTTCCACGCCCCCTCAAGCTGAATGCCAACCTTCTTGAAAAAACCCATCGGCATCTCCGCCCCGATGCAGCGGAAGATGTGTTCAGCCGGGACTGTTTTCGTCTCCCCGCTGGCCAGGTCTTTCAGCGTCACCGAATCCGCCCCGATCTCCGCAGCGCCGTGCCCCAGATACAGATCGATCTTCCCCTGGGCCGCCCGCTGATTCACCGCGTCGATGTTCCGCTTCTTGGGAAACGTGAACTCCTTATCAGGCGCCGCCATCGTGATGTGGTTGCCCCGGTCCGCTAATGCGATCGCCGCCTCACAGGCCACGTCCCCCGCGCCGAACACCACCAGGCTCTTCCCCTCCCACTCATCCGGGTCGGCCACATTCTGACTGATCCGCGCCGCATGCTCCGTCTCGCCGGGCACGCGCAGCTTCCGAGGGTTCCCAGCCTTACCGATCGCCAGCACCACGCGCCTCGCCCGGTGCTCGCCCTTGTCGGTTGTGACCTTGAACCCGTCCTTGTCGCCCTGGCGTTGGATGTCCGTGACCTGCTCGAACGTGCGGATGTGTTTGTCCAGCCCAAGCTCGACGATCTGCCGATCCCATTGTTCGAGCAGCTCTTCCTTGCTGCACTCTTCGCAGTACAGCCGGGTCTGGTTGTCCTCGTTGGGCGGCTCCATCAATAACGGCTTGCCCTTGGTCATGTTCCGCACAAGCTGCGCAGGCCGCTGCCCCTCGATCACAACATAAGACAGCCCCAACTGCTGACAACGATCCGCCGCACCCAGCCCCGCACTCCCCGCGCCCACAATCAACACGTCGTACCACTGCCCGTCGCGCGGCTCCGTCGGGTCGAACCCCGCCTGTCGCGTCTCCAGTTCCCCATCATCATTCATCGATACACCCCGCTCCCCCAACTCGCGTGCCAGGTCCACCCCGACCAGATGATCGATCACCGCCCGCCCACGATTCAGCCCCAGCTTGATCAACGGCGTCCCCGCGATCTCTCCCGCCAGGTAAAGCCCACGGACATTCGACTCGCCCACCTCACTGGCCTCCGGCAGCCGACGCGCACGCGCCGGGTCGAAGCCACGATCAAATAAAGACGCCACCGATGCAATGGGATTCGTTAGAAAGGTTGTCATCGTTGTGAATCTCCATCTAGGTAAACCACATCTACAAAAGTGGATAATCCCCAGCCAGGCCGTATTATTCCCACCCCCGACGCCGCCTCACGGTACGATAGTAACCCTATTACACACACAGGAGAGCGGACCTTGATTATTGCGGGCACGTTGTTGCTTCCCGACACCGATGGCGAAAAGCCCGGCGTGCGCCTCGCCCAGGGCTGGCTGCGCACCGACGCCGGCCGAATCGTCGAAGTCCACGAAGGCGGTCTCCCCGCATCCTTCGACTTTGGCGGCGACGGCCACCTGATCTCACCGGGCTTCATCGACACCCACATGCACCTCCCCCAATTCGACCTCATCGGCGCACACGGCATGAGCCTCCTTGACTGGCTCGACCAAGTCACATTCCCCAACGAAGCACGCTGGGCCGACGCCGACTACGCCCTGGCCATGACCGAGCGCGTGATCGATCAACTCATGTCCGTCGGCACAACCAGCTTCGTCGCCTACGCCACCGTCCATCACGAGGCAACGAAGCGAGCATTGGGCTGCTGCGCCCGCCGTGGCCTCCGCGCCGTGGTCGGGCAGGTGTTGATCGACCAGGAAGCCCCCGACTCGATGCTGCGCGACGCCGACGAATGTATCGCCGAGACAGAAGCATTATTAAACGATTGGCCATCGCAACCGCAACAACGCGCACCGGGCAACCGCGTCTGCACAGCCGTCACACCCCGCTTCGCCATCACCTGCAGCGAAGGCCTGCTCAAAGCCGCCGGCGACCTGGCACGCAAACACGACGCCTACATCCAGACCCACCTCGCCGAGATGAAACCCGAACTCGACGCCGTCGCAAAACTCCACGGCGGACCCGACTACACTAGCGTCTACCACCGCGCAGGCCTGCTCACACCACGAACACTGTTAGGCCACTGCATCTATCTGAATGACAACGAACGCCGCCTGCTTGTCCAGACAAGCTCCATCGCCGCGCACTGCCCGACCGCCAACTCATTCCTCCGC